>JBFHRB010000260.1:0-4615 GCA_041591915.1 Nitriliruptorales bacterium
GCATCTCCCTCTCCCTTCCAAGATGTGCACCCTCGCGGCCCCGGTCCCTCTCCCAACCGGGGCCGCGCCCTTCCTCGAGACCGTGGCGGGATGGTGTCAGCCGGCGACGTACCCCTCGGCGCGTTCCGTGTCGATGACCGAGCCGTCGCCGTCGACGTATTGGACGACGAGCGTGTACGTGCCCGCCTCGACCGCGACGCCGTGGACGGCAGTGGCCCAGCCGTCGACCGGGAACCAGCCATCCCAGCCGCCCTGGTCGACGACCACCCAGCGGGCGCCGTCTGGCGGCTGGACCAGCAGGACGATCCGGTTGGCGTCGCAGGCAACCTGCTGCGCGAGCCGGCCGGCGGTCGACAGCCGAGTGAGTTCGATGGGGGGTGCGGCCCCGCAGTACTCGGGTTGCTCGGGTGTCCCTCCTTCGAGGCAGTACGCGGCCGCTTCGCGGGACAGATACGTGACGAGGTAGCCCACGTCGGTCACGACGGCGATGGGAGCAGCGCCCGAGTGGTTGTAGTCGGCGCAGGAAGGCGGGTCGATGTCGGCCGTCCCGTAGCCGACACCGTCGCCAGGCACCGGCCGCGGTGCCTCGTCGCCGTGGAGGCGGTCGATCGGTGCGTCTGCCGACTGGGCCGTACCGCTGTCCGCCCCACTGGAGCCGGGAAGGGGCTCGGTGCTGCAAGCGAAGGTCGACAGCAGCATCAGTGCCGTGGCGGCCGGCATCAGGCGCATCTCCGTCCCCCCAGGATGCTCGCGACGCGACACTAGGTGGACCACTTCGACCCGTGCGAGGATGTCGGCATGGTGATCCTGGTCGAGGGGGAGAGCGACGCCGCGGCGCTGCGGGCCGCGGCCCGCGTCCTCGACGTTGCGCAGCCGCAGGTCACGGCGATGAACGGCATCACCAACCTGCGGCACTTCCTCACCACGATCAACGGCGATGCTGCCGGGCTGTACGACGTCGGCGAGGCGCACCATGTCGCACAGGCGCTCGGTGCCGGAGTGGAAGGCGCGGCTGGTCCATCCCTGGTCGAGGCACGCGGCTTCTTCGGCTGCGATCCGGATCTCGAGGCGGAACTGATCGCGGCCCTCGGTGCGGGCGAGGTGCTCGCGGTCATCGAGCAGCAGGGTCGCGATGCCCATCGATTCCGCCAGCTTCAGCAGATGCCGCACTGGCACGGGCGGCCCGTGGAGGACCAGCTGCGGCGCTGGCTCGGCAGCGGCGGCAGCCGCAAGGTGCGGTACGCCGAGCTGCTTGCCGCCTCACTGTCGCCCGACCGCGTCCCGCGGCCGCTGCGCCGCGTCCTGGAGTACGCCGCGGCGTCGGGGCCCTGACCTACTGCAGGTTGAGCGCGTTCATGTTCCGCAGGATCTCGTTCGGGCGATCGGGGTCGGTCACGACGTCGATGACGCTCACCTTGCCCGAAGCCAGCGCCCGCTCGAGCGCAGGTCGGAGGTCCTCGGCCTTCTCGACGCGCTCGCCGTGTCCGCCGAGCGCGATGGCGAGCTGGTCGTAGCGGGCCCGTGTGAGGTCGGTGCCGACCGTCCGGCCGAACCACTCGCCCTCCTCGTAGCGGACGTCGCCCCATGAGGCGTTGTTCGAGACGACGATGATCGGTGCCAGGCCGTACCGGGCGGCCGTCTCGACCTCCATGGCGCTCAGTCCGAAGGCGCCGTCGCCGATGAGCGCGACGGTCGGCCCGTCCGGCCTGCCGATCGGCGCGGCGATGGCGTAGGGCACGCCGACACCGAGCGTCCCGAGGGCATCCGACGTGAAGAGCAGCGATCCCGGTTCCTCACAGGCGGCGAAGGCGAGCCCCCACCCGAGGATGTCGCCGCCGTCCAGGACGACGGTCGACGCCGGCCCCTGCTCCGCGGCCCATGCGCAGACCTCGCGGGCCAGGAACCCGGGGTGGACGCCGGCGGCGTCGCCCTGCGTCTCCGATGTCCAGTGCGCGCGACTCATGTCGGCGAAGCTGCGTGCCTGCTCGCACCAGTCGGCGTGCATCGCGTCGCCGGTCCACGCCTCGGTGAGCTGGTCGAGCACGGCGGCCGCGTCGCCGAGCAGGCCGACGTCGGGGGAGCGGTTCAGCGCGAAGGCCGACGGGTCGACGTCGATCGACACGATGCGATGGTCGTCGCGCCACAGCGGTGGTCCGCCGAACGTGAGGTTGCCGTTGAAGCGACTCCCCACGACCAGCACGACGTCGGCCGCCGCGACCGCGACACCGCCGTGCAGAAGGCTCCCGAGGCAACGCTCGTGGCTGTCGGGCAGGAGTCCGCGCGCGTGGCTCGTGGTGGCGACGGGGATGCCGCTGGCCTCCGCGAACCTCGTGAGCGCCTCCCCGGCACCCGCCCAGAACGCCCCACCGCCCGCGAGCACGACGGGCCGCTCGGCCTGCCTGAGCGCCGCGATGGCGTCGGTGACGGCGTCCGCGTCTGCGGAGGGCCGTGGGCGCGGGACGGGCGCCAGGTCCCCGCTGGGCCCCTCGGCGTTGAGGACGTCGGTCGGGAGGTCGAGGTAGGCCGAGCCGGGCCGTCCGTTGCGCGCGGTCCCCAGCGCCTCGCGGACGGCGACGCCGAGTTCCTGCGTCGCCATCACCGTGCGGGCCGACTTCGCCACCGCGCGGGCCACCGTCTCCTGGTCGGCGTCCTGGACCGCGCCCTTGCCCCGCAGGGGGAGTGGGGTCCGGCCGCCGAGCACGCACACGGGGATCCCGGTCGCCTGTGCGTTCGCGATGCCCGTGACGGCGTTGGTGAAGCCCGGGCCGGCGGTCACGGCGGCGACGCCGGTCCGCCCCGTCGTCCGAGCGAACGCCTCGGCCATGAACACGGCCGCGCTCTCGTGGCGCGTCGTCAGGACCTCGATCCCGACGTCCTCGCACCCGTTCAGCACCGCGGCGATGTGTCCGCCGGGCAGCGCGAACACGTGTGACGTCCCGGCCCGCTTCAGCACGCCCGCGATCGTGCGGCCCCCGTGGTGCGTGGGCATCTTCGCGTAGTCACCCGCCCCACCGCCGAGCAGCGTGTCTCCCTCACTCACCACGACCCCCCTGTTCCGGTGGCGCTTCCTACCAGAAACCCTGACGCGCGCGTCAGTCCGCGACTCCCACCCAGCCCCGATCCCACCCCGCGGACGGTGCGGGGGAAACCCTCGACACGGGTCGCCCCAACCCCTGCCAACTGCGCGATGAGAGCGCGCACTCCGCGTCCGGTTGACACCATCTGACGCGCGGAGGTACCTTCCCGCCCGTCACGCCGTCGGCGACGTCCGACGGCGTTGCACACGTCCGGGACTCCCGATCCCCCGACGGGATGTCCGAAGCACACGATCACACCGCGGTTCCGCGCTGCCCGCAAACGGTCCGCCAGGGGCGGAACGCCCGACCCCGTGGGTCGGAGTTCCACGACAGGACCTGGCAGGCAGCACACGGACCGCACCACCGCCCCGACCCGGGGAGCAGGCGCCACCGCGCCTGCACGCAAGGACGCAAGCGAGCACCGCATCGCGAAGCACGGACAGAGGTAGGGCATGCCCACCATCCAGCAGCTGGTACGGAAGGGCCGTCAGGCCAAGACGTCGAAGACCAAGTCGCCGGCCCTCAAGGGGTCGCCACAGCGTCGCGGCGTCTGCACCCGCGTGTACACGACCACCCCGAAGAAGCCGAACTCGGCCCTCCGGAAGGTCTGCCGCGTGCGCCTCACCTCGGGCATCGAGGTCACGGCGTACATCCCGGGTGAGGGCCACAACCTGCAGGAGCACTCGATCGTGCTCGTGCGTGGTGGCCGTGTGAAGGACCTGCCGGGTGTCCGTTACAAGGTCATCCGCGGTGCCCTCGACGCTTCCCCCGTCCGTGACCGCAAGCAAGCGCGTTCGCGCTACGGCGTGAAGAAGGAGGGCTGAGATGCCCCGCAAGGGACCCGCGCCTCGCCGCAAGCAGATGCCCGACCCCAAGTACGGGTCGGTCCTCGTCACGCAGATGATCAACCGCATCATGCGCGACGGCAAGCGCTCGATCGCCGAGGGCATCGTCTACGACGCCCTCGCCAACATCGGCAACCGCACGCAGGGCGGCGACCCGCTCTCCGTGCTCAAGCGCGCCATCGAGAACGTCCGGCCGTCGCTCGAGGTCAAGTCCCGCCGCGTCGGTGGCGCGACCTACCAGGTGCCGATCGACGTCCGCCCCGCCCGTGGGACGACCCTCGCGCTGCGCTGGGTCGTCGGTTACGCGCGCCTGCGCCGCGAGCCCAGCATGGCTGAGCGCCTCGCCGGCGAGATCCTCGACGCGTCCAACGGCGTCGGCGCGGCCGTGAAGCGCCGCGAGGACACCCACAAGATGGCCGAGGCCAACCGCGCCTTCGCCCACTACCGCTGGTGACAGCCGCCGGGGGTGCGACCCACCCCCGCGGTCACGCAACGACCTGAGGCAGCAAGATGGCCAAGCGAGACGTCCCCCTCCGCCAGATCCGCAACATCGGGATCATGGCGCACATCGACGCGGGCAAGACCACCACGACCGAGCGGATCCTCTACTACACGGGGAAGTCCTACAAGATCGGTGAGGTCCACGACGGCGCCGCGACCATGGACTGGATGGTCCAGGAGCAGGAGCGCGGC
>JBFHRB010000261.1:0-4599 GCA_041591915.1 Nitriliruptorales bacterium
CAGTCTACGGCGGCGGCCCCGTACGAGGCCGCCACGGCCCGGACGGCCGACCAGTGACGGGGACCTCTCACGCCTCCGCCTCACCCGACCCGTCGGCGTGCGCGGCCTCGCCCTCAGCGGGCTCGCCCGACCCCTCGTCGTCCTCGTCGTCGTTGTCGACGACACGGGCGATCGCGACCACGCTGGCGCCCTCGCCCGGCTTCATCACGCGGACGCCCTGGGTGTCGCGACCCATGGGCCGGAGCTCGTCGTAGGTGATGGGGATGCGGATCACCGTGCCAGCGTCCGTCACGAGCAGCAGCTCGGAGTCCTCGGCGACCGCCAGGCCACCGACGAGTCCGCCGCGCCCCTCCGCGAGCTTGATCGTGCGCACGCCCTGGCCTCCGCGGCCCTGCTGCGGATAGCGGACCGCAGGCGTGCGCTTGCCCCAGCCCTCCTCCGTCACGACGAGGACGTACACGTCCTCGTAGTCACGCACCTCCTCGCCGTCATCGCCGGGTGCGTGCTCGGTGCACCGGATGACCGCCATCGACAGCACCTCGTCGCCCTCGAAGACCTTGGGGCGGAGCTTCATGCCGCGGACCCCGGTGGCGGAGCGACCCATCGCACGCGCGTCCTCCTCGCGGAAGCGGATCGCGTAGCCACGACGGCTGAGCAGCAGGACGTCGTCACGACCGGACGTGATCGCGACGCCGATGAGCTCGTCGTCGTCCTTGAGGTTGATCGCGATGAGCACGGAGCGGGGCGAGTCGAAGTCGTCGAGTCGGGTCCGCTTGACCGTGCCTCCCTTGGTCGCGAAGACGACGTACCGCTGGGCGTCGAACTCGCGGAGCGACATCACCGCGGCGACCTTCTCGCCCTCCTCGAAGGCGAGCCCGGGGACGTTGGCGACGTACACACCCTTCGCGGCTCGGCCCTTCTCGGGGATCTGGTACGTCTTGATGCGGTACATCCGACCCTGGTTGGTGAACACCAGCAGGAAGTCGTGCGTCGAGCAGGTGATGAGGTCGACGACGATGTCGTCCGACTTCATCGCCGCGCCGCGGACGCCCTTCCCACCGCGCCGCTGGGCCTTGAAGGCGTCGACCGGCGTCCGCTTGATGTAGCCGGCCTGGGTGAGGGTCACGACCACGTCGGTCTCGGGGATCAGGTCCTCGACCGTCATCGCCCCGTCGTCCGGCACGATGCGGCTGCGCCGCTCGTCGGCGAAGCGGTCCCTCACCTCGGTCAGCTCGTCCTTGATGATCGCGCGGACTCGGGTCGGGTCCGCGAGGATCGCCTCGAGCTCCGTGATCAGCACCTGCAGGTCGCGGTACTCGTCCTGGATCTTCTGGCGCTCGAGCGCTGCGAGGCGCCGGAGCTGCATGTCGAGGATCGCCTGGGCCTGGATCTCGGTCAGCTCGAACCGCTCGATGAGGGCCGTACGAGCAGCGTCCGCGGACTCGGAGCCACGGATCAGCGCGATGATCTCGTCGATGTGGTCGAGGGCGATCAGCAGCCCCTCGAGGATGTGGGCCCGCTCCTTCGCCTTGCGCAGCCGGTACTCGGTCCGGCGGGTGATCACGTCGACCTGGTGGTCGATGTAGTGCTGCAGCATCTGCTGCAGGGTGAGCGTCTTCGGCACGCCGTCGACGATCGCCAGCATGTTGCAGCCGAAGGTGTCCTGCAGCTGCGTGTGCTTGTAGAGCTGGTTCAGCACGACCTGCGCGTTGGCACCCCGCTTCAGCTCGATGACGATCCGCATGCCGTCGCGCGAGCTGTGGTCGCGGAGGTCGCGGATGCCCTCGATGGTCCGTTGGTTGACGAGCTGCGCGATCTTCTGCAGCAGGTTGGCCTTGTTGACCATGTAGGGGATCTCGGTGACGACGATCCGCTCGCCGCCCTTGTCGTCCTCCTCGATCGTGCAGACCGCACGAACCTTCACGGACCCACGCCCCGTGGTGTACGCATCGTGGGCCCCGGCCTGGCCGAGGATCAGCCCGCCGGTCGGGAAGTCCGGGCCGGGCACGATCTTCATCAGCTCGGCGACGCCGAGCTCCGGGTCCTCGATCAGCGCGATCGTGGCGTCGATCACCTCGCCGAGGTTGTGCGGCGGGATGTTGGTCGCCATGCCGACGGCGATGCCGGTCGAGCCGTTGACCAGCAGGTTCGGGAAGCGCGCCGGCAGGACCGTCGGCTCCTCCTCGTAGCCGTCGTAGTTCGGCCGGAAGTCGACGGTGTCCTCGTCGATGTCGCGGATCATCTCCATCGCGAGCTTCGACAGGCGCGCCTCGGTGTAGCGCATGGCTGCGGGCGGGTCGCCGTCGACCGAGCCGAAGTTGCCGTGGCCGTCGATGAGGGGCGACCGGATCGCGAAGTCCTGCCCCATGCGGACCAGCGCGTCGTAGATCGACGAGTCGCCGTGCGGGTGGTACTTCTTCATCACCTCGCCGACCGCGGCCGCGCACTTGCGGTACGGCCGGTCGGGACGCAGCCCCGACTCGTACATCGAGTACAGGATCCGCCGGTGGACGGGCTTCAGGCCGTCGCGGACGTCTGGGAGGGCACGCCCGACGATCACGCTCATCGCGTAGTCGAGGTAGCTCGCCTTCATCTCGTCCCGCAGGACGACCGGTTCGATGCGGCCGCCCGTCAGGACGCCACCGGCCTCTGGCAGGTCGTCGTCGACGGTGGTCTCCGGCGTGGTCGGTTCGTCAGCCATTGGTGGTCACTCGGTGCTCGATGCCGACGCGGCGGGGCGCGGCGTGGTGGTCACAGTCACAGGTCGCGGAGAGGTCTTGCTCGTCCCACCCGGGGACGAGGGTGATGGTGGTCCGTCAGGTCCCGCCGCCACGGGGCGGGACCTCGTCCTCGAGGGTCCCGCTGCGCTTGGCGACGAGGAGGACGAGTGCGAGGAAGAGCGAGCCGGCGACGGCCCCGGCGATCAGGGACGGCACGAGCGGGAACCCGAGGAACCAGCCGAAGCCGCCCACGAGGACGAAGCCGAGCAGGTCCGCAACGACGGCCGCCCGGAGGGTGCGCATGCGTTCCTCGGACATCAGACGTCCAGCGTCGCGTAGCGGGCGTTGGCCTGGATGAAGTTGCGGCGCGACTCGACGTCGTCGCCCATCAGGATCGTGAACATCTCGTCGGCCATCGCCGCGTCGTCGATCTGCACCTGCTTCAGCGTGCGGGTCGCCGGGTCCATCGTGGTCTCCCAGAGTTGGCCGGGATCCATCTCGCCCAGCCCCTTGAACCGCTGGACGTCGATCTTCTTGTCGCGCGGCAGCTGGGCGAAGATCTCGTCGCGCTGGGCGTCGGAGTAGGCGTAGTACACCTGCTTCTTCCGGCTCGGGTGCTTGATCTGGTACAGCGGCGGCTGGGCGATGTAGACGTAGCCGGCCTCGATCAGCGGCTTCATGTGCCGGAAGAGGAACGTCAGCAGGAGGGTGCAGATGTGCGCCCCGTCGACGTCGGCGTCCGCCATCAGGATGAGCTTGTGGTAGCGGGCCTTCTCGGCGTCGAACTCCTCGCCGATCGAGGTCCCCATGGCCGTGATGAGTGCCTGGACCTCGTTGTTGTTGAGGATCTTCGGCAGGCGGGCCTTCTCGACGTTCAGGATCTTCCCGCGGATCGGCAGGATCGCCTGGAACGCGCGCTCGCGTGCCTGCTTGGCCGATCCACCGGCCGAGTCCCCCTCGACGATGTACAGCTCGCACTCGGCGGGATCGGTCGACTGGCAGTCGGCCAGCTTGCCCGGGAGCGCGGTCGACTCGAGCAGGGACTTCCGTCGGGTGAGGTCGCGGGCCTTGCGAGCGGCGATGCGGGCCTGCGCCTCGGACTCCGCCTTCTGCACGATCCGCTTCGCCTCGGCGGGGTGCTCGCCGAGCCACGTCATGAGCTCGGAGTACGTGTTCGTCTGCACGAACGACTTGGCCTCGGTGTTGCCGAGCTTGGTCTTCGTCTGGCCCTCGAACTGCGGGTCGCCGACCTTGATCGAGATGATCGCCACGAGTCCGCTGCGCAGGTCGTCGCCAGAGAGCGAATCGACGTCCTTCGACCGCAGGAGGTTCTTGTCCTTCGCGTAGCGGTTGAGGGCGGAGGTCAGCGCGGTGCGGAAGCCCTCTTCGTGGAAACCGCCTTCGTGGGTGTTGATCGTGTTGGCGAAGCTCAGGATCGAGTCGTTGTAGTCGTTGATCCACTGCAGCGAGATCTCGACCGACTGGTGGGTGTCTCGGTCCTCGGCCTCGAAGTGGATCGGTTCGTGCAGGCCCTCCTTGGCCTTCGTGTTCCGGATGTGGTCGACGAAGTCCTTGAGGCCACCGGGGGCGTGGAACTCCCACTCGGTCGTGTGGCCCTCAACCGCCTCGCCGACGACCGGTCGCTCGTCGAGGAGCCGGATCCGCAGGCCGGCCGTCAGGAAGGCCGTGTCGCGCAGGCGTCGCACGATCGTGTCGACGTCGTACTCGAGCGAGTCGAACACCTGCTCGTCCGCCCACCACGTCACCGTCGTGCCGGTCTCGTCGCTGTCGCCGACGACCTCGACGGGGCCCTGTGGCACCCCACGAACGTACTCCTGGCGGTGGACGTGCCCGTCGCGCTTCACCTCGGCGACGAGCC
>JBFHRB010000262.1:0-4591 GCA_041591915.1 Nitriliruptorales bacterium
CCGTCGGGCCGAGCGGGTTGGCAGCGAGGGCGTTGAGGTCGACCACCTGCACGCCGCCGCCACGCTCGCTGACGATGAAGGCGTGGTCGTTCACGACCTTCATGTCACGCCAGATCGCGCCGTCGGCCTCGGTGGTGTCACCGTCCGGCGTCGGGAGCAGCCCGATGACCGTCGGCGTCGTCGGGTCGGTCACGTCGACGAAGGCGACGTTGCGCCCCGTCCCCATCATGGCGATGTCCTGGCCGTCCGCCGACGTCCAGCCCCACGAGTCGTTGCCGGCCGCGCCGCCGAGCTGCGCCAGCGGCACGAGCCCGAGGAGGTCGACGTTCCAACAGGTGTACGGCCCGGCGAAGCCATTGCCCGGGGTCGGCCGCGTCCCTGCCGCGGTGCAGGGCACCTCGACACCAGGACCGGTCGCCTCGAGGGCGACGAGCGCCTCGGCCGAGACGTCGTCCGCGAGGTGGCGGGACATGACCGTCTTGATGTCACGCGTCGACTCGGACACGTAGTTGGGCACTGTCGTCCAGGCGACGGCGACCGCGAGAAGTGCGACGAGCTTGGCGTTGGGGCGGCGCATGGGAAGACCTCGAGGGGTGGGTTCTTCCCGGTGTCTTCGACGTCCCGCGCGTCGATTCCTCCTCGAGGACGGGGCGCGGGGCGACTTCTGGCCAGCCGTACGACCGGGCACACCCGTGTTGATGGCTGTCCGACCGGACGGACGCCAGAGCCGCGGGCGACGCGGAGCATCCTGCACAGTCGAGGCGAGACACGAACCCGATTGAACAAGGAGACAAGCCCATGGGTCTCGTCCTCGTCCTGCTCCTGCTCGCCCTGATCTTCGGTGGCGTCGGCCTGTTCGTCGAAGGCCTCAAGTGGGCGCTGATCATCGCCCTCGCGCTCGTGATCGCCTCGGCGTTCACCGGCTACCGCAGCCGCACCGTCATCCATCGCTGACGCACCGACCAAGGGGGCCCGCACCGGCGCGTGCGGGCCCCTCGCACGTACGCGACGCGCCCCACCCGGACGGGCCACTTCGCACGTCGACGCACGCAGGGCGCGCGACCGGAGAGGCCCCCTGGCGATCGACGGCGAACCCCTACGTCTGCATCGCACATCAGGTCTCAAGGGGGGAACGATGCGATCCCGTACTGCTCTCAGCGCCGCGATCGGCGCCTTCCTGCTCGTGGCCGCTCCGGCCACGGCCTTCTCCTCGGGCGCGGCGACCTCCGCTCCTGCGTCCGCCGGATCCGCGACCACCGCGGCCACCGCGGCTGTCACCGCCGACTCGGCCACCGCCGCCTCGGCCACCACCAACTCGACCACCACCGATGCCGCCACGGTCGCCGCGCAGGCGACCGCCACGCCCGAGGCCTCACGCGAAGGGACTCTCGCCGCCGGCCCCGTCAAGATGGCGGACTCCGCGGGCTCGAGCGAGGTCAAGACGGTCCAGCGTTCCTGCGGCGCCCCGCGCGACACGCACTACGAGCCGCCGGAGGGCAAGGGCCTCGCCGCCTGCAAGAACAGCAAGGGCCAGTTCGACCCGAACCGCAAGTACACGGCGAAGCACTTCACGAACAACGTCACCTGCGGCACGAGCAAGGCGCTCGCACCGAGCCAGCAGGGCCTGACGATCTCGGGCGACGGGGGCCAGGCCGGCACCGGCGGCGGCGGCTTCCTGCAGGTCTGCTCGGACGGCGCGCTGCCCGTGCAGGGCCGCATCACCGCCGAGGGGGCGGTCGGCGTCGGCACCGTCAACGGCACCGTGACCGCGGACGGCGACCGGGACAACAGCGCCAGCCAGGCCCAGGGCTGGGCCCAGCTGGTCATCAGCAACAGCGGCCCCGCCGTTCGTTGCGGCGAGTCGTACGAGGACGGCGGCCGTGCCGACGCCTCGAACCCGACCAGCGAGGACACCCAGGACGACTGCGGCTGATCGCCGCACGGGACCCTCACGCGTGGCCCGCTCCTCGGAGCGGGCCACGCCTTTCCCCGGGCTTCCGACCGGGTGCTCCTCGGGCACCTAGCATCCGACCCGACGAGTCAGGGGGCGGTCGATGGCCGCAGAGGCGGGACGCGGTTCCGCCATGCGGGCGGTCGTGTGGGGGTCCCACCTCGGTTTCCCGCTCCTGGGCCTCGTGGCCATCCTCGTGCGCCCCGAGTGGGACCTTCGCTGGCAGGACAACCCGTCCCACCTCGTGCTCGTCGCCGGCAGCTCGGCCATCGCCACCGCGGTCGCCGTGCAGATCCTGCGCGAGGCGCGTACCCACCGCGATGCTCGCCTGACCCTCGTCGCCCTGTCGTTCCTCGCCACCGCCGGCTACCAGTTCCTCCACGGCGTCGCCACGCCGATGGTGCTCGTGGGCGCACGCTCGGTCGGCTTCGACATCGCGACGCCGATGGGCCTGTTGCTCGCAGCCGTGCTTGCCGTCGTGTCCGTTGCTCCCTCCAGGGGGCTCGCCGACCGCGTCGTCGAGCACGAACGGCTGCTGACCTACGGACTCCTGGCCTCGATGGTGGCCTGGGCGATCGCCTCGATCCTCGAGATCCCACCCGTCGGATCGGGCTTCAGCATCGAGGCCCAGCGTGAGTTCGTCGGCCTCTTCGCCGCGGCGACGGCGCCGGCGTTCATCTACGCCGCCGTGGCCTACTTCCGGCTGCACCGGCGGACGCCCTCCGTCGTCTCCATGGGCCTCGTCACGGCCTACGTCCTGCTCGCCGAGACGACCGTCACGCTGGCGATGTCGCGGACCTGGCAGGCGTCGTGGTGGCTCTGGCACATCCTGCAGGCTGCCGCGTTCTGGTACCTCGGCTACGCGGTGCACGTGCAGTACCGACGAGAGGGCACCGTGACCGGGCTCTTCACCGGCATCGCGCTCGACGAGACGGTGCGCCAGGTCCGTGAGGGCTACGACCGGGCGCTCGAGGAGTTCGTCGCGGCACTCCGCGAGCGGGGCAGCGGGGAGGCGCGCGACGGCAACCCGGTGGCCACGGCGCTGCAGAGCCGCTTCAACCTCACCGAGCGCCAGCGCGAGGTGCTCGAGCAGGCAGGCTCGGCCCTCGCCGCCGACCGCGACCAGATCGACCGACTCGGTGCGCTCGTCGCGATCGGACACGAGGCACGGGTGATCGCCGACGAGGACACGCTCGTCGACGACGCGCTGCGGCTGGTCCGCGACGCGTACCCCTCGGCCGGCATCGAGCTGCTGCGGCTGACCGACGGCCGCCTGCTCGACAGCGCGGGCGCCGAGCACGACGTCACGCCCGCCCGTCGGGAGGTGCTCCGCCCCGATCCGCAGCCCAGCATCGAGGGAGGCACGGCGCGCGTCCCCCTCAGCGTGAAGGACCGCACCGTCGGCCTGCTGGAGGTCGCCGGTGACCACCCGCTGGCGGAGCGGGACGTCGCGGTCCTGCAGAGCCTCGCCACGCAGCTGTCGATCGCGATCGAGAACGCCCGCCTGTACCAGCAGCTCGACGGCCTGTTCCGGTCCTACCTCTCCCCCGAGGTCGCGACGACGCTCATCGCCGACCCCTCGCAGGCGGCGCTGGGAGGCGCGGTCCGCGAGGTCACGGTGCTCATGGCCGACCTCAGCGGCTTCACGACCTTCTCGGAACGCACGCCACCGGCCGAGGTCGTGGAGCTGCTCAACGCCTACTTCGGGGCGATCGTCCCGGCGATCCTGACCGAGGGCGGCACCGTCGTGCAGTTCGTCGGCGACGCCATCATGGCCGTCTTCAACGCCCCGGCGGACCAGCCCGACCATGCGGCCCGCGCCGCGCGCGCAGGCCTGGGGCTGCAGCGGGTCGTGAGCCCCCTCGCGGACGCGCGACCCGACGCCCCGCGGTTCCGCGTCGGGCTCAACACCGGGCCGGCCCTGGTGGGCAACATCGGCGCGGAGCAGATGCGCAACTTCACGGCCATCGGCGACACGACCAACACGGCGGCCCGGATCGAATCGCTCGCGCCGGTCGGTGAGGTCGCCGTCAGCGCGACGACCCTCGCCGCACTCGGCCCCGCGGCCCGCACCCGCCCCCTCGGAAGCATCGAGGTCAAGGGCAAGCGCGACCCCGTGGACATCGCCGTCCTCGAGGCCCTCGACGCGCAGGTCGACCCGGCCTAGGCCGACGCCTCCGAAGGCGACGGCTCCGGCTCCGGCTCCGGCTCCGTCGGCTCCTCGGGAGAGGGCGCGGGCGACGGATCCGGGAGCACGACGTCGCGAACGCGCGGGCCACCGATCTGGCGGACCGCCACCCCCATGCCGGTGGTGACGTCGTCGCGGACGGGCCGCTTGCCACCCAGGCACCGCTGGGTGCGGCACGAGTCGGCGATCGCCGCCCAGAACCCGCCGTCGAGCGGCGAGATCTGGATGTCCTGGAAGTCCCAGAGCGGACCGCACCGACCCGGCCCGCAGTTGCCGCGGGGGACGGGGTCGCCAGCCACGTTGGCGGTGGTGGAGACGAACAGCGGCTCGTCACCGAGGAGGTCGAGGCCCACGACCTGGTACGCGTGCCAGGGTCGCGACTGGTCGTCGCGGTTGGCCACCGTCGTACCGGGGAACGCGATGGCGACGCGACCTTCCGCGCCGGCCTCGAG
>JBFHRB010000263.1:0-4559 GCA_041591915.1 Nitriliruptorales bacterium
CCGCATGAGGCCGAGACCACGACCGTGCCGGCCGCCACGGATGACCTCTTCGTCGTCCCGGACCGGCCCGAGGACGCCACCGAGGTCACGGAGGGCGCGCGCGATGACGCGGCGCGCGCCGAGCTCCGGGCCCTGACCGAGGAGCTGACGGCGTACGCCCAGGCGCAGGCCGACGAGGCTGCGGCACCGCCGGCCGAGCCGGACGTGCTCGCGCCCGAGCCCTCCGGGCCCGAGCCCACTCGACCGGCAGCACCCCTGGACCTCGCGCCCCCCGCGCCACCGGTGGAGCCAGCGCTCCCCCCGGCCGCGGCCGAGGTGGCACCGACGCCGGTCGCCGAGCCGTTGGATGATGTCGGCGGCGAGACCGACGTCGCCGTGGAACCGGCCGCGGCCGAGGTGGCCGCGGACGAGCCGACCTCGATCGACGGGCTGGCGGTCACGGCGCTCGACGTGGAGGTCGGCGCGCTGCTCGAGGAACGCGAGGAGGACCTGCCGGTCGTCCCGTCACTCGACGAGCCGGCCTACGAGGCCGAGGCCGAGGCCGAGGCGGAGCTCGAGCCCACTCCGGAGCCCGCCACGGGCAGCCTGTTCGCCGCCCCCAGCCGCACGGTCGTGGACCGCCTCCACCGCGAGGCCGGCGACGACCCGTCGGCACGTCGCGGCGACATCTTCGCGGTCGAGGCGGAGCTGGACGTCGAGCTCGCGCCGGAGCCCGAGCCGGCGCCCCTCCTGGAGCGCCTGATGCAGGGGCCCGCGGTGACCGAGGCGGAGACCGAGGCGACGACCCAAGAGGAGTCGGGCCTCGAGGTCGGGCTTGACGAGTCGGACCTCGAGGTCGGGATCTTCGACGAGGAACCCGTCACGGTGGCACCGGCCCCGGACGCGCCCGAGGACCAGCCCACGGCCGTGGCGGAACCAGACGAGTTCGCGCCCGTGGCGCCCGAGCCCGAACCGCAGGCCGCCGGGGCCCCCACGACCGAGGCCGAACCGGACGACCGTGTACTCGTCGAGGAGCCGGATGGTCGCCAGATCGTGCTGCACCCGGCACCGGCGGAGCTTCCCGAGCAGCCTGCAGCCAAGGCCCCGCCGATCGAGGAACACGTCACGATCCCGATCGGCGAGGCCGACGAGGGGCCCGACGGGCCTGACATCAGCGTGCACGAGGACCGCCTCGACAACCGGCCCGGCCCGATCGAGCTGAGCCCGTCCGAGGCACTGGCACTGGCCGAGCGCGGCCGCGACGCGCTGCGGCGCCGCGGCGTGCGAAGGGGCTAGGCCCTCAGGCGCTCTGGCCCCCGACCGCGCGCGCGATCTGGCGGGCGATGACCAGCTGCTGGATCTCCTTGGTGCCCTCGAAGATCTCGTAGATCTTCGCGTCACGGTGCCACTTCTCGACCGGGTACTCACGGCTGTACCCGTACCCACCGAGGATCTGGATCGCCTCGTCCGTGACGTCCACGGCGACGCGTCCGGCCTTGAGCTTGGCCATGGACCCCTCGCCCTGCACGAACGGCGTCCAGGTCGTGCCCATGTTGATGCCGCGCCAGCACAGCAGGCGCGCCGCGTCGATCTCGGTGGCCATGTCCGCGAGCTTGAAGGCGATGGCCTGGTGGCGGATGATCGGCACCCCGAAGGTCTGGCGCTCGAGGGCGTAGTCGCGCGCGTACTCGAAGGCCGCCCGGGCGATGCCGACGGCCTGGATGCCCACGATCGGGCGCGTGGCCTCGAAGGTCGCGAGGGCCCCGGACTTCGTCTTCTTCGCACGGTCGGGGTTCTTCGCGCCCTCGATCTTGGCGTTGAGCTTCTCCTCGCCGCCGAGCAGGTGCTCATCGGGCACGAAGCAGTCATCGAAGACGATCGACGAGGTGTGCGACGCCCGGATGCCCAGCTTGGGCAGCTTCTGGGACATGGAGAAGCCCTCCATGTCCTTCGTCACGATGAAGGACGCCTGCCCCCGGTGGCCGAGCTTGGGGTCGACCGTCGCCACGACGACGTGGACGTCGGCGATCCCGCCGTTGGTGATCCAGGTCTTCTCGCCGTTGAGGAGCCAGCCACCCTCGACCCTCTGTGCCCGCGTCCGAAGGCGCGACACGTCCGAGCCCGCGCCCGGCTCGGTGACCGCGAAGGCCCCGACCTTGACGTCATCGGGCGTCCCGAAGATCTTCTGCGACCACTCGGCGATCTGCTCGCCCGTGCCGGTCGAGGCGAGTCCGGCGAGCGCCAGGCCGGAGCCGAAGATGGCGAGGCCCATGCCGGCGCAGCCCCAGAAGATCTCCTCCATGATGAGCGCGGTCGTGATGCCGGTCGTGTCCGACCCGGCCATCTGGTAGTAGTCGAGCCCGTAGAGCCCGATCTGGGCGGCGGCCTTGACCGTGTCCCACGGGAACTCCTCGGTCTCGTCGTAGTACCGATGGGCCTCCTGGCCGTCGACCAGCTTCTCGCGCATCTCCTTCTGGGCGAACTCGTGGGCCCAGTCCTTGGCCTGCTTCTGCTCGTCAGTCAGCTTGAGGCTGAAGGTCACGTCGCTCTCCCTGCATCAACGGGGGATCAGGTCGGTCGGCTCGCCACGCGAAGGGTAACCGTCGGTTACCGCCGGCCCGCAGCCGGGCAGGTGACGACCTCGCGGGCGTCGAATCACTCGACAGGCCCAAGCGCACGCGTCCCGCGGCGCCACGGGTCCCGCTGGTACCCTCCAGCAAGCTCCCCCCTCCGGGTGTGGAGCCCCGCGGGCCAGGTCCCGCCCTTCGCACTCCACATCGCTACGCGGCCGTTGTCGCGCTGGCACAACGAGAGAACGACCGAACGTGACCGAACAACAGAAGACCTTCACCGACCTCGGCGTCGACCCCAGGATCGTCGACTCCCTCACGGCGAAGGGGATCACCTCCCCCTTCCCCATCCAGGACCAGACCATCCCGTTCGCCCTCGAGGGCAACGACCTGATCGGCCAGGCACGCACCGGCTCGGGCAAGACGCTCGCCTTCGGTATCCCGGCGCTGCAGAACATCGACCCCAGCCGCCGCGAGGTGCAGGTGCTGATGGTCACGCCCACCCGTGAGCTGTGCGTGCAGGTCGCGGAGGAGCTGACGCCCCTCGCCCACGCCATGGGCATGACGGTGCAGACCGTCTACGGCGGCGTCTCGCTGGACAACCAGGCGGACGCCCTGCGCAAGGGCGTGCACATCGTCGCCGGTACGCCGGGGCGCCTGCTCGACCACATCGGTCGCCGCAACCTCGACCTGTCGACCATCAAGGTGCTCGTCCTCGACGAGGCCGACGAGATGCTCGACATGGGCTTCCTGCCCGACGTCGAGCGACTGATCGACGCCTGCGGTGACGAGTACCAGACGATGCTGTTCTCGGCGACGATGCCGACGGCGATCGTCAACCTCGCTCGTCGCCTCATGGACTCGCCCACCTTCATGCGGGCCGAGACCGAGGAACTCACCATCCCCGACCGGATGCAGCAGCACTTCTTCCAGGTCTTCAAGATGGACAAGCCGCGCGTCCTCGCGCGGATCCTGCAGGATCCGAACCGCCACCGCGTGTACGTCTTCACGCGCACGAAGTACATGGCCGACCGCCTCGTCGACGAGCTCGCCGACCTCGGCGTCGCCGCGGTCGCGATCCACGGCGACCTCAAGCAGCACACGCGCGAGAAGCACCTCGACAAGTTCCGTGGCGGCAAGGCCGACGTGCTGGTCGCGACCGAGGTCGCGGCGCGCGGGCTCGACGTCGAGGACGTGACCCACGTCGTCAACTACGACCTGCCGGACGACGAGAAGCTCTACCTCCACCGCATCGGCCGCACCGCCCGTGCGGGCGAGGCTGGCGTCGCGATCACGTTCGCGACCCCCGAGGACGCGGTCAAGCTCAACGTCATCCGCAAGGCCCTCGACCTCGGCGACTCGACCGAGGTCCACGAGGTCTTCTCCACGTCCGAGCTGCTCACCGAGCTGTTCGACCTGCCGGACGAGACGCCGTGGGCCCACCTCGGACGCGCCGGGAGCTCGTCCTCCTCGCGCAGCTCTTCGCGAGGCTCGTCGGACCGCGACCGCGGCGACCGCGACCGCAACGACCGAGGCCGCAGCGACCGCGACCGGAAGGACCGCGACCGCGGGCGCGGCGATGGCCGCAGCCGGGACCGCGACAACGGGGCCTCCGACGCGCGGAGCAGCGACCGCAAGCGCGACACCGACCGCGATGGCGGCAAGCGCCCGAGCGCCCGCGACGAACGCCCTGGTGACGGCCGCCGCGAACGCGACGAGCGCCCCGCACGCGAGGCGGCTCCGTCGCCCGACCGTTCGAACGGCTCCGAGCGGACCCGCGAGCGCACCCGTGCGACGGGGGATGCGACCGAGCGGACCCGGACCCGGACGCGCAGCCGATCGACGTCGTCCGCACCCGCGGCGACGCGAGAGCGGACGCGGGGCGACGGCGGCACGTCCGAGCGCGAGCGCGGCCGTGACTCGTCACGCGACCGCGCCAGCTCCTCCGGCGAACGCAAGGGCGACGGCCAGGGCCGTGGCGGCCAGCGCCGCAGCTCGGGCGGCAGCAGC
>JBFHRB010000264.1:0-4550 GCA_041591915.1 Nitriliruptorales bacterium
CCTGCCGCGCTCACCACGCCGTGGAACGCGTCGAGCCCGTCCGCTTCCCGGACGGGCTCGATGCTAACGCAGGTCGCGATGCAGCGTCGTGACTCGCGTCACTCCTGCTCGTCTTCGGACAGCGCCTTGGCCTTCGCCGGGTCGATCCGCACGGCCGGGCTCTGCGAAGTCGACACGGCGACGGTGTGGACGTAGCGGCCCTTGGCCGACGCCGGACGCAGCCGGATGATCTCCTCGTAGAGCGCGAGGAAGTTCTCGGTCAGCTGGTCCGCGCTGAACGAGGCCTTGCCGAGGATCGCGTGGACGTTGGCGGTGCGGTCGGTGCGGTACTCGACGCGACCACCCTTGATCTCGCGGACGGCCTTGGCGACGTCCTGCGTGACCGTGCCGGACTTGGGGTTCGGCATCAGGCCGCGGGGGCCGAGGGTCTTTCCCAGGCGCCCGAGCTTGCCCATCATGTCCGGGCTCGCGACGACGGCATCGATCTCGTCGAGGAGCGTGCCCTTGCCGAGCTCCTCGATCAGGTCGTCGGCGCCAACGTGCTCGGCGCCGGCCTCCTTGGCCTTCGTCACGTTCTCGCCGGACGTGACGACGGCAACGACCGCCGACTTGCCCGTGCCGTGCGGCAGCGAGACGGCGCCGCGGATCATCTGGTCCGCCTTGCGCGGGTCGACGCCCAGCCGGATGGCGACGTCGACGGTGGGGTCGTAGGTGGCGGCCGAGATCTCCTTGAGGATCACGAACGCCTTCTTCGGCGCGTAGACCTCCTGGGGGTCGTAGACCTCCATGGCTGCGCGGTACTTCTTGCCCTTCTTGGCCATCGGTTGTTACTCCTGTGGTGCCAGCGGCGGGGTGGCCCCGCCTCCCACGGTCAGCCGGGAGTGACCCGGCATGGATGCTTCAGATGTGGCTGGTCAGCCCTTGACCTCGATACCCATCGAGCGGGCCGTGCCCTCGATGATCTTCATCGCGCCATCGATGTCGATGGCGTTGAGGTCGGGCATCTTCTTCTCGGCGATCTCGCGCACCTGGTCCTTCGTTACCGAACCGACCTTCTGGGTGTGCGGGACGCCGGAGCCCTTCGGCAGCCCGGCAGCCTTCAGCAACAGCTGGGCCGCGGGCGGCGTCTTCATGATGAAGGTGAAGGACCGGTCCTCGTAGACCGTGATCTCCACCGGGACGATGTCGCCCTGCTGGCCCTGCGTCTTGTCGTTGAAGGCCTTGCAGAACTCCATGATGTTCACGCCGTGCTGACCGAGCGCAGGACCGACCGGCGGAGCAGGGTTGGCCTGCCCAGCCGGGATCTGCAGCTTGATGAAGCCGGCGACCTTCTTCGCCATGGTGCTACTCCTCGTGGTGCGAACGGCCGGGTGTACGGCCTCCCACGGATAGGGGGTTGGTTACAGCTTCGCGATGTTGTCGAACGGGAGCTCGAGCGGGGTCTCGCGCCCGAAGACGGACACGAGCACCTTCAGCTTGGCCTGGTCGACGTTGATCTCCGCGATGGTTCCGGTGAAGTCCGCGAACGGCCCGCTGGTCACGCGGATCGTCTCGCCGACCTCGAGGTCGATGTCCACCTCGTCCTTGGACGCGGCCTCCTCGACCTCCTCGCCCTCGACCTCGACGATGACTTCCTCGGGGATCGAGAGGATGTCCGCGACCTCCTTGAGGGAGAGCGGGACAGGCTTGGTCCCGGTGGCACCGACGAAGCCGGTGACGGCCGGGGTGTGACGGACGAGACCCCAGACCTCGTCGTCCATGAACATCCGGACCAGCACGTAGCCGGGCAGGAACTTCTTGGCGACGGTCTGCTTCTTGCCCTTCTTGAACTCGGTGACCTCCTGCGTCGGGATGACGATCTCGAAGATCCGGTCATCCGCGCCGAGCGCCTCGATACGGCTGGTGAGGTTGTCCTTCACGCGCTGCTCGTAGCCCGAGTAGGTGTGGACGACGTACCAGTCGCCGAACAGCCGCGCGAGGTCCTTCTGGTCCTCGACGTCCTCGAGGCGGCGGGGGCGGCGCTTGCGCTTCGGCGCCTCCTCGGCCGGCTCCTCCGCAGCAGCTGCCGGGGCCTCCTCGGCCTCGTCGCCGGCGGGCTCGGGCGTGGCTGCCTCGTCGGTCTCCGCCCCGGCGATGCCGAGCAGGTCGTCGAGGTCGTCGGACTCGCCGTCGGCCTCCGCCTCGACGGCAGCCTCCGGCTCGTCGACCGCAGGGGTGTCCGCCGCTTCGGCCTCGTCGATGGCCGGCTCTGCCGGCTCGTCGACCGCAGGGGTGTCCGCCGCCTCGGCCTCGTCGATGGCCGGCTCTGCCGGCTCGGCCGTGGCCTCGGTGGCCTCGCTCAGGGCCTCCTCGACCGGCGCAGCGTCGAGCTCGCCGGACGTGGGGAGGTCCTCGGGGTCGGGCATGGGCGCCTCGGAGGGCGCCGCGGGCTCGCCGGCAGCGGGCTCGACCGGTGCGTCAGCACCGGTGGCCTGGTCCGTCGTGGTCTCGTCGATGTCTTGCACGATGTCTGGTGTCCTCATCCGAACAGCCGCAGCACGATGTCCTTCATGACGAAGTCCATACCCCACACGATCAGGGTCAGGACGGTCGTCGTGATGAGCACCACGAGCGTGTACGACGTCACTTCCCGGCGATTGGGCCACGCCACCTTCTTGAGCTCGCCGCGGACCTCCTTGAGGAACTCGCCAGGGGAGGTGCGGCGGCGCTTCTCGAAGAGCTCCTGCCGCTGCTCGCGCATCTTGTCTTCCTGGCGGGCGGCACGCTTCTCCTCGCGGGCCTGCGCTCGCTTGAACTCGCGGTTCATCGGGATCCTCGACTGATCTGGGCGCTTCCGGCAGTCACGCGCTGCGTGGCGGGCGACCGCCGGTAGACCCGGTGGGTCTGTCGGGTCACCGTCGGAGGTGACCGATCACGCAGGGGTGGAGGGACTCGAACCCCCAGCCGCTGGTTTTGGAGACCAGTGCTCTGCCAGTTGAGCTACACCCCTTCAAGGTGCATAAGAAGGCTGCCCCGCGGGGCAGCATCTGGAGGCTACCGGCTCGGGGTGGACGCGACAACCGGATGCGGGTGGGGTGCGGCCCCCGCGCTCGCCGTCGAGGGAGACCGCGGGTCCGAGCGGGACGGGTCAGCCCAACCGGACGATGCCGGTGCCCGACAGGATCCTGGTGCCGTTCTCGTTCTGTCCCCAGAGGGCAACGACAGCCTTGCCGTCGGCGACCTCCTTGACCGTCCCCCCGAACGTGGAGCTCGAGCCCGTCGGCCACGGCTTGGTGAACCGCACCTCGATGCTCTCGACGTGCTCCGGACCGCCGGCCCACGAGGTGAGCAGCCGCGAGGCCAGGCCCATCGAGTACATGCCGTGGGCGATGACCCCGCCGGTGGGGCTGATGCCTGCCGCGACCTCGGCGTCGTAGTGCAGCGGGTTGAAGTCGCCGGACGCGCCGGCGTAGAGGATCGACGTGGCGATGGCGTGGCTGGTCTCGATGGTGGGGAGCTCCTCCCCGGCCGCCACGTCGGTGCGCGGTCCGTTGCTCATGCCGAGGCCTCCTCTTCCTGCGGGGCGCTGCCGAGGAACACGATGGTGCCGACGCTCTTGACGGCGAGGTCACCCGAGTCCTCGAACCGGCAGTCGACCTCGATCTCGAGGAACTCGTTGCGGCCCCGGTAGGTGATGCTGCCGACGCGCGGGGTGCAGACGAGGCGGTCGCCCGGCCTCAGCGGCCGAACCCCGGTCTCGTAGCGCTGCGAACCGTGGACGAGGACCGGGTGGACGCCGAGCTCGGGGTCGCCGAACACGGGGGTGGCGCCGCGGACGACCGTGAAGCACGCCGCGAACGTCGGGGGCGCGACACAGTCGTCACCGTCGCTGAAGTAGCGCGGGTCGCTCTCGCCGAGGGCAGCCGCGTACTCGCGGATCTTCTCCCGCGACACCTCGTAGGTGTACGACGGGTACTCGGTCCCGACCTTGTCCCGGTTGAGCGCCATGATCCCTCCAGACATGACGGACCCGCACCGGAGTGCGGGTCGTCAGTTCGTCAGCGCGTTTCCTTGTGCGCCCGGTGCGTGCGGCACCGCGGGCAGTACTTGTTGAGCTCGATGCGCTCGCGCTGGTTGATCCGGTGCTTCGTGGTGATGTAGTTGCGCTCCTTGCACTCGGTGCAAGCCAGCGTCACCTTCGGCCGGTTCTCGTTCTTGGCCATGCTCTTCTCTCTTCTCGCCCCGACTGACGGGGCTTACGCAGCGGCTGTGTGCTGCAGGGGGGAGGCCGTCGCGGCGGCGGTTCCTCGTAGGCGGGCCTGGTTCGGGTTCTCGGGCCGCCGCAGAGGTGCCGCCGACGCAGAGGCCGGTGGGATCTGACCACCCGGTCGCCGCTGCGGAGGACCGGGTGGTCGGAGGTGTTACTTCAGGATCTTGATGACGCGGCCGGCGCCGACGGTGCGGCCACCCTCACGGATCGCGAACCGCAGACCCTCGTCCATCGCGATCGGCTTCTCCAGGATCACACTCATCTCGGTGTTGTCACCCGGCATCACCATCTCGACACCATC
>JBFHRB010000265.1:0-4515 GCA_041591915.1 Nitriliruptorales bacterium
CTCATCGTGGACCCGGTCGAGCCGCGCGAGCCCGCGCTCGAGGTGGTCCTGATGCTGAGCGGATGGGACCTCGACGGCGATGGGCGCAACGAGCTCGTGACGTGGAACGGCGTCGCCGGGTACTACGCACGATTCCCGATCAAGGTGGAGACGGGCCTGCTCGTGCGTGCCTACGTCCTCAACATGACCGAGTACGAGGCGGTCGGGTCGTTCCACCTGCACGGCGAGATGTTCGACGTCTACCGCACCGGCACCCGGGCCGAGCCGGACGAGCACACCGACACGGTGACGCTCGGCCAGGGCGAGCGGGCGATCGTGGAGTTCCGCCTACCGGAGCGAGGTCGGTACATGTTCCACCCCCACCAGCACCACCTCGCCGAACGAGGGGCGATGGGCTGGTTCGCGGCCATCTGACCCCGAGCGCCGTACCGTGCGGACATGGCCTCCCCGCACATCGGCACCCTCGGAGAAGGTGCCATCCATGCCGCACTCAAGGACTGGTACCGCGAGCCCGGCGACCGGGTCGAGGTGCCCGTCGGCGACCACGTCATCGACCTCGTCCGGGGTGACGTCCTGATCGAGATCCAGACCGGCAGCTTCTCGAAGATGAAGGCCAAGCTGCGCGCGCTGGTCGAGGAGCACCCGGTCCGGCTCGTGCACCCGATCGCCGTCGACCGCTGGATCGTGCGGGTGTCGGACGACGGGGAGGTGCTCGGCCGACGGCGCTCCCCGAAGCACGGCACGGTCGCCGACCTCTTCGCGGAACTGGTGGCGTTCCCCGATCTCATCGACGCCCCCAACCTGACGATCGAGGTCGTGCTCACCCGCGAGGACGAGATCCGCACGCACGACCCGACGAGGGCCTGGCGCCGCAAGGGCTGGGTCGTGGCCGGCCGGCACCTGCTCGAGGTCGTCGACCGGCACGTGTTCTCGAGCTCGGGCGAGCTCGCCGCCCTGCTGGGGGACGTGCCCGACGAGTTCACCACGAGAGACGTCGCCGCGGCCGTCGGCTGCCAGCGCCGACTCGCGCAGCAGATGACCTACTGCCTGCGCGAGGCCGGTGCGGTGGAGATGGTCGGCAAGCAGGGCAACGCGATCGTCTACGCCCGGGCCTGACCGGGCGGCGCACCTCGCGCTTCCGGTGCGCGCCGCCGGCTGCGTGGGCAGGGACCAGGGGCACGGCCGTCGAAGGACTGGGCAACCCCCTTCCGCAAGGCCTGCTGATGCGTTCCTCCTTCCTCCGTTCAGGCGCGGCCGCCGTCGCCGCGGCCACCGCCCTCTCCGTCGCGATCCCTGCCGTCGGGCAGGAGGCGCCGGACCCGCTCGACCCCGCGTACCACGCGGCGATCGACGACGCGCTCGTGCACGGCACGGTCACCCCGCCCGGTGCCCAGCTGGAGGAGAAGGAGAAGGAGCTCCGTGCCTACGACGACCTCGTCCAGGGCTACCCGACCCTGACCGCCGAGGAGCTCACGACGAAGTACTTCAAGGACGGCCTCTTCGGCCCGATCGAGGACGTCGACCGCGAGTACTTCCCGCGCGCCGATGTCCGCATCGTCCGCGACGCCCAGTGGGGCGTGCCCCACATCTACGGCGAGACCGACGAGGCCATGGCCTTCGGGGCCGGCTACGCCTCCGCCGAGGACCGCCTGCCGATCATGGAGCTGCTCCGCGCCCTGGGCCGCGCCGAGGCCTTCGAGCTCCTGGGTGACAACGCCAGCTGGATGGCGGACGCCGAGATCGTCCGCGTCTACGGCTACACCGAGGAGGAGTTCCAGGCGATGGTCGACCGGATGCCCGAGGAGTTCGGCCAGAACGGCCAGGACATCGTCGACATCGCCACCGCACACGCCGCAGGCATCAACCACTTCATCGCGCAGATGCAGCAGGGCCGGGTCCCCCAGCCGGCCGGCCTCGCCGACATCGTGCCGCCCAACGAGATCGCACCCTGGCGCCCGACCGACATCGTCGCCGTCATCTCGATCGTCCGCGCGCTCTTCGGTGCCGGCGGCGGCAACGAGCTCGGCAACGCGGCGCGGTTCGCTCGGATGGTCGAGGACTACGGCATCGACGACGCTCGCCTCGTCTACGAGGACTTCCGCAACCGCCTCAACGACGACGGCCCGCTGCACACGCTCGAGGAGTCGTTCCAGTACATGCTCCCGGCCATGCCCATGCCCGGCACGGAGGGCAACGTGACCGGCTTCGGGCCCGGTGCCCCTGGCCTGCAGGGCATCTTCGAGGAGATCGCCACCCTGTTCCCGGGCACCGCAGGCGCGGCCGCGGCTGACCTCGAGGCGCTGGCGGAGGCCTCCCGCATCAAGTGGGAGAACGTCGTCCTCGACACGGCCGCCGGTCGCCTCGACCTCTCGAAGGCGTTCCAGGGCTCGATGTCCAACTGGCTCGCGGTCGACAAGGACCGCAGCGCCACCGGCCACCCGATCGTCATCGGCGGCCCCCAGGCCGGCTACTGGGACCCCCAGATCCTCGTCGAGTCGGAGCTGCACTCGCCGACGATCCACGCGCGCGGTGCCGGCTTCCCGGGCCTGTCGACGCTGGTGGTCATCGGCCGCTCCCACCAGGCCGTCTGGACCGCGACGGCTGGCGGCTCGGACATGATCGACACCTACGTCGAGATCCTGTGTGATCCCGACGGCGGGACGGTCACCGAGGAGGAGGTCCACTACCTCCACGACACCGACGGTGACGGCACCCACGAGTGCATCCCGATGGACCGACGGCTGCACCGCGAGTCCGCGACGCTGCCGGGCGGCGAGGTCCTGCCGGCGATCTACGTCGAGCGGACCATCCACGGGCCCGTCACGGCCCGCGGGAGGATCGGCGACCTGCCCGTCGCCGTGTCGCGCAAGCGGTCGACGTACCTGAAGGAGGCCGACCCGGCCGTCTCGATCCTGCGGATGAACCGCGGCGAGGCCGAGACCGCCGAGGACTTCATCGACATCTTCGGTGAGTCGCACACGCTGTCGACCAACTGGGTCTACGCAAACGCGGACGAGATCGCCTACTTCCACGGGGGGCTCTTCCCGATCCGCCCCGACACGATCCACCCCGACCTCCCGGTCTGGGGGACGGGCGAGTGGGAGTGGCTGCAGGACGCCGAGGGCAACGACCTCTACCTCGACGGCCGCCAGCACCCGCACGAGGCGAACCCGGCGCGCGGCTACATGGTGTCGTGGAACAACCGCCAGGCTCCGAACTGGGGCGAGGACGACTCGGGCTGGGGCTTCAGCGCCCTGTACCGCGCGGACCTCCTGGAGGACAAGATCCTGGCGGAGCCCTTCGGCTCCATCGACCCGGTCAAGCTCACGCAGATCATGGAGGAAGCCGGGCTCAGCGACCTGCGAGGCACGCACAACCTCCCCAACGTCATCCGCATCCTGAAGGCCAAGCCCGCCCCCAGTCAGCGCGAGGCCGACATGCTCGCGCTCCTCGAGCAGTGGGTCGCGGACCGGGCCCTTCGCCGTGACGGCGACCTCGACGGGGAGTACGACAACGCCTCGGCCGTGGCGATCATGGACGCGCTCTGGGAGCCGTTGATCCACGCCATGTTCGACCCGGCGCTCGGGCGCCCCGTCGACGGCGTCTCGCGTCAGGGCTTCCACAACGAGCCGAACAACGCCGGGTCCGCGTTCCAGGGCGGCTTCTACGGCCAGGTGTGGACCGACACCGCCATGGTCCTGGGCGACCCGGTCGAGAGCCCCACGTCGCAGGTGTTCTGCGGGTCCGACGAGCTCGGGGTCGACGGGACGCTGGGCGCCTGCTCCGAGCGGCTCTGGGCCGCGATGGTGGCGGCCGGCGATGCACTGGCTGCGTCCCAGGAGACCGACGTGCCCTCGGAGTGGGGCGTGGACGAGGGCGCCGAGCGGATCATCTTCCTGCCCAACGGCGCACTGTCGATGCAGTGGGTCAACCGGCCGACGACGCAGGTCCTCGCGATGTTCGGGCGCAACTCCGTGCCGGCACCCGCACCCGCGCCCAGCGCAGCCCCCGCCCAGGACGAACTCCCGTCGACCGGGGGAGGCCTCGGCGTCCTCGGTCTGCTGACGGCAGCCGGGGCCCTCGGGCTGCGGCGGCGGCGCGCGGCGTAGGCGCGCGGAGCCGGCCCCGCGGCCGTCGCGCCCGCCCTCAGGTGGGTGCGCTGGTCAGCGGGTGACGGAAGGCTCGCGGTGGGCGTCGAAGAGGGCGCGCACCAGGGGCTCACAGCGCTGGCAACAGAACATCACCAGGCGACGGTCGAGATCCGCATCGTCGTCCGTCGGTGCCCCGCAGATACTGCACGTCACGAGGGGTCCAGGCTCGGTTCGCTGATTCACGGTACGCCTCTGGGCCCCCGAAGTGGTGCACCTTCGGCCGGTGGCCGGTCGGCTTCCGCACGCTGCCGGCGGGCTGCCCGTGGCGCGACCCTCGTCCGACCCGGCTACGCCGCAGGAGTCACGCGACCGAGCGAGCGTCGTAGAGTCCGGGTCTCCCCGGGGGTGTCGATGGTGCTCGCGC
>JBFHRB010000266.1:0-4415 GCA_041591915.1 Nitriliruptorales bacterium
CGCGGCGATGCCGTCGACATCGCGGCCGGCAGCGAGCGCGACGACCTCGAAGTGGTCGGGGTGGGCCCGGACGACGTCGAGCGCCTGGGTCCCGATCGAGCCCGTCGAGCCGAGGATCGCCACGCGACGGCGCGTGTCGGGGGTCATGCTCGACCCTCGGAGCGATGCGCGTCGACACGCTCGGCCGCCCCCACGGCGGCGGGCAGGCGCTTGCCGGCGTCGAGCGTGTAGTTGGCGAGCAGCTGGCCGCAGGCGGCGTCGGCATCCCGACCGCGCGTGTCGCGCAGCGTCACGTTCGCGCCGCGTCCCTCGAGCGTGCGCAGGAAGATCTTCAGGCGCTCGTCGGTCGGCTCCCCCCAGACGACGCCGGGCGTCGGGTTCATCGGGATGACGTTGACGTGCGCGCGCATCTCGAGCGCCACGTCCGCCAGCTCGTGCGCGTCGGCGGTGGAGTCGTTGACGTCGCCGATGAGGCACCACTCGAGGCTGACCCGCCGGTTCGTGCGCTCGCGGTAGTCGCGCGCGGCGCCCAGCAGCTCGTCGATCGGATGGACGCGGTTGATGGGGACGAGGTCGTCGCGCAGGTCGTCGTTGGCCGCGTGCAGGCTGATCGCGAGGGTCAGCGGCAGCCCGAGATCAGCGAGCTTGCGGATGCCGGGGACCAGCCCGACGGTTGACACCGTGATGTGGCGCGCCCCGAGGTCGAAGCCGTCCGGGTCGTGGAGCCAGCCAACGGCGGCGGTCGTGGCGTCGAGGTTGGCGAGCGGCTCACCCATGCCCATGAACACGACGTTGGTCACGTGATCGGGCAGGTCGGTGCCTTCGGGCAGGTGGCTGCCGTCGACCTCGCCGGCGCGGAGTGCGGCGTCCGCGACCACGACCTGGCGCACGATCTCGCCGGCCGTCAGTTGGCGGCGGAGCCCGGCCTGGCCCGTGGCACAGAAGGGGCAGCCCATCGCGCAGCCCGCCTGCGTCGAGATGCAGACCGTGGCCCGTCCGGGGTAGAGCATCAGGACGGTCTCGATGGACTCACCGTCCGGGAACCGCAGCAGGAGCTTGTGCGTGTACCCGTCGTCCGCGACCCGGTGCGCGACGAGCTCCGGACGGGCCGGCGCGAAGCGCTCCCCCAGGGCGGTCCTCAGTCCCTTGGGGAGGTCGGTCATCTCCTCCGGTTCGTCGACGCCGCGCACGAGCCAGGCGTGGACCTGACGGCCTCGGTAGGCGGGCTCGCCCAGCTCGACGAGCAGCGCCTCGAGCCCGTCGCGATCGAGCGCGTACGGGTCGATGGCGCCGGCGGGCAGGGTCGGAGGAGGCATGGGTCCGAAGGCAGGGATGGGATGGTGTCCGGCCGAGGGTACGCCCGCGGGCGGGGGCTCAGGCCAGCTGCAGGAGGTAGTACCCGACGGGCAGGGCGAGCAGCACGCCGTCGAGGCGATCGAGCACCCCGCCGTGGCCCGGGATGATCGTGCCCAGGTCCTTGATGCCGAGGTCACGCTTGATCATGGACTCGAACAGGTCGCCGAAGAAGCCGGCCAGGCCGCACGTGGCGCCCAACGCGGCGGCCGCGAGGACCTTGCCGGCGAAGAAGTCCCCGACGTTGGGGAGCACGAGCGCCGCGATCACGGCGGACAGCGCCAGGCCGCCGATCAGGCCTTCCCAGGACTTCGCCGGGCTCACCGACGGCGCCACCTTGTGGCGGCCGAGCTTCACGCCGAAGAGGAATCCGCCGATGTCGGTGAAGACGGCTCCGCCGATCACGGCGATCGTGATGACGGCGCCGTCGTCCTGGGTGCGCAGGAGGATCGCGTAGGAGGCGAGGAACGACACCCACAGCCCCAGGAAGATCGTGGTGCTGGCGTTGCGCAGGACGTCCACGCGGTCGGAGTCGGCGAGCAGCCACAGGAACGTGCCGACGAACAGCACGGCGATGCCCAGCGCCTGCCCGGCCGGGCCGACGAGGTAGGCACCGAGCAGCATGATGGCCATCGAGACCAGCAGCACGGGCACCGGCAGGCGGAACCCGACCTTGCCGAGCGTGCGGCTCGTCTCCACGAGCCCCACCATCGCGAAGAGCGCGACGACGATCGCGAAGGCCCAGGCGGTCCAGAAGTTGGAGCCGATGAGGGCCGTGGCCATGACGAGGCCGGTGCCGATGGCCACCGGCATGTCCCGCCCGCCCATGCGGCGCAGGCCGCCGGACGACTCCGTCGACTTCTGCTCCTGCGCCTGCCCGTCGGCGGTCATCGGGTCAGACCTCGCGAAGGTCCGTCTCCTTGTGGGCGAGGAGTTCGTCGATGCGCGAGACGTGCTTCTGCGTCAGCTCGTCGAGCTGCTTCGCACCTCGATCGTGCTCGTCCTGGCCGATCTCGCCGTCGTCCGTGATCTTCTGCAGCTCATCGCGGGCGTGGCGACGGACGTTGCGGATCGCGATCTTGCCGTCCTCCGCCCGGGCCTTCGCGAGCTTGATGTACTCCTCGCGCCGCTCGGCCGTCAGCTCGGGGAAGACGCAGCGGATGATCTGGCCGTCGTTGGACGGGTTGAGGCCGAGGTCGGAGTCGCGGATGGCCTTCTCGACGTCGTCGAGGGCCGACTTGTCGTAGGGGTTCACGACGAGGATGCGCGGCTCGGGAACGGAGAACGACGCGAGCTGTTGCAGCGGCGTCTTCGTCCCGTAGTAGTCCACCGCGATCTTGTTGAACAGCTGCGGGTTCGCCCGGCCCGTGCGGATGGCCCCGAAGTCGTCCTGGACGGCGTCGATCGCACCGTCCATGCGGTGGTTCGCGTCGTCGAGGATCTCCTTGACGCTTGGCATCGTGTCGCTCTCCTAGGTGTCGCGCGTCGTCAGCCGCGCGCGCCGGTCGTGACGAGGGTGCCCACCGTCTCGCCCTCGACGATGCGCCGGATGTTGTGTGGCTTGAGCAGTTCGAAGACCACGATGGGCAGCGCGTGGTCCATGCACAGCGAGATCGCCGTCGAGTCCATCACGGCGAGGCCCTGGTTCAGCACGTCGAGGAAGTCGACGTGGTCGTACTTCGTCGCCTCGGTGTCGAGCCGGGGGTCCGCCGTGTAGACCCCGTCGACCTGGGTGCCCTTCAGCAGGGCCTCGGCCCCGATCTCCAGGGCACGCTGCGCCGCGGCCGTGTCGGTCGAGAAGTACGGCGCGCCGAGACCGGCGGCGAAGATGACGATGCGCCCCTTCTCGAGGTGGCGAACCGCCCGGCGGCGGATGTAGGGCTCCGCGACCTCCTGCATCGTGATCGCGGTCTGGACCCGCGTCTGCACGCCCGCCTTCTCGATCGCGTCCTGCAGCGCCAGTGCGTTGATGACGGTGCCCAGCATCCCCATGTTGTCCGCGGTCGAGCGGTCCATGCCCTGCTTGGCGAACTGCGCCCCGCGGACCATGTTGCCGCCACCGACGACGACGCCGATCTCCGTGCCGTGCTCGGTCTTGAGCTCGGCCAGTTCCTCGGCGACCTGGCGGACGATGCCAGGATCGATGCCGCCCTTCACGCTCGGATCGGCGAACGCCTCACCCGACAGCTTCACGAGGATCCGCTGATAACGAGCTTCGGCCACCAGGGGTGCTCCGTGGGTCGGTCGGCCGCGCCAGCCTAGCCGTCGGCTCGCCGCGCCCCGGGCCCCGGCGCTCGGCGCGACCTCGGTCAGCCCAGGAGCCCGCCGCAAACGACGGAGCCCGCCGACATGCGGCGGGCTCCGTCAACGGTGCGTGCGGCGGGTCAGCCGCCGACCTGGAAGCGAGCGAAGCGGGCGACCTCGATCTTCTCACCGAGCTGGCCCTGGACGTCGACGATCAGCTGGCCGACGGTCTTCGAGTCGTCCTTGACGAAGGGCTGGTTCAGCAGGACCTGCTCCTCGTAGAACTTCTTCATCTTCCCGTCGACGATCTTGTCGACGATGTTCTCGGGCTTGCCCTCGTCGAGCGCCTGCTTGCGCGCGAACTCGCGCTCCTTGTCGAGCATCGCGGCGTCGACCTGGTCCTCGGACACCACGAGCGGCTTCATGGCCGCGATGTGCAGGGCGATGTCCGAGGCGAGCTGCTGGAACTTCTCGCCCTTGGCGACGAAGTCCGTCTCGCAGGACAGCTGGATCATGACGCCGACCTTCGGCGGCAGGCCCGGCTGGGGTGCGTGCAGGTAGGTGTGGATGATGCCTTCGTTGGCGGTGCGGTCGGCAGCGCGCGCGTCCATCTTGGCGCCGGTGCGCTCGCGGACGAGCTCAGCGGCCTTGTCCATGTCACCGTCGGCGTCCTCGAGGGCCTTCTTGCAGGCCATCATCGGGGCGCTGGTGAGCTCGCGGAGCTTCTTGACGTCGGCAGCGGTGATCGAAGCCACGGGTGTTCCTCGTGTCAGTCGGGGTGTGGTGATGTCTGGAGACGGGGTGCCGCCCTGGGCGGC
>JBFHRB010000267.1:0-4414 GCA_041591915.1 Nitriliruptorales bacterium
CAGGTCGTGCTTCTCCTTGTCCCAGCCGTTGAAGTCGCCCATGACCGTGACACGCTCGGCGTTGGGGGCCCAGACGGCGAAGTGGGTGCCCGCGATGCCGTCGAGCTCGCGGAGGTTGGCCCCGAGCTTGCGCCACAGGTCGAAGTGGCTCCCTTCGTTGAACAGGTAGACGTCGTCGTCCGTGAGGATCGATGGCGTGCCGTCCGCCGTGACGGGGATCGACGAGGGCGCCTTGCCACTCGCCTTCTTCTTCGCTGCCATGGGGTGACTCCTCGTGGTCAGTCGCCGAGGACGGCGTGGAGGCCGTCGAGCGGTATCGCGACCCAGTCGGGGCGGTTGTTGAGCTCGTAGTTCAGCTCGTAGATGGCCTTCTCGAGCAGGAAGCCGTCGAGCAGCAGCTTCTGAGATCGCAGGTCCTTCGGGACCCACGGCTGCTCGTCCTGCGCCGTCAGGTAGCCGCGCAGGAAGGACGCGCTGACCCAGCGCGCCCAGTAGTCGAGCCACGCCCGGAGGGTGACGGCGGCATCGTCCTCCTCGGAGATGGAGCCGGCTCGGAGCTCGTCGCGGTAGGTGGACTGCGCCGCGTAGTGGAACGACCGCAGCATCCCGGCCACGTCCCGCAGCGGGGACCGCTTGAGCCGGCGCTCACCGATCGGCCGGGCGGGCTCGCCCTCGAAGTCGATGATCGTGAAGTCGCGGCCCGTCCACAGGACCTGGCCGAGGTGGTAGTCGCCGTGCGTACGGGTGCGCAGGGACTCGAACCCCGACGTCGACAGGGCCTGCAGCCGGTCCAGGATCTCCGACTCGCGGGCGGCCAGGGCCTGGATCTGGGCGCGCTGCTCGGTCGGCAGTGCCCGCGACGCCTTCTTCGCGTCGGACAGCCCGCGGCGCACGGCGTTGCGCAGCGACTGGTACAGCGAGCGACGGGTCAGGTCACCGAACGGCTCCGGCGTGAAGGCCTTGTCCGTCCCGGCGGCCAGCGCGGCGTGGACCTCGGCCGTTCGCTGGCCGAGGAGCTCGGCGAGCGGCAGGTAGGCCCCGATGGCGTCGACGACGGCCTCGGGGAGCTGCCGGCGGGCGAGGTCGAGCGGGTGGCTGCCAGCGCCGTGCGCCGACCGGTCCACGTCGATCCCCCCGCTGAGCACGCGCTCGATGAACCGACCGAGGTCGTCGAGCGTGAGCAACCACGCATCGCCCTCGTTCGGCACGTAGGCCTGGACCATCGCGACCGTCATCGCCTCGCGTGCCTTCGCGGGCCGGTACTCGAGGGTGCCGACGAGCTCGGGCACGTGCGCGATGCCCGCGGACTCGGACAGGTAGCGCCCCACCTCGACATCGGGGTTGATGCCTGGCTCGAGGCGCCGCAGGAGCTTGAGCAGGTAGCGGTCGCCGTAGAGGACCGACGTGTTCGACTGTTCGGCCCCGAGGGTCGACGGGCGAAGGTCGGCGATCTCCTTGAGCTTGCCGAACCCGTCGAGCCGCGACCCGACGACCTCGCCGCCGGCGGTCTCGAAGCTCTTCTCGCGCCCGATCGCGTCCAGCAGCGCGGTCGCCGCGTCGGCGTCGTGGAGCGCGTCGTACAGGACGCCCGAGACGCCCTTGCCCAGGCCCTTGACGGTGGCGAGGATGGCGCGTGGCGAGGTCACGTCGAGGCGGCCGGCCTCCTCCCCTGCCGCGAACGCGACGGGGACGACGTAGTCGTCCGGGTCGCCCTGCACGTAGTCGACGCGTACGACGAGCAGGTGCATCCCGGGCTTCGACTTCGGCCCCAGGGTGAGGACGTCGCGGACCGTGGCGGCACGGATGTCACGTCCCTTGCCACCGAACCAGCGCTGCCGGCGGAGCACGTCCGGCAGGACCGCAGCGAGCCGCTCGCGGCCACGGCCCTGCAACAGGGCCGTCCAGTCGCCGGAGACCGTGACCACCGGCAGCTCGGGCTCGGTGGTCGGGGTCGTCTCGACGGCATGCAGCTGTGAGAGCGACAGCCGCTCCCGCGCGCGTGTCACGTCGAACCAGTACCACTGGTACGGCCCGAGGGTGAGGCGGTACGGCCGCTCGTCGATCGGCGGGAACAGCGTGCGACCGAACACCTCGACGAGGTGCAGGCCGGCGTGGTCGGCGAGGTCGAGGTCGCAGACCTGCGCGTGCCGCGAGAGGTTGCAGACGACGAGGACGCGTTCGTCCCCGTGGGCGCGGTAGAAGGCCAGGACCTTGGGGTTGTCGGGCTGCAGGAACTCGATCGTGCCGCGCCCGAAGACCTGGGTGCGCTTGCGCTGCGCGATGATCCGCTTCATCCACCACAGGTGCGACTTCGGGTTGTTCTGCTGGGCCTCGACGTTGACCGCCTCGTAGTGGTACTCGGGGTCCGTGATGACCGGCAGGTAGAGCTTCTGCGGGTTGGCCTTCGAGAACCCGGCGTTGCGATCCGGAGACCACTGCATCGGCGTGCGCACCCCGTTGCGGTCACCGAGGTAGATGTTGTCGCCCATGCCGATCTCGTCGCCGTAGTAGATGACCGGCGTGCCGGGCATGGAGAACAGCAGGCAGTTCATCAGCTCGATCAGCCGCCGATCGTTGCCGAGCAGCGGGGCGAGGCGACGCCGGATCCCGAGGTTGACGCGCATGCGCGGGTCGGCCGCGTACGCGCGGATCATGTAGTCGCGCTCCTCGTCGGTGACCATCTCGAGCGTCAGCTCGTCGTGGTTGCGCAGGAACACGGCCCACTGCGTGCCCTCGGGGATGTCCGGGGTCTGGTCGAGGATGTCGATGATCGGGAAGCGGTCCTCCATGGCCACCGCCATGTACAGCCGCGGCATCAGCGGGAAGTGGAAGTTCATCTGGCACTCGTCGCCGTCGCCGAAGTAGGCGGCGGCGTCCTCGGGCCACTGGTTCGCCTCGGCGAGGAACATCCGGCCGGGCCAACGGTCGAGGTGTGCACGCAGCTCCTTGAGGAACGCGTGGGTCTCGGGCAGGTTCTCGCCGTTGGTCCCGTCCCGCTCGAAGAGGTACGGGATCGCGTCGAGGCGCATCCCGTCGACGCCCGTCTCGGCCCAGAAGTCGAGCACGTCCTTGACGGCCTGGCGGACGTCGGGGTTGTCGAAGTTGAGGTCCGGCTGGTGGTGGAAGAAGCGGTGCCAGTAGTACTGGCCGGCCTCGGCGTGCCACGTCCAGTTCGAGGGCTCGAAGTCCTGGAAGATGATCCGGACGTCCTCGTACCGGTCCGGCGTGTCGTTCCAGACGTACCAGTCGCGGTGGGGATGGCCCTTGGGCGCCTTGACTGCGCGCTGGAACCACGGGTGCTGGTCCGAGGTGTGGTTGATGACCAGCTCGTTGATGACCCGCAGGCCGCGTTCGTGCGCCTCCTCGACGAACCGCCTGAACTGGCGCATCGTGCCGTAGTCGGCGTTGACCGACGTGTAGTCGGCGATGTCGTAGCCGTCGTCACGCAGGGGCGACGGCATGTACGGCAGCATCCAGATCGCGGTGACGCCGAGGTCCTGCAGGTAGTCGAGCCGCGACGTCAGGCCGGCGAAGTCGCCGACGCCGTCGTCGTTGCTGTCCATGAACGTCTTCACGTGCAGCTGGTAGATGACGGCGTCGCGGTACCACTGGGGGTCGTCGCTGAGGCTCTCGACCATCTGGGGCTCCTCGCGGTCGTTGGGTGCGGCGTCGCTGAGCGCGGTCCGGGCCGGCCAGCTCAGAGGTAGTAGTCGAAGTCCCGCTCGGTCCGGCTGAGGTTGCGGACGACGAAGATGTGGCCGGGCGTCACGTGCGGATCGAGCTCGACGTAGTTGCGCCGGCCGCTCCACAGGTAGCGCGCGTCCCCGATCAGGTCGTGGACCTGGAAGCTCGCGTCGGCCGGGAGTCCGAGCGCCTTCATGTCCAGCCAGGTCCAGCCGCTCTGCGTCCAGTTGGGGTCGAGGTTGACCACGCAGAGGATCACGTCGTCGCGGGCCGGGTCCGTCTTCGAGTAGACGAGGAGCTGTTCGTTCTCGATGTGGTGGAACCGCAGTGTCCGGTCCTGCTGCAGCGCGGGGTGTTCGTGCCGCGCCGCGTTGACGATCCGGATCAACTCGGCCAGCGAGTGCTCGGCATCGAGGTCCCAGGCCCGGAGCTGGTACTTCTCGTTGTCGAGGTACTCCTCGGCCCCTGGGCGCGCCTCCGACCACATGAGCTCGAACGCCGGGCCGTACATGCCGTAGTTCGCGCTGAGGGTCGCCGCGAGGATGAGGCGCTGCAGGTACATCGATCGGCCGCCGTACTGCAGCTGTTCGGTCAGGATGTCGGGCGTGTTCGGCCAGGCATTGCTGCGGAAGTAGTCCGCGACGTCCGTCTGGTTCAGCTCGGTGTAGTACTGCTCGATCTCCCACTTCTGCTGTCGCCAGGAGAAGTAGGTGTAGGACTGCGTGAACCC
>JBFHRB010000268.1:0-4393 GCA_041591915.1 Nitriliruptorales bacterium
GATGACCGCCACTCCGCCGACGATGCGGAAGACGGTGAGGAACGTCTCGGCGCTCACGCGTGGACCTTTCGATCGACGTGCGTGTGGTGCCCCTTGGCGGCTCCGGCGACGGACGTGAGGCCATCGGCCCGTGCCGCTCGTGGGCACGACGGAGCCGGCGCGGAGTCTACGGCGGGCCCACCCGGCGACCGAACCGGACCGCCGCGCGGCAGGGGCGAGCGGGATAAGCGCGCCCGCCGCACGGCCGCCCGCCGACGCAACCTGCACCCGTTTCCGTGCGTCTGACAGGTCAGGCGCGGATACGGGTGCCTCCGGCGCCTCGGGGGATCTCGGCGCCCAGAAGTGCAGACCATCGGATGCGACGCTTCATCGTGCTGTGCCTGAGCGCAGTGCTCCTCGTCATGGCGGCCGCACCGGCCCACGCCGGCAAGCCGTCCCGCTACTCCTACGAGTACCGGTCCGCGTCGGGGTCCTGGGTGGCCTCGGAGCAGGTCGGACGCAACGCGACCCGCACCACCTACACCTACATCGCGGCCTACGTCAGCCCGTAGTGGTCCGGCGCTGACGTGTGGTCGGAGTCCACGATCTGTCGGACCTCCGGTCGCAACACGACGTGCGAGTTCGAGGGCTGGACCTACGGCTGGTCTGACGGCGCCGCCGTCAGCATCGCGACGGACCTCTCGATCGCCTCGGTCGCCGGGACGTTCACCCTCGAGACCTGGGACGGCCGTCGGAGCACCACCTCGTCGGCCGAGGTCAGCGCCTCCTTCACGGGGGTCGGCGCCGTCCAGACCAACAAGGGCTCGTGGACCTACCGCAGCAACTGCTTCTCCTACCGCACGACCTTCTCGGACTCGTGGCGTCAGGCGACGGCGACCGGCTCGATCGGGGGTCGCGACCTCGGCACGGCGGAGTACGCCGGGATGTACGCCGGTGCGTCGCGGACCATGGAGCGGACCTGCTGATCACCTGACACCGGTCGCTCGAAGCGAGGGGGGAGGGCCCAGGCCCTCCCCCCTCGGCATTCCCGTGCCCTAGTGTCCCGACAGCGCGCCGGGTTCGGGGGGACGTCGAATGCGCAGGCTCGTCGCCGTGACCGGGATGCTGGCCGCCACCGCGCTGCTCGCTTCCTGCGCCGTGTCCGGGGGATCGACCGACGAGGGCAGCCTCGACATCGACTTCCAGCTCGACGTCCCGGACTTCGAGCTCACGCTGCCGCCGCTCGAGCTGTCGGCTGGCTCGGGGCTGCTGATCGGCGGCGTCCTCGTCGAGCCGGATGGCTCACCGGCCGTGGCAGCGGAGGTCCACGTCGCGGAGCTGCCGTCGCTGGGCGACACCGTCTTCGGGCTGTTCACCACGGCGATGACGGGTGGCCTCGCCTGCCTCGCCGATCCGCCGCCCGTCATCTGCGACTTCCGGGGATCGGCGTCGACCGTCACGGACGACACGGGGCGCTTCGTCCTCGACGTCGCCCCGGAGTTCGCGGAGCGCTTCTCGGGAGACGACGCTCGCCTGATCGGCACCGCCGTGCCGGCGGGGGGTGGTGCCGTCACGTTCACGTTCGTGCCAGCCGGCCGCGAGGTCGTCGAGCTCCCGGTCTTGCAGACCTGGGTGCCGTCGATCACCCAGGAGCAGGACGGCGAGCGGCTCCTCCTGCGCTGGTCCGACGCCCCGGCCCGCGAGGTGCGGGTCATGGTCGGCGCGGAGGACGCGCTGACCGGCCCGCCCGCGCTCACCTGGCCAGCGGCGGGGACGGCGACCGCCGTGGACGCTCGCTTCCTCGAGGACCGCGACGGCTTCCTGGCGCTGCGCGCGACGGGCACGACCGATGACGTCGGCCTCGAGTGGACGACGCCGGCCCTACGGCTGCGGGGAACGTCCGGCCCGCCGCCCAGTCGCGGTGCCCCGTGCATGCTCGACGGTGTGGAGCAGGTGCCCTGTCCCGTGACCGATGCGGAGATCGCCACGACCGTCGCGCTGGGCGAGGGCTTCGTCTGCCCGGAGATGCCCGGCCCGCCGCCACTGCCGGAGATCGACGCGCCGGGCGCCCCTGCCCTGCCCGAGCTCCCCGAGCCGCGCGCCTTCCCGGGGTGCGACGCCGACCCGGTCTCGGAGCTCGTCGTCGACCTCGGTTCCGAGCAGGACATCGGCCTCGTCGTGACCCAGGGGTGTCCGTGCAGCGTCGAGGTCTCCGACGACGGCGCCTCCTACCGGCCACTCACGACGCGGCCGTACCCGGGACTCGTCCCGTCGCCGCTCACGGCGCTCGAGGCGGAGGGTTCGGGGCGCTTCGTGCGGCTGACGCCGCGCAGTGGCGTCGGTGTGCTGCTCGGCGAGGTCGCGGTCTGGCCGCCCGCACGGGCGGTTGCCCCCGATGGAGCCCTGCTGCCCGCGCCGGGCTCCTCGGCCGTGCCGTGGCGCCTCGTGGCGGTGGTGCTCGCTGGCGCGGCGCTCGTGGGAGGCGCCTATGCGCTCGGACGTCGTCGTAGCGCCAGCAACCCTGTCGGATAGTCTCCAACCACGTCCCGCCGTGTCACCGGAGCTCGAGATGGCCGACGACTTCCCGCCCGTACTCGACGCCGCGATGGTCGCCGACCTCCTGCAGCTCAACATCGACACGGTGCGCCGCCTCAGCCGGGAAGGGCAGCTCCCGGCCCATCGGCTGCCCGGCGGCCGGGCCTTCCGCTACCTCAAGGACGAGATCCTCGAGTGGGTGCGCGACCAGCCTGCGCACGTCGCCGACGACGCATCGGTCGACGCGAAGTAGCCTCGGCCGGGCCCAGTCTGACCGGACGTTGGGATGGCCGTGGCAGAGCTGTTGAAGATCGACCGCACCGCTGTCGAGTGGCGTCAGGTCGACGACGAGATCGTCGCGCTCGACCTCCGCGACTCGATGTACCTCGGCATCAACGCCTCGGGCACGGTGCTGTGGCCGCTCCTCGCAGAGGGCGCCACGCGCCACGAGCTCGTCTCCGCCCTCGTCGAGACGTACGAGATCGACGAGGCGCAGGCAGCCGGTGACGTGGACGCCTTCGTCGCGAGCCTGCGCGACCGCGAGCTGCTCGAGGCGCCGACGCCGTAGCGCGAGACGGGTTCTGCGAAGCACCCGCGCGGCGTCCGTCGACGTCCTAGCGTGGCCAGCCGGCGGAGACGGGTGGTGGTCATGCACGGATACCCCGAGCTCGAGCAGCTCGAGCGCGACGGCGAGTACGACCAGGTGATGGAGGCCGTCCGGGACCTCGTGTCGGCGGACCTCGGCGTCCTTGCCGACCCCTACATCAAGTCATGGTGTGGCCGGCGGTGGCGCAACCTGTTCCTGCAGTTCGCCGAGTCGGACACGACCGCCGTCAAGGCGGCGTCGAAGGATCCCGTCCGGGGGCTCCTGGACTCGCGGTCCGATCGCCAGAAGCTCGCCGAGCGGTTCCTGAAGGGCGATGCGCGGGACGAGTGGCGCATCGAGATGCCGCCAGGGCTGCCGCAGCCGATGGAGCACACGACGCTCGTGTTCGCACCCGGCCTCATCAACGGCCTCCTGCCGGTCCGGGCGTTCCAGACCGCCTTCCCGGCCATCGAGGAGCGCTACGGCTGGAGGATCCTGCGGGCTGACGCCCACCCGGTCCGCGGCTGCGAGGCCAACATCGCCGACTACCTGGCCGCCGTGAACTCGGGCCTCGGCCTGCGCGCCGATCGGACGGAGGTCGACCCCACCGAGGCCCAGCCGCCGGAGGACGTGTTCTTCATCGGCTACTCCAAGGGCTCACCGGACGTGCTGACGCTCCTCGCTCACCATCCGGAGCTCGCCGCGCGTACGCGGGCCGTCTTCACGTGGGCCGGCGCGGTCGGCGGGAGCTACCTCGCCGACGGCTTCTACGAGGGAGTGAAGGACGTCGAGCTCGGGACGGTCGGTGGCGCACTGACCGGCACGGCGCGCACGCTGCTCAAGCTGCTCGCGCCGGTGATCGACCTGGAGGCCGGCAGCCTCCGTCGACTCGACGAGTACGACATCAAGACGGCGATCCGCGACCTGACGACCTGGCACCGCCGCGAGTTCCTCGACGAGCACGCCGCGACGCTGAACGAGCTGGGCGTCCCGTTCTTCAACATCACCGGGGCGACGGCTGCGCTCGAGGTGCCGACGTTCCAGGTCCAGGGCTACCTCCAGAACGCCCAGTACGACGCGAACAACGACATGCAGGTGACCCAGGCCCAGTCGACCCTCGACATCCCGATGTCGACCCACCTGGCGATGGTCCACGCGCATCACTGGGACATGAGCTACGACCGGTTCCCGATGGCCATCCGGGCGATGTCGCCGAACCTCGACCATCCGTTCCCGAAGGAGGCCGCGATCACGGCCATCGTCGTGTTCGGGCAGGAGCTGGGCCTGTTGGAC
>JBFHRB010000269.1:0-4382 GCA_041591915.1 Nitriliruptorales bacterium
CGTGAGGCAGGCGAGGACGTCACGGAGCGGGTCCGTGCCCGCGATCTGGACGATGAGGTCCCACGTCTGGCCGAGCTGGGCCCAGTGCTGGCGGGTGTAGTCGACGACCTCGTCGGCACCGATCGAGCGGACGAGCTCGGCGTTGCGCCCACTGCACACCGCGGTGACGTGCCCGCCAGCAGCCTTGGCGATCTGGATGGCGTAGGTGCCGACACCTCCCGACGCACCGACGACGAGCACGCGTTCGCCCGCCACGGCGCGCCCATGGTCGCGGACCGCCTGCAACGCCGTGATGGCAGCGACCCCCACGGCCCCGGCCTCGACCATGCTCAGTCGTTCGGGCTTGCGTCGGATGTGCTCGCGTCGGACGGCCACGAACTCCGCAAGCCCGCCACCCCCGGGGCAGACACCGAACACCTCGTCGCCCGGTGCGAGGTCGGTCACCCCATCGCCGAGCGACTCCACGGTGCCGGCGAGGTCCGAGCCGAGCACCGTGCGCTTCGTCGGCCTGCGCAGGCCGCTGAGGGCTCGAATCGGGAACGGCTCACCGCGCATGAAGTGCCAGTCGAGGGGCTGCAGGGTCGTCGCGGCGACGCGGACGAGCACCTCCCCCGGGCCGGGGACGGGCCGGGGGACCTCGCGTGCCTCGAGCACCTCGGGACCGCCATAGCGGTGCTGCACGATCGCCTGCATGCGTCACTCCTCGGCCCCGGACCGCGGGCTGGCCCGTTGGCTCGGGCTGTCCAGTGGCTGGCCGCCATGGAAGCCGTGACGGGCAACGACCGCGAGTGTCGCTCGCGATCCGCGGCACCCGGCCGCGAGGTCACCCTCGGCACGCGACGGCCCGGTTGGGTGTCGGCGTACGCTCGGCGCCACGATGGCGACCTCGGACACGACGCTGCTGACCGGCTACCAGCCGGCGGCTGCCGCCTACGACGAGATGGTCACGGCCGACGGCACGGTGCGCCCCCACTGGCAGCAGGTCTCCGGCGCACTCGCGCAGCTCGGCGCGCGCGAGCTCGGTGACCGCGTGCGTGAGATCGAGCGCCAGCTCGAGGACGACGGCGTCTCCCACCGCCCGACCGCCGGAGCGACCCCCGGTGACGCCCAGTGGCGCCTCGACGCGGTCCCCGTGGTCGTCCCGTCGGAGGACTGGGCCCTGCTGGAGGCCGGGCTGATCCAGCGCGCGGAGCTCCTCGACCTCGTCGTCGCCGACCTCTACGGCCCGCGTGAACTCCTGCACCGGGGCGTGGTCCCCCCAGAGGTCGTCCTCGGCCACGCGGGTTTCCTGCGTGCGTGTGACCAGGTCCGGCTCCCGGGTCCGTCCCAACTCGTCAACCTCGCGGTCGACCTGGCGCGCGACGGGGACGGCAACGTCGTCGCGCTCTCGGACCGTGCGGAGTCACCCGCCGGCGCTGGCTACGCGCTCGAGAACCGGCGGGTCATGGCGCGCGTGTTCCCGTCGCTGTACCGCTCGACGCAGGTCCACCGCCTCGCACCCTTCTTCCGTGCCCTGCGGTCCGCGCTCCACGCGGCCGCCCCGCCCGGGGTCTCGGAGCCACGCATCGTGGTCATGAGCGCGGGTCCCGACACCGAGGCCGCGTTCGAGCACGCCCTCCTCGCGTCGACGCTCGGGTACACGCTCGTGGTCGGCGAGGACCTCGTGGCGCGCGAGGGGCGCGTGTGGCTGCGCACGCTCGACGAGCGCGAGCCCGTGGACGTCATCCTCCGTCGGGTCGGCGCCGCCTGGTCCGACCCGCTCGAGCTGCGGGGCGACTCCGAGCTCGGCGTGCCCGGCCTCATCGAGATGACGCGCCGCGGGAGTGTGGCCGTCGTGAACCCGCTCGGTGCGGGCGTCCTCGAGAACCCCGGGTTGCAGGCGTTCCTGCCGGCGGTGGCCCGCGCCCTGCTCGGCCAGGACCTGCGCCTGCCCTCCGTCCGGACGCTGTGGTGCGGTGACCCGACGCAGCGACGCGAGGTGGAGGCGCGCCTCGACGAACTCGTGCTCCGCCCGGTCTCACGCTGGCCGGGCATCTCCCACCTCGTCGGCGCCGACCTCGGTCCCGACGAGCGGGCGCGCCTGCTCACCCGCATCGCGGCCCACCCCTACCAGTGGGTGGGCCAGGAACGCATCGACGTCGGCTCGACGCCGACCCTCGTCGGCGACCGGCTCCTCCCCCGTCGGACCATCCTGCGCACGTTCGCCGTGGCGCGCGAGGGATCGTTCACGGTCATGCCCGGCGGCCTGGCACGTGTCGCGGGCGACGACGGGTTCGTCGTCAGCAGCAGCCACGGCGCCGCCAGCAAGGACACGTGGGTCATCGCCTCCGAGCCCGAGAGCACGACGGGCTACTGGCTGCGCCCGGGCCCGAGCATCCCGGTCTCGCCGATCGGCTCGATGTCGGCCCGCGCGGCCCAGCACCTGTTCTGGCTCGGCCGGTACGCGGAGCGGGCCGAGGGCCTCGTCCGCCTCCTGCGCGTGCTCGACGAGCGCCGGACCGACCTGCTGTCGTCGGCACCCGGCGCGAACCCTGCCGGCCCCGTCACCGTCGGCGTGCTGCTCGACGCGCTCTCGGTCCTCGCGGGCGGTTCCGTCCCGCCGGCCACCGACGGCGGCTCCCTGTCGGAGTCCGACGTCCACACCCTCATCACGGACCCGAGCGTGCCGGGCACGCTCGCGTGGGCCTTCGTCCACATCGACGCCGCGGCCCAGGCGGTGCGCGATCAACTGTCGGGTGACGTCTGGGGCGTGCTGACGATGCTGGACCGCGAGATCGAGGCCCATCGAGACTCGGGCCTCGATGACGACGACCTCGCCGGCCACGGCCGCCTCGACCGCATCCTGACCGGCCTCCTCGCGCTGCAGGGCATGGCCGCCGAGTCCATGGTGCGGGACCCCGGCTGGCGCTTCATGGACACGGGGCGTCGACTCGAACGGTCACAGCAGCTCCTCGCGCTCCTGCGCGCCACGGTCGTCGACGACCACGGCACCGCGGCCGATTCGCTGCTGTACGAGTCGGTACTGACCGCCGCGGAGTCGATCGTCACGTACCGCCGCCGCTACCGGTCGCGTGCGCAGCTCGCGACGCTCCTCGCGCTGCTGCTGCTCGACCCCGACAACCCCCGCTCGCTCGGCTACCAGCTCGACCAGCTGGGCATCGACCTGCGCGCCCTGCCCGGCCACCCCGGACCCGGCCGGGTCGGCCCCGCCGAGCGCCACGTCCTCGACGCCGCGACCGCGCTGCGGCTCGCCGACCTCGACCGGCTCGCGGACGACGTGCGCGACGGACGCCGCGCCGAGCTCGACACGCTGCTCGCGACCGCCGACCGGTCCCTGCGCAGCGCCGGCGACACGATCGCCGCGCGCCACTTCGTCCAGCAGCGGCCGCAGCGGTCCATGGACGTGGGTGGCGACCTCTCCACGACCTTCGAGCCGGAGGTCGAGCGCGCATGACCCGCTACCGCGTCGTGCACCGCACCGACTACCGCTACGCCGACGAGGTCGAGGCCAGCTACGGCCACGCCCACCTCCTCCCCCGCGAGCACGCCCACCAGCGGATCGAGGCCACCGACCTGACGATCGAGCCCGTGCCGGGCGACCGTCGGGACCGCCTCGACTTCTTCGGCAACCGCGCGACGTACTTCTCGATCCACGACCCGCACCGGCGCCTGACCGTCACGTCGACGTCGATCGTGGAGGTCGACGACCCCGGCGCCGCGGCGGCCCCGGCGCTCCCGCTCGCCTGGGAGGACGTCGCTGCCCGGACACGCGAGGCCGCCGACGCGGCCGGCATCGAGGCACGCGGCTTCGTGCTGGACTCGCCGCTCGTGCAGGCGTCGGCGCAGCTGCGCGAGTACGCCGGGCCCTCGTTCGCGCCTGGGCGTGACCTGCGCGACGCCGCACGCGACCTGTGCAGCCGCATCCACCACGACTTCGAGTTCGACGCCAGCGCCACGGACGTGTCGACCACCATCGAGGAGGTGTTCGATGTCCGCCGCGGCGTGTGCCAGGACTTCGCCCACCTCGCGATCGGCTGCCTCCGATCGCTCGGCCTCGCCGCGCGGTACGTGTCCGGCTACCTCGAGACCGACCCTCCGCCGGGCGAGCCCCGGCTGCAGGGCGCCGACGTGAGCCACGCCTGGTTCGGGCTGTACGTCCCCGGCGCCGGCTGGCTCGACCTCGACCCGACCAACGACCAGCTCGTCGGCGACCGCCACGTCACGACGGGCTGGGGCCGCGACTACTCCGACATCGCCCCGCTGAAGGGGATCATCTTCACCGAGGGCGAGAGCCACGAGCTGTCCGTGGAGGTGGACGTCGTCCGTATCGGCGACTGAGGGGCGCGAGGTCTGCAACGCTGGCCACCTGCGACGACAGGAGC
>JBFHRB010000270.1:0-4343 GCA_041591915.1 Nitriliruptorales bacterium
ACCAGCACCGGCACGCGGACGCAGGTCGGGCTCACCCGGAGGCCGGGGATGTCGAGGATCTTGCGGGACTCGTTGACGAGCTTCCACTCCTCGTCGGTGTAGCGCTCGTCCGTGAAGCTCCCGCAATGGGCGAGCACGTTGAACGCGATCGCCTTCGAGAACGCCTCGGCCGTGACGGCGGCGGCGGCGTCGGCGCCGCGCGTGTGCATGACGTCGGGCTCGTCGAGGAGCTTGCGTGCCTGCTCGACGAGCTCGGCGATGCCCTTCTGCCCCGCGCCGCCCGCGGCCTGGTAGCTCGTCGCCACCATCTCGGTCAGCTCGAACCGGTCGTGCAGGGGCTTGGCCGCCATCATCAGGACCATGGTCGTGCAGTTGGGGTTGGCGATGATCCCCTTCGGGCGCTCGCGTGCGGCGCCCGGGTTGACCTCGCTGACGACGAGCGGGACCTCGGGGTCCATCCGCCACGCGGACGAGTTGTCGATGACGACGGCCCCGGCGGCCGCGGCAGCGGGGCCGAACTCCTTGGACCGGCCGCCACCGGCGGAGAAGATCGCGATGTCGATGCCGTCGAAGCTGTCGGCCGTCAGCTCCCGGACCTCGACCTCGCCACCGCGCCACGGCAGCTTGCGCCCCGCCGAGCGCGATGAGGCGAGGAAGACGGGGTCGCCGTCGAGCGGGAAGTCGCGCTCGTCGAGCAGCCGACGCATCTGCTCGCCGACGGCGCCGGTGGCGCCTGCGATCGCGACGCGGAGTCCGCTCATGCTCAGGCCTCCTGCAGCACGTCGGTGTCGCTGAGCCCGAACGCGTCGTGGACGGAACGCACGGCCCGCTCGACGTCATCCTTCGCGATGACCACCGAGATCCGGATGGTCGAGGTCGAGATCATCTCGATGTTGACCTCGGCGTCGCTGAGGGCCGCGAACATCTTCGCGGCGACACCCGGGTGGGTCTTCATCCCCGCACCGACGAGCGACACCTTGGCGATGTCCTCGTCCGTGACGACGCCCTGCGCGTCGACGTCCTGCGCGATGCGCTCGCAGATCTCGGTGGCGCGCCGTGCCTCACCCCGCGGGACGGTGAACGAGATGTCGGTGTGGCCGTGCTCGGACACGTTCTGGACGATCATGTCGACGTTGACGTTGGCCTCGGCGAGCGAGAGGAAGAGCTTCTTCGCCACGCCGGGCTTGTCGATGACGCCCTGGACCGTGATCTTGGCCTCGCTCGTGTCGTGGGCGACACCGGAGATGATCGCGTCCTCCATCTTGCGGTCCTCCTCGGGACCAACCCAGGTCCCTTCGTTGAAGCTGAACGACGAGCGGACGTGGATCCGGACGCCGTAGTTGCGGCCGAACTCGACCGAGCGCACCTGCAGCACGCCGGCCCCCTGGGCGGCCATCTCGAGCATCTCCTCGAAGGAGACGAAGCTGAGCTTGCGGGCATCGGGGACGAGCCGGGGGTCGGCGGTGAAGACCCCGTCGACGTCGGTGTAGATCTCGCAGACGTCCGCGCCGAGGGCAGCGGCCAGGGCCACGGCGGTCGTGTCGGAACCCCCGCGGCCGAGCGTCGTGACGTCCTTCGTGTCCTGCGACACGCCCTGGAAGCCAGCGACGATCACGACGTAGCCGTCGCCCAGCGCCTTCTGGACCCGGCCTGGCGTGATGTCGACGATGCGGGCCTTGCCGTGGGAGGCGTCGGTGATGATGCCGGCCTGCGAGCCGGTGAACGACTTGGCCTCGCAGCCCTTCTGGTCGAGCGCCATCGCCAGCAGCGCCATCGAGATGCGCTCGCCGGCGGTGAGCAGCATGTCGAGTTCGCGGCCCGGGGGCGTGGGCGCGATCTTCTCGGCCATCGACACCAGCTCGTCGGTGGTGTCGCCCATCGCGGACACGACGACGACGACGTCGTGGCCGGCGCGCTTGGTCATGGCGATGCGGTCCGCGACGCGCTTGATGCGGTCGACGTCACCGACGGAGGTGCCGCCGTACTTCTGCACCACGATCGACACGATGTCTCCCTGTGGCGATGAGGGCTTGAGGGGTCGGGCGGAGGGTACGGGACCGCGGGGCGTCAGGGACCTTCCGGGGAGGTCCCGTCGGCCCCGGCCGACCCGGGAGGCGTCGGTACGCTCGACCGTCAATGGATGATGCAGCCCCGGGCTCCGGCCTCCTCGGACGCACCCTCGCGGTGGTGGGCTCCCTGCTGCTCCTTGCCGCCGCGTTCCTGCCGTGGGACGAGGCCGGCCAGGTCGCCCTCGACCTCGGCCTCCTCAGCTGGGGCACCGAACTCTCCCAGCCCACGGTCGCGATCGTCCTCGTGGCCATCGCCGCGCTGCCGGCGCTGACCGCGCTGGTCAACGACCGTTCCTGGCCACGCGCCCTCGCCGGGCTCGCGAGCGCGATCCTCCTCGTCACCTGGCTGGCCAGCGGCCCCGACGGCACCATCACCGCCGGCATCCTCACCGCGGCCGCCGCCACGATCACCCTCTGGTTCGCCACCGCCCTAGCCACCAACACCCCAACCCCCGCCCCGACGGCCTCGCCGCGGCCGGGCCAAGACAAGCGAGCGCAGGTGCCGAACCCCGACACGCGAGCGCAGGTGCCAGTCGCGCCATGGCCCAAGACCGCGTCAGCGCAGGTTGCCGGGTCCGCCGCAGGGGAGGCTGGAGGCGAGGAGCGCAGCGACGAGGCCGACGAGCGAAGCGAACCGAAGGGCGGAGCGCCCTCCCCGGAGGCGGGCCCGGTGACCGGAGCGGCGCCAAGCACGCACCCAGGAGCGGCGCCCAGCACGCACCCCGAAACGACGCACGCACAGGCGAACACGAGGCCGATCCCCTTCACCCCCACCCCGACGTTCGAATCCACGGCCCCGACCAGGGCCGGGGCGATCGGCGAGGCCGCGACCGCGCTGACGCGTTTCATGACCGCGTCCCCGGCCGACCCGACGCCGACCGAGCACCTGGACGTCCGGCTGCAGGCAGCCACCGACGACGAGCTCGCGGCGGTCGTCCTCGGGGCCATGATCGAGGGGCTGCGCGACGAGGCCCTGGTCGCGGTCGACGTCGACCTGCAGGACCAGGGCCTCGTGCTCGTGGGGCGGGTCGGGATGATCCCGTCGGGTCAGGTGTCCGTACGCGAGCCGCTGCCGACCGGTGTGGCGGACGTCCGGGTGGAGTCCTCGCCGGACGGCCGCTGGCGGGTGCGGTTCAGCGTGGCGATCTGACCGGTCAGCTCGGCACGGACGCGGTTGGAGGATCGCTGCATCCACGCGCTGGCACCGAGGACCAGTCCCATCGCGAGCAGCGCGACGAGCGCGAGCCAACCGACGGTCCGGCTGCGCTCCGAGCGGGCGGGCTCGAAGTCGATCAGGGGTTCGCGGTCGGAGAGGGGGTCGGGGCGGGCCGGGCTCACGAGGCCGGCGGCCACCTTCGAGGGCTGCTCGCCGTTGACGTCGATCGCGAGGTCATAGGTGAGCTCGCCGGACTCCTCCTCGATGCGGACGTAGGTGAACCACGCACGCTCGGGGACCCAGGCGGAGTTCTCGTCCGACCTCAGGTCGTCGAGGAGGAACTGGCTGGCGGGCTCGGAGCGCTCGATGAGGATGCCGTCACCGGCCCGCAGGATCTCGGGCTCCTGCGGCGTCAGCAGGAACACGTCGGCGTCGACGACCTCGCTGGGGTCCTTGGCGTAGCCGAGGATCCGCAGGGGCACCCAGGGGTTGGGGGTGGGTATGGCGAGGTGGATCGGCGTGCCGTCTCCGACCTGCTGGCCGGTGGTCTGGGCGCGGCTGGCGTCGAACTTCGCGGCCATGAAGATGGGGGAGCGGTTCGCGTAGAACTCGAGGAGCTCGAGCGTGTCGTCACCGACGAGGTCGAACCCGTTGCGGTTGGCCCACTCGAGGACCTCGGCACCGCCACCCGAGAGGATGGTGATGTCCAGCGCGTCCACCTGGACCTCCTGCAGGACCACGGCCTCGTCAGCGGAACCCGCCGTGGCCAGCGCGGCGCCCTCGAACTCCCGCGGCGGGTCCACCTCGCGTTGCAGGCGCTGCAGCGTCCACGACCCCCCACGTTCGACGACGGTGGGCACGCCGGGCAGCGGGATGATCGAGCCGAACTCGCCGCCCCCCTGGTACTCGAAGGAGGTGACGTAGTGCTCCACGCCGTCCACGTAGGCCGCGAGGGTCGCGGTGCGAACCAGGCGGATGGCACCGTTCTCGGCGACGAGGAAGCCGCAGGCGTAGGCGGGTATGGCGAGGAGGAGGAAGAGGGTCGTCAGTGCCGTGGTCAGCGTCGCGCGTCGAAACATCGGGTGCTCCCGGATCGGTTGCGGCGTGGGACGCCGCCC
>JBFHRB010000271.1:0-4313 GCA_041591915.1 Nitriliruptorales bacterium
CAGCGTAGGTCCGGCAGGAGGCCTCGCGTTGCCCGGCCGCCGAAAGGCGCGTCGAATCGGCTAGAGGATCCCGCCCTCGGCCATGCGGCGGTAGTCGAGCACGCGGTCGAGCACCGCCGGGTCGACACCGTCCTCGAGCGCTGCCTCGCGCAGGGTCGTGCCGTCCTTGAACGCCTTCTTCGCGAGGGCGGCGGAGCGCTCGTAGCCGATCTCCGGCACGAGTGCGGTGACCTGCATGAGCGAACGCTCGACGAGGACGGGCCCGCGGTCGGTCGCCTCGGTCCCCACCAGGCACTTGTCGACGAACAGGTGGCTCACGTTCGCCAGGAGGCGGATCGAGTCGATCACGTTCGTCGCCATCATCGGGATCATGACGTTGAGCTCGAGCTCGCCCGACAGGCCGCCGACGGTCACCGCGGCGTCGTTGCCGATCACCTGCGCGGCGACCTGGCGCACGGACTCGGGGATCACCGGGTTGACCTTGCCCGGCATGATCGAGGAGCCGGGCTGGATGGCGGGCAGCTGGATCTCGTACAGCCCCGTGCGCGGGCCGCTGGAGAGCCAGCGCACGTCGTTGCTGATCTTGATGAGGCTGACGGCGACGGTCTTGAGCGCGGCGGAGAGGTCGACGAGCGCGTCACGCGAGCCCTGGGCCTCGAAGTGGTCCTCGGCCTCGCGGAAGGGGAGTCCCGTCCGCTCGGCGATCAGCCCGATCGTGCGGGCGGCGAACCCGTCCGGCATGTTCAGTCCCGTGCCGACGGCCGTGCCGCCGAGCGCGAGCTCGTACACCGACTCGAGCGCGCGCCGGACCCGGGTGATGCCCAGGGTCACCTGCCGCGCGTAGCCGCCGAACTCCTGGCCCAGCGTCACCGGTGTCGCATCCATGAGGTGGGTGCGGCCGGGCTTGACCACGTCCTTCCACTCTTCGGCCTTGTCGCCGAGCGTGCCGGCGAGCCGCTCGAGCGCGGGCACGAGCTCGTTGACCGCCAGCGTGGCGGCGGCGATGTGGCAGCTCGACGGGAAGGTGTCGTTGGAGGACTGGGACGCGTTGACATGGTCGTTGGGGTGGACCTTGGCCGAGTCGAGGTCCTCGCCGAGCAGCTGCTTGGCGCGGTTGGCGATCACCTCGTTGACGTTCATGTTCGTCGAGGTGCCGGAGCCGGTCTGGAAGATGTCGATGGGGAAGTGGCGGTCGAGGTCGCCGTTGATGACCTCGTCGGCCGCCGAGCGGACGACCTTGGCGAGCTCGGGCTCGAGCACGCCCGTCTCCTCGTTGGCCATCGCGGCCGCCCACTTCAGGAGCGCGTGGGCGTGGATGATCTCGAACGGGACCGGTCGGCCCGACACCGGGAAGTTCTCGACCGCCCGTTGCGTGGTGGCCCCCCAGAGCGCGTCAGCGGGGATCTGCATCTCGCCCATCGTGTCGTGGGCGACGCGGTACTCGGCCATGTCGAGCTGCTCCGTGAGAGTGATCGGGTACGAGCTGGATCGTCATCCGCAATCCTTCCAGACGCGCAGGGCCGGCGCATCTCGCGTGCGGTTCGGCGTCACTAGCCTCAGCCACGGAGTGCGGGCGGCCGTTCCGCGCAGAGAGGCCGATGCGTGGCAGAGCTGGTCGACGAGGTCACCGACCTGCTGCAGCACCTGATCCGCAACCGCTGCGTCAACGACGGGACGCCCGACTCGGGCGACGAGGTCCGCAACGCCGACCTGCTCGAGGCCTACCTCGGCACCGCTGGGTTCGACGTCGAGTCGTACGAGTCCCACCCAGGACGGCGCAGCATCGTCGCGCGGATCGAGGGGTCGGACCCGACCGCGCCGAGCCTCATGCTGATGGGGCACACCGACGTCGTGCCGGTCTCGGAGGACGGCTGGTCCCGTGACCCCTTCGGCGGCGAGCTCGTGGACGGCTTCGTGTGGGGTCGCGGCGCGGTGGACATGTTCAACCTCACCTCCTCGATGGCCGTCGCGTTCAAGCGGCTCGCCGACGACGGGTTCACGCCGAGGGGCGACCTCATCTACCTCGGTGTCGCCGACGAGGAGGCCGGCGGGGTCCTCGGCGCGAAGTGGCTCGTCGAGCACGAGCCCGATGCCGTCCGCGCGGACTACGTGCTGACGGAGTTCGGGGGCATGCGCTTCCCGCTGGGCATGGCCGGCCCCACGCTCCCCGTCACGGTCTCCGAGAAGGGCCCGTTCTGGGGTCGCCTCCGATTCTCGGGCACCCCCGGCCACGGGTCGATGCCCCTGCGCACCGACAACGCGCTCGTGACGGCGTCGGAGGCGGTCAGGCGACTCGCTGCCTTCCGTCCGCCCACGGTCGTCACCGACGTGTGGCGGGGATTCGTCGAGGGGCTGTCCCTGCCCGACGACCTGGCCGCGATGATGCTCGAGCCGGATCGCATCGAGGCGTTCCTCGCCGACGAGTCGGTCGACCTCGGCCTCGCGCGGTTCGTCGATGCCTGCACGCACACGACGATCTCGCCCAACGTCATGACCGCGGGCACGAAGACGAACGTGATCCCGGATGCGGCCGAGGTCACGATCGACATCCGTGCGCTGCCGGGCGAGACCGCGGAGACCGTCGAGGAGCTCGTCCGTGAGGCGCTCGGGGACCTCGGTCAGCAGGTGGAGGTCACGTTCGACTTCGCCGAGCCCTCCACCGAGTCGCCGATGGACACGCCGCTGTGGGACATCCTCGCGAAGCGCGTGCTCGACCACATCCCCGATGCCGTGACCGTGCCGTTCCTGCTGTCGGGGGCCACCGACTCCCGCTTCCTGCGTGACCTCGGCAACGTCTGTTACGGCTTCGGCATGTACTCGGAGCGCATCCCGTTCGACGAGTTCGCGGCGATGTTCCACGGCCACGACGAGCGGATCGACCAGGAGTCCCTCGAGATGAGCACGCGCCTGTGGATGTCCGTCGCACGGGACCTGCTCACGTGACCGAGCTCGTGGGCATCGAGGAGGTCGAGGCGGCGGCCACGCTGCTCGGCGACGTGGCCGAGCCCACCCCGATGGAGCGATCACGGGCGCTGACGGATGCGGTCGGAGCGGAGGTCCTGCTCAAGTGCGAGAACCTCCAGCGAACGGGCTCGTTCAAGATCCGCGGTGCCTACAACCGGATCGCACGCCTCGGCGAGACCGAGCGAGAGGGCGGCGTCGTCGCCGCATCGGCCGGCAACCACGCACAGGGTGTGGCCCTGGGTGCGCGTCTGCAGGGCGTGGCCGCGACGGTCTTCATGCCCGAGAACGCGCCGCTGCCCAAGGTCGAGGCGACCGAGGCGTACGGGGCCGAGGTGCGCCTGATCCCGGGCCCCTTCGACGAGTCGCTGCGCGAGGCCAAGGCCTTCGCGGAGGCCGAGGGCCGAGTCTTCGTGCACCCGTTCGATCACCCCGACGTCATCGCCGGTCAGGGCACCGCGGGGCTCGAGATCGTCGACCAGGCGCCGGATGTCGCGACCATCGTCGTGCCGGTCGGCGGCGGGGGCCTGATCTCCGGGATCGCGGTCGCCGCCAAGGCGAGGCGGCCGGATGTCCGGATCGTGGGCGTGCAGGCCGCGGGGGCGGCCGCGTTCCCGGCCTCGCTCGCGGCGGGTGCGCCGCAGACCCTCGATGGCGTGGTCACGATCGCGGACGGGATCGCGGTCAAGCGTCCGGGCGAGCTGACGCTCGTGCACGTCCAGGAGCTGGTCGACGAGATCGTTACGGTCGAGGACCCCGAGATCGCTCGTGCGGTGGTCATGGTCCTCGAGCGCGCGAAGCTGGTGGTCGAGCCCTCGGGCGCGGCAGGCGTCGCGGCGGTACTGGCCGAGGGGTTCCGCGCGGAGGGGCCGGTCGTCGTGGTGCTCTCCGGCGGCAACATCGACCCGCTCCTGCTCCAGCACCTCGTCACGGCAGGCCTCTCCTCCGAGGGGCGTTTCGTGACGCTGCGGACCCGGGTCCTCGACCAGCCGGGGGCACTCGTTCGGCTCCTGGGGCTGGTGGCCAGCCTGCGCGCGAACGTCGTCGGGGTGGAACACCACCGGCTCGGTCGGCGGCTACGGCTCGGTCAGGTCGAGGTCGTGATCGAGCTGGAGGTCCGGGGCCCGGAGCACATCGCCGAGATCAAGGACTCGCTCTCGGCCGCCGGCTACCCCGTGCGGCTGGGCTGAGGAGCGGCACCACTCGGGGCGAACAGCTCGCTCAGGCTGCGCGGTCGGTGACCGAGTGCCTCGTTGGCCCGTTCGTCGAGCAGGCGGAGGTCGCGCGGGCGTCGGACGTCCCGCTCGATCGACCACGATTCGGCGATGCGCTCGGGCGGCAGCCCTGCCCAG
>JBFHRB010000272.1:0-4280 GCA_041591915.1 Nitriliruptorales bacterium
ATCGCCTTGCCCTCCATCACCGGCAGCGCCGCGAGAGGTCCGATGTCGCCGAGCCCGAGGACGGCGGTGCCGTCCGTGACGACGGCGACCGCGTTCGACTTGATGGTGAGCCGGTAGGCCTGGTGGGGCTCCTCGGCGATCATCCGGCACACCCGGGCGACGCCGGGCGTGTAGACCAGCGACAGGTCCTCGCGGTCGTTGACCTCGCGCTTGTTGTGGATCTCGATCTTGCCGCCGATGTGGGCGTCGATCACGTCGTCGCTCATCGACAGCAGCTCGACGCCGTCGAGCGCATCGAGCGTGGCGGCGATCTCGTCGACCGTCTCGTCGTCGGGCGCAGAGATGGCGAGGTCGCGGACCATGATGTGGCGTTGCGCGCGAACGAGGTCCACGGCCAGCACCTGGCCCCCCGCCTCGTCGATCGCGGTGGTCAGGGCCGAGAGCATCCCGGGCGCGTTCTCGAGCGCGACGCGGATCGTCGCCCGGGGATGGGACTGCGGCATCGGCGGCCTCGTCGGGGTGCGTTGCGGTCGAGCATAGGTACGGGCCCGTGCGCCGGCCGCCCGAACCGCCGTGCCGACGTCCGGACAGCGGGCGGCCGCGATTGCCGGTCGGGCCGGTCGCGGGGCGGGCCCTATCATCCCGCCCGGGCCGAGCGCCCGAGCCCTCCTTCCGTCCCGCCGCCCCGCGGAGCAGCAGCCTTGACCGAGCACGACCTCGAGCAACTGTCCATCACGACCGTGCGCACGCTCGCCATCGACGCGGTGCAGGCGGCCAACTCGGGCCACCCCGGCATGCCGATGGGCTGTGCCCCGATGGCCTACGTGCTGTTCCGGGAGGCCATGCGGCACGACCCGACGGCGCCCAACTGGTTCGACCGCGACCGGTTCGTGCTCAGCGCCGGCCACGGGTCGATGCTGCTGTACGCCTACCTCCACCTCACGGGGTACGAGCGGCCGACCCTGGAGGACATCCAGAACTTCCGCCAGTGGGGCTACCCGACGGCCGGCCACCCGGAGTCGCACGAGCTGGCGGGCGTCGAGACCACGACGGGTCCGCTGGGCCAGGGCTTCGCCAACGGTGTCGGCATGGCGCTCGCCGAGCGGCGGCTCGCCGCGGAGTTCAACCGCCCGGGCCACGAGATCATCGACCACCGCGTCTACGGGATCGTCAGCGACGGCGACCTCATGGAGGGTGTCGCGTCGGAGGCCGCCTCCCTGGCCGGCCACCTCAAGCTCGGCAAGATCGTCTACCTCTACGACGACAACCACATCACCATCGACGGGGCCACGGACATCGCCTTCAGCGAGGACGTGCTCGCCCGCTTCGAGGCCTACGGCTGGCACACCGAGCGCGTCGCCGACGGCAACGACGTCGAGGGGATCCGAGCGGCCGTGAAGAGGGCCGAGTCCGACGAGCGCCCGAGCCTCATCGCCGTCCGTACCGTCATCGGCTACGGCAGTCCCAACAAGGCGGGCACGTCGTCCTCGCACGGGTCACCGCTCGGCGAGGAGGAGATCCGAGCCACGAAGGAGTTCTACGGCTGGGACCCCGACGCGACGTTCCTGGTTCCGGACGAGGTCCGGAGCCACCTCGACCGCCGTGACGCCGGCGCCGAGGAGCGCAAGGCCTGGCAGGCTCGGTTGGTCGCCTACGGCGACGAGCACCCCGAGCTGGCCGCAGAGCTCAAGCGGCGCATCGCGGGTCAGCTCCCGGACGGCTGGCAGGAGAGCCTTCCGGTTCTCGACGGCAAGGACGCGACCCGCAAGCACTCCGGTGCGGTCATCAACGCGATCGCGGACACGCTCCCCGAGCTGTTCGGTGGCTCGGCCGACCTCGCCGGCTCGAACAACACCGACGTCAAGGACGGCCGCGACTTCTCGGCGAGCTACCCGGCCGGCCGCAACGTCCGGTTCGGCGTTCGCGAGCACGCCATGGCCTCGATGAGCAACGGCATGGCGCTGCACGGTGGGCTCATCCCGTACGCCGCCACCTTCCTCGTCTTCACCGACTACGCCCGCCCGGCGATGCGCCTGGCTGCGCTCATGGGACAGCGCGTCGTCTACGTGATGACCCACGACTCGGTCGGCCTCGGCGAGGACGGCCCGACCCACCAGCCCGTCGAGCACGTCGCGTCGCTGCGTGCGATGCCGAACATGGCGGTCTGGCGCCCGGCGGACGGGATGGAGACGGTGATCGCCTGGACCGCCGCGATCGAGCGCACCGACGGCCCCACGACGATCGCGCTGACACGGCAGGGGCTGCCCTACCTCGGCGACCGTGACGCGGCGGACGTCGGGCGGGGCGGGTACGTCCTGTCGGACTCGGCGGACACGCCCGACGTCATCCTCGTCGGGACGGGCTCGGAGGTCTCCCTCTGCGTCGAGGCGGCCGAGGCACTGGCCGCCGACGGCATCGGTGTCCGCGTGGTCTCCATGCCCTGCTGGGAGGCCTTCCTCGAGCAGGACGACGACTACCGCGAGACCGTGCTCCCCGGCGACGTCACCGCACGCGTCGCGGTCGAGGCCGGCACCTCGTTCGGCTGGGACCGCTTCGTCGGCGCGGGCGGCGGGTTCGTGACCATCGACCGTTTCGGTGCCAGCGCGCCGGCCGAGCGTGTCTTCGACGAGCTCGGCTTCAACGTCGACAACGTCGTGCAGACGGCCAAGGACCTCCTCGGCGCCTGAGCGGGCTCAGCGGCGCTTCTTGCGGCGCTTCTGCTTCGCCTTCGAGGTGTTGGGGTTCGGCTTCCACTCGTCGTAGTGGGGCCGCGTCGTCTCGGGACGGCTGCCGGCCTCCCCATCCGGGACGTGGCCGGCGCCGCCCTTGGCCGACGCCCACACCTCGAGGTTGAGCTGCTCGGCCTTCCTGGCCCGGCGGCGGAACAGGAGCGACATGCCGCCGAGGATGATCAGCGCGACGCTGAGGTTGACGAGCATCGCCTCGGTGCCCTGCCGGTACTGCAGGAGCCCGATCGGCACGCCGATCAGCCAGGACCAGCGCCAGAAGCGCTGCTGACCCCGCGCGGCCCCGACCGCGATCCGCGCCTCGCCCGGGTCGTCGAGCGCCTGGGCGCGGTTGACCGCCTTCATGATGCGGCGCCGGTCGCGGAAGTCGAGCTTCGCCCACTCGACGCGGTGATCGTCGGCGGAGTACTGGGTGAGGTCGGGGTCGCGGCTCATGTCGCCAGCCTACGGAGACGCGCCGATGACGCCGCAACTCGTGGAGCGCGCCGCGCGCTGCAGGTGCAGGAACGACCCGGCCGACCGTCGAAGTCCACGGCACGTCCGTCGTGCCAGCCACCCGCTGTCGGAGCCCCCAATGCACCGTCGTTCCCGCCTGCGCCGCAGCGCGCTCGCCGCCGCCACCGCCGTGGCCGTCGTCCTCCCCATCGCCGTCCCGGCCGGAGCCCAGAGCTTCCTGCCCTTCGAGGCGCGCACGGTCCTGCCGCCGGGCAACTCGATGCTCTACACGGCCGACGGCCAGGCTGCCGGCTCGGCGTCGGGCAACCCCGACGACTTCGGGGAAAACGTCGACGACCAGCGCGAGATGTACTGGAACTACGAGTTCAAGGACGGCGGGTTCCGCGAGAAGTGCGCCGACCCCGAGGTCCCGATCCCCGGCGGCGAGATCTGCTGGGACGACTTCGGCGTGCCCGCCGTGTACGGCGACACCGACTACAACCTCTGGTACGCCACCGGGTACGCCATCGCCCAGATCCGGCTCTTCCTCATGGACGCGGTGCGACGCACGGCCCGCGGGACGCTCTCCGAACTCACCGGCCCGGGCGGTGTGCCCGCCGACGTGCAGACCCGCATCGTGGGGTACACCGACGCCGAGATGCAGGCGATGCTCGACGCCGTGAGCCCGGCCGCGCAGGTCGCGGCCGAGGCGTACGTCGACGGCGCCAACGCGTGGATCGACGAGGTACTCGGCCCCCGCGCGGACATGATGCCGGCCGAGTACGGCGTGCTCGGTGCCGAACCGGCGAAGCTCGAGCCGATCGACGTCGTCGCCATGGGCGTGCTGATGACGCGCTTCGTCGCCTCCGAGGGCGGGCGCGAGATGGACTTCGTCGAGGTGCTGCGCGACCTCGAGGCCGAGTACGGCACGGCCACGGGCCGCCAGGTGTTCGAGGACCTCATGTGGCGTGAGGACGACGAGGCCGTCGTCTCCGTCACCCGCGAGGAGGGCGTCTTCCCGCGCGTGGATCGCACCGACGCCGTGGCCGAGGCCGCGTTCCAGAAGATGGCCGACTACGCCGCGACGCTCCCGCTCGA
>JBFHRB010000273.1:0-4266 GCA_041591915.1 Nitriliruptorales bacterium
CGCGAGGGGTCCGCCCCGGCGATCGGCTCCGCGTCACGCATCGCGGCGGCCGCCTCGGGCCGAAGGGGCCAGGCGGATGCGCAGTCGAGGTAGAGGCGTTCCATCGCACACGGAGGGTACGACGGCAGGTGGCGCGCACGAGGGCGATGGAGGTCGCGGTGGGGGACGGCGCGGCGGCCGTGGCTGGGGGCGGTGCCCGCGCCGAGGACTTCGCGTGGTGGGCCGGCCTGCAGGCCCGGCTCGACACCCGCCTGGCCGCCGGTTCGGACGCGTCGGACACCTACCTCTGCCCGCGCCCTGGGCTGGGCTGAGGTCCGCCCGGGCCCTTCACGCAGAACAGACGTTCCGGTACGTTCGGACGTGACGGATTCGGGCACGAAGTAGGAGCGCACCCCCGGCGTGACGGCGTGACGGCGCGATGGGCGTCGTGAGCGCTAGCTCTACGCGGAGGGGGAGACATGCGCACTTCGGTGACTGTTGTCGCACTTCTGACCGCCCTGTCGGGTTGTTCCCGGCCAGCCACGGTGTCGTCGGGTTCCGAGGCTGCGTCCCCATCACCGTCGCCGCGCGTCTCCACGTCCAACGCTGTCGCCGCGTCGCCGGATCTGGAGTTGCCCGAAGGCTTCGCTGAGCACATCCCTTGTTCCGCCCCGGCGATCGCTGAGGATCAACTTGTCCACACGGACGTGACGATCTCTTGTCTGGGGGAGGAGCCGCCACGGAAGTTGCTGCGCTTCGCGTCGCAGCGGGACCGTGACCTCTACCTGGGCCTGTTCCAGGTTGGCGCAGTCATCGCGGGTCCTGACTGGGTCGTCGCGATCTCGGACAAGGGCGCGGACGACGTGCACCGCGTCGCGCTCGGGTTGGATGGCGTTGTGGTGGCAGGAACCACCGATGTCGGACCCACCGGGTTGCAGCTCACGTTCGAGGAGATCGAGGGTGAGTTCTATCGAGGCATCGAGGCGTTCGAGGCCGGCAGGTTGGAGCGCTCGCTCATATCGTTGAATCGGGTCGTCGGCGCCATCGACCCGGGTGACACGGTCGGCGGCCCGATCAGGGCTTTGGCGCTCCTCAATCGCGGAGTTGCGTACAGGGATCTCGAACTCGTCGACAGCGAGGCTCACGCACTGCGTTCGTGGTCGTGGCTCATACGCGATCACGCGGAGTCACGCGACAGCGGGGTCACCTACGCCGTCGTTGCGGGACTCCTGGAAGCCGCATTGCTGCCTTCGGTATCGCCTGAGGAGGCCGTGGCCTTCCTCGACGCGGCCGTGGAACATGGGCAGGACCACGACGACCTAGACGTGTCGGAGCTGACTGCCCGCGCCGCCTGGAACCTTGCTTCGATACGAGAGCTCGAGGGCAGTCCTGAGTCCGCCCGCGAGACGTACCGCTGGATCGTCGAGCGCTACGAGGACTTCGCCGAGGGGGTCTTGCCGCTGATGGTGTCGGCCGCCAAGGAGCAGCTTCAGCGTCTCGGCGGGTCGTGAGCGGCGCTGCGCCGGGCTGGGCTAGCGGGTCACAGCTCCTCGAGCGACTCGAGCCCCTTCTCGAAGCGGCCCGCGTGGCTCTTCTCGGCGCGAGCGAGTGTCTCGAACCACTCCGCGATCTCGTCGAAGCCCTCTTCGCGGGCCATCGCGGCGAACTCGGGGTACATCTCGGTGAACTCGTAGGTCTCGCGCGCGATCGCACTCCTCAGGTTCGCCTGGGTCGTGCCGATCGGGTGCCCCGTCGAGGGGTCGCCGACACCCTTGGCGAAGTCGAGGTGGCCGAAGGCGTGTCCCGTCTCACCCTCGGCGGTGTCACGGAACAGCCCGGCGATGTCGGGGTAGCCCTCGACGTCGGCCTGCCGCGCGAAGTAGAGGTAGCGGCGGTTCGCCTGTGCCTCGGCGGCGAAGGCCGCCGCCAGGTTCTCGAACGTCTTCGAACCCTTGAGATCCGGCATGCAGCGTCCTCCCTCCGGGCGTCGGTGTGCCACCTGGCTCGTCTCGAGGACTCTAGGCGGCCACCGGAACGCCGGCCCGCTGCGTGCCGATCCGGCCCCGGGGCTACGATGCCGCCGCCCGTCCCACCTCCCGGAGGCACCCGTGCGCGTCCTGATCGTCTCTCCCGATGCGGTCGAGCGGCTCCGTGCTGCGAGCGCCCTTCGCCGTGACGGCGACATGGAGATCATCGAGCGTGCAACGGCCCTCGAGGGCCACCACGTGGCGCTCGAGGAGGACCTCGACGTGATCGTGGTCGACGCCGACCTCGCGCCGGAGGGCGGGTTCTCGATGCTGTACGAGCTGCGCGCCGCGGCGCAGCTCGCGGGCCGCACGACGGCCCCGGCCGTCGTGCTGACCAGCCGCGTGCAGGACGGCTTCCTGGCCGACTGGGCCGGCGCGAACGCGACCGTGCCCAAGCCGGTGGACGCGTTCGACCTCGCTGCGGCCGTGCACCGGGTCGCGAGGCAGCCTGCAGCGGCACCGTCGGCGGTCGACGGGCCAGCGACGGGCGGGGCGCCGGCCTAGCCCTCGGCGGGGCTCGTCGCGTTCGTGTCGAGGCCGAGTCGACGGGCCTCCTCGGGCACGTCATCGGGCTGGACGCCGAGCTTGCGGGCGATGCGCTTGCGCGTGGCGTAGATGTTCGACCTCGAGACGTCGAGCTCCTCGGCGAGGTCGCGAGCGCTGCGCCCGGAGGCCATCTGCTCGGCGATGTAGCGCTGCTTGTCCGTCAGCTGGTCGACGCGGCCGAGGTCGGCGTCGCTCGGCTCAGCCACGGCGCGCTTGCGCTCCGGCGGGGTCTCGAGCTTCGACCAGCGAACCGACTGCTCGGCCGGACGGCCGGAGTCGAGCTCGGCGAGTCGCTGCAGCAGCGTCTTGATCTTCTGGCGACGCTCACCGAGCTCCTCGTCGGTCGGCGGGGCGAGGCCCTCCTCGACGGCCGCCAGCAGGGCCCGCATCTCGAACGGCTTCGTGACGTACCGCACCGCACCCTGCAGGTGCCCGCGGATGATGTCGCGCTCCTCGGACAGTGCCGTCAGCATGATGACCGGGACGTCGCGGAGCGTGTGGTCCTCCTTGAGGGCACGCAGCACCTGCCACCCGTCGAGGACGGGCATCATCACGTCGAGCAGGATCAGGTCGGGGGTGCGGTCCCTGACCTTCGCGAGGCCCTCCGCACCGTCGTTCGCGATCTCGACCCCGTATCCCGCGAGCTCGAGATTGACCTGTACGAGGTTGGCGAGGTCCTCTTCGTCCTCGATGACGAGGATCTGCTTGGCGTCGTCGACCACGATGGCCCTGGCTCCCCGTTGCTTGTGGACGGTCGTTGGCGGCGGTGGCTCGGGTCATGTCGAACTGCCCCCACCGCGCAACCGAGGTTAGCCCAACGGGGCCCGTCAACGTTGACAACTTGGGGGAATCGTCCTGTCCCCGCCCGCCTCGGTAGCGTGACGAGCCGACCGCACCGGAGTGACCGTGATGGCCGAAGTGACCGTTGTGTGGCCCGACGTGCTCGAGCAGCTCGTTTCGGGCAAAGACCTCACAGAGGCCGAATCGGGCGACGTCCTGCGCGTGATCATGGCCGGCGAGGCCGAGCCGACCCAGGTCGCCGCGTTCCTGGTGGCGCTGCGCGCGAAGGGCGAGTCCCCCGGCGAGATCGCTGGGCTGGTCCGTGCCATGACCGAGCACGCCCGCTCGATCGTGGTCGACGGCCCGCTCGTCGACACCTGTGGGACCGGCGGTGACCGGTCCGGCTCGTTCAACATCTCGACCACGGCCGCCCTGGTGGTGGCCACGGCCGGGGTCAGGGTGGCCAAGCACGGCAACCGTTCGGCATCCAGCCAGTGCGGTTCCGCCGACCTTCTCGAGGCCTGGGGCGTGGCGATCGAGCTGGAGCCCGAGCACGTCGCGACGACGATCGAGGAGCTCGGGATCGGGTTCCTGTACGCGCGGACGTTCCATCCGGCGATGCGCTTCGTCGCACCGGTCCGAGCCCAACTCGGCATCCGCACGGTGTTCAACGTGCTCGGGCCACTCACCAACCCGGCCGGCGCGCAGCACCAGACCGTCGGCGTGTCCGATCCCGAACTGGCTCCGAAGATGGCGGAGGCGCTCGCCCTGCTCGGCAAGCGCCACGCCCTCGTCTTCCACGGCAGCGACGGCCTCGACGAGCTCACCACGACCGGCCCGTCGCGTCTCTGGGAGATCCGGGACGGTCGCGTGACCGAGTCGACCTTCGATCCGCAGGACGCCGGCGTCGCCCGGGCCACGCCGCAGGACCTGC
>JBFHRB010000274.1:0-4262 GCA_041591915.1 Nitriliruptorales bacterium
CCCGACAGCGAGTTCGTCACGCTCGATGCCCGCGGCCACAACGCCCCGGCCATGTTCGACGGGCCACAGCTGGTCGCGGCCGTAGAGCGCTTCCTCCTCGACCGAGACCTCCTGCCGGACGGCTGAGCCTCACCCCGGGCTTGTGGCCGGGAAGCCCGGCTTCGGCATGGTCTGGGAGCATGAGGTTCGGTGCGGGCCCCTCGCCAAAGAAGGGCCGGATCGGCTGGTGGACCCGATCGGATTCGAACCGACGACATCTGCCTTGCAAAGGCAGCGCTCTGCCAACTGAGCTACGGGCCCGCTGACGGGCCGGGGCCCGTGCGCGGCGGAGGGTACCTGCCACCTCCGGTGGACCGAGTCCCTGCGGCGGAGGGCGCTCGCACCCCTGCACTACGCTGCGCGTCGCCAAGACGTCGACGCCGGGGGAGCCCCACCGGGCTGAGAGTGCGTCCCACCCGACGCAGACCCCAGGAACCTGATCCGGCTAGGACCGGCGGAGGGAGAGCGTCCCCATGATCAGCCTGCCCGTTGCCATCGGCCTCACCACGGTCGTGCTGCTCGTGTTCGCGGCCATCGGCCTGTCGACACGCGGCGGCGACCGAGACCTCGACACCTACGTGACGGCTCGCAACAGCCAGCGCGCGGGGATCCTCGGGTGGTCGTTCTTCGCCTCGGGCCTCGGTGCGTGGATCCTCTTCGTACCGCCGGAGGTGGGCGCGTTCGTCGGCATCGACGGGCTCGTCGGCTACGCCATCGGCGCCGCCGGGCCCGTGGCGGTCGCCGCCGCCGTCGGGCCCGTCGTTCGACGCCAGGTGCCGGACGGCATGAGCCTGAGCAGCCTCGTGCATGCACGCTTCGGACCGACGTTCCATGCCTACGTGGTCGGCATCTTCGTGCTCTACATGGGCGTCTTCGTCGCGGCGGAGCTGACGTCGGTCGGCGCGATCGGCGCGATCACGGCCGGGGGATCGCCCCTCTTCTGGATCGTCGCCACGGCGTTCGTCACGCTCCTGTACACGACGGAGGGCGGCCTGCAGGCGTCGCTGCGCACGGACCGGCTCCAGGGCTGGCTCATCGTGGGCCTGCTGTTCGCCGGTCTCTGGGCGGTCCTGGACCGTGTCGAGCTCGCCGCGGGCGCGCTTGACGCCACGGGCCTGCTGGGTGTCGACCGGGTCGGCGTCGAGGCGGCCATCACGCTCGTGATCGCGGTGACCGCAGCGAACGTGTTCCACCAGGGCTACTGGCAGCGGGTCTGGGCGGCGGACTCCGACCGGACGCTGCGGCGCGCCTCACTCCTCGGTGCCGTACTGATCGTCCCGGTCATCCTCGTTGCCGGTCTGAGCGGCGTCGTCGCGGTCGCCGCCGGCGCGGACCTGGGCTCGCCGCCAGCGCCGTTCTGGGCCCTGCTCGGGGGCCTGCCCGCCTGGGTCGCCGCCGCCGCGTTGATCCTCGGTGTGGCGCTCGTCGCCTCGAGCGTCGACACCCTCGAGAACGCCTTCGCGTCCCTCGCCGTCTCGGAGATCCCGTCGATCGACCTCGAGGGAGCGCGCAAGGCGACCGCGCTCCTGCTCCTGCCCGCCGCCGCCATCGCCGCGGCCGGGCTCAGCGTCCTGCGGCTCTTCCTCATCGCCGACCTGCTGGCGGCAGCCACGGTCGTGCCGGTCCTCACGGTGCTCTGGTCACGGGCACGGGCCGGGGCGGCACTCGCCGGTGCCGTCGCCGGCCTGCTCGGAGCCGCCGCCGGGAGCATCCTCGCGACCCCGACGCTGGCCGATGCGTGGCAGATGCTGTCGATGGGCATCGGCGTGCCCACGCTGCCGCCCTTCCTGGGCGCGCTGCTCGCGTCGGCCGTCGTCTCCGTGCTCGGGTCGATGGTCGCGCCCGACCGCGCGCGTCATGCCCGCCGCACCCTCGCTGCTCGTGAGCGCACCGAGGAGCTCGTCGGGGCGGACCGGTGACCGACCAGCCGAGGGCCGCGGAGCTCGACGCGTTCTTCCGGGCCGATCCACACGCCCGGGCACTGGGTGCGGAGCTCGAGGCCTGGGGCACCGGCTGGGCGCGGGTCTCGCTCGACCTCGGGCCACGTCACCTCAACTTCGCGGGCACGCCGCACGGCGGGGTGCTCTTCGCCCTGGGCGACGTCGCGCTCTCGGTCGCCTCGAACTCGTGGGGCCGCAAGGCGGTCGCCCTCAGCGTGGACATCCAGTTCGTGAGGCTCGGGACGGGGCGCCTCGTCGCCGAGGCCACCGAGCGGAGCCGGACCCGCCGGACGGCCTCGTACCTCATCGAGGTCAGCGACGCCGATGGCCTGGTCGCCAGCCTGCACGCGATGGCCTACCGGCTGAGTGCGTGGCATCTCGACGAGGACGGCTGGCCGCCCGCGTGGCGTGCCGCCTACTGATCGCTGGCGATCCTTCTGGGCACGGAACCGTCGGCATCGCTGCGAGCCGAGGTCCGTGGGAGGGTGAACGAGAAGATCGATCCCTGCTGGGGGGCGGGCTCCACCCAGATGTGACCGCCTGACAGCTCGACGTAGCGGCGGACGATCGAGAGGCCGATGCCCGTGCCCTTCGTCCCGGTGGCCGACGGGCTGCGCCAGAAGCGTTCGAACACCTGGCTGCGCTCGCTGTCACGGATGCCGCGCCCCTCGTCGCGCACGCTGATGACGACCTCCTCCTCACCGCGGGGGCGTGCCGTTATGGCGATGGTCGTGCCGGCGGGGGAGTACTTGGCGGCGTTCGTCAGCAGGTTCACCAGGATGTGTTCGAGTGCGCTGAGGTCCACGACCGCGTCCAGGCCGGGTGGCGCATCGACCACCAGTTCGTGGCGTCGGAGCGAGCCGGCACAGGCCTGGATGATGTCCTCGAGCACGGGAGCGAGGTCGATGGGCGCCGGCAGGACCGCCAGCTCATCCGTGGCGCCGAGCTTGGAGAACTCGAGGAGCTGGCTGATCTGGCGCTGGAGGTCGTCGGCATTGCGCAGGGCGATCGACAGCGCCTGCTCCGTCGCCTCCGTGTCGAGGCGAGCACTGTGCAACAGCAGCGTCTCGATGAAGCCGCGGATCGTGGTGAGCGGGCTGCGGAGGTCGTGCGTGATCGCGGCGATGAAGGCCGCGTGCTCACGCTCGTTCTCCTCGAGTGTCTCCCGCGCCCTCGTGACGCGTTCGAGGGAGAGCGAACGCAACAGGAGCGGGGCGGACCGACGGGCAAGGTCCTGCAGCAGGGATCGGCACGTCGCCGAGCAGCGCGTGCCGCGCGGGAAGTAGGCCGTGATGGCACCGATGACGTACTGGCCGGCGACGACCGGAACGGCGATGCAGCTCCCGAGGATCGCTCGGTCGGAGGCCGGGATCGCGCCGTTGAGCGCGGGATGGTCCCGGAGGTCGTCGACGACGACGGACTGGCCATCGTCGAGGCACCGGGCGGTGGGTCCGACGCTCGATCGCGAGAGTGCGCCGACGATGACGTCGGGGGCCGGGCGGGGGTAGGCGATGAGCCGTGGTTCGCCGGTGTCGGCCATGGTGATGGTCACGACGTCGGCACCCGTCTCCGACGCGCAGAGCTCGGCGAGTCGGCCGGCTGTGCTCTCGAGGTCGGGCAGGGCATCCACGTCGCTGATCATTCGGTCGAGTGTCCGCGTCCGTTGCTGGAACCGTCGTCCGGTCGCGGTGGTCTGCGCCGCCACGATGGGCAGCGACAGTGCGGCGGCCGCCACGGCGAGCAGGGTCGGCACGTCGAGGGCTCGGTCGCCGGGCGCCAACGCGTTGGAGGCCAGGACGATGCCGATCGTGACGGCACCGGATCCCACGCCGGGCAGCAGGCCGAACTCCACGGCGATGCGGGTCGTCAGGATGAGCAGGCCGACCATGCCGGCGACGTGCAGCGTCGGCAGCGCGATGACGATCGCCGCGAGCGTGACGACGTCGAGGGGCACGAGGCGGTCGTGCTGCCGGTCGCGGAAGGCCGCGAGGGCCACGACGACGTTGATGCCGAGCGCCAGGGACACGCCCACGCGCCCACCGGTAGTCCCCACGCCGAGTGCCCAGACGGCGGCGACGACCCCCGCGGCCCCGAAGACGCGCACGGCGATGAGCATGGTCCCGGCCTACGATCCCCGGAACCACGTCACCACGGCAGCCTTCATCGGCATGCTTCCCCCGAAGTCATGCAGCGCATCCACGCGGCTGCTCCGCGTGGACACATCGAACGATACGGACAGCCAGGAGCGGATGGGAGGCGAAGGCGGGTGGTTCTCGTCATGGC
>JBFHRB010000275.1:0-4255 GCA_041591915.1 Nitriliruptorales bacterium
CGCGCCCGGTCATGACGCCGTCCTCGGACACGAAGTTCAGCGCCCGGCCCTTGGTCGACTCGGCGCCCGCGCCCTCGTTGTTGGGCGACTCGCCCTCGCCGGAGGCCGCGAAGCCCTCGACGAGCTCGACGGCGTAGGCCTTGGCGAACATGCCGGAGCCGGACTCGGGCGAGCCCTGCGTCGCCTCGTGCGGATCGGCAGGGTAGAAGGCGTCGACCTTGGCCTCGTAGCTGCCCTCGCAGTTGCAGATGGTCCCGAAACCGTCACCGAAGGCGGGACCGGGCCAGAACGTGCTCGCGGTCGCGCGGGCGACCGGGCCGGACTCGAGGGTCGAGCGCGCGAAGTTCTGCGTCCCCTCGAACTCGGGCTCGCCCGGGTCGGTCGGGATCTGCGGCGCCGTCTCGAAGAACTGCACCGAGTACGGGGCCGCGACGGCCTCGCCGACGTACCCCGCGATCGTGTCGGGTGGCGGCGCCGTGGGCCAGTCGTGGCCGTCGGGAGTTGCCGAGGCCATGCCCGGCAGCGCGAGCATCGCCCCGGCGAGCATGCTGACGAGCCCTGCCGCCAGCAGCCGGTGCGGTCGCTTCCTCATGCTGCGCCTCCGAGGTACGCCTCGGCGATCTGGTCCTCGAGGTCCGCGGGCTCGCCCACGGCGGTCACCCTGCCGCCGACCATGACGACGCCGTAGTCGGAGACGGCGAGCGCGGTCCTCGCGAACTGTTCGATGACGAGGACCGAGATCCCTTCTTTCGCGATCTGGCCCACGATCTCGTACAGCTCCTCGACGATCAAGGGGGCAAGGCCCATCGACAGCTCGTCGAGCAGCAGCAGCTCGGGCTCGGTCGTGAGCGCCCGCGCCATGGCGAGCATCTGCTGCTCGCCGCCACTCATCTTCCCGGCGAGCTGGTTGCGGCGCTCCCCCAGCCGCGGGAAGCGCTCGTAGGCGCGCTCCTGGATGTCCTTCTCGGAGGCCGTGCCCATGTAGCCCGACAGTCGGAGGTTCTCCTCGACCGTCAGGTTCGGGAACACGGAGCGGCCCTCGGGGACGGTCACGAGGCCGGCGCGAGCGAGCGAGTCCGGGTTCATGCCGTTGATGTGCGCACCGGCGACGTGGACGTGCCCGGCCGTCGGCTCCATCTGCCCGGAGATGACCTTCAGCGTGGTCGTCTTGCCGGCACCGTTCGGGCCGAGCAGCGCGACCACGGCCCCGCGCGGGATCTTGAAGTTGACGCCCTTGAGGACCTCGATGCGGCCGTAGGCCGCGCGGATGCCGATGAGCTCGAGGATGGGGGCCATCAGGCGACCTCCTCGTCGTCCTGCTCGCCGACCTCGGCACCGAGGTAGGCCTGCTGGACGATCGGGTCGTTCTGGATCTCCTCGGGCGTGCCGCGCGCGATGATCTGGCCGAAGTCGAGGACGTCGATCCACTCGCAGACGCTCATGACCAGGTCCACGTCGTGCTCGACCATCAGGATCGAGGTGCCCTCGTTCGCGAGCCGGCGCAGCAGGTCGCCGAAGTCATCGGTCTCGGCGTCGTCGAGGCCCGACGACGGTTCGTCGAGCAGCAGCACGCGCGGCTTGATCGTCAGTGCGCGGGCGAGCTCGGTCAGCCGGGCGACACCGGTGGGGATCGAGTCAGCGGGCTGGTCGCGGAACCGCGTCACGCCCACCAGCTCGATCAGCTCGTCCGCGCGCTTGCGCGGGTCCGGGAGGTCGTCGTTCCACGTCCGGGCCATCTCTCCGGCCACGAGCACGTTCTCGAAGACCGTGAGCGACCCGAAGACCTCGAGGCGCTGGAAGGTGCGCCCGACGCCGCGACGGGCGCGCTGCTGGACCGACAGGGTCGTGATGTCCTCGCCGTCGAGCAGGACCTGCCCCTCGGTGGGCGGCTGCAGGCCGGTGATGACGTTGAACGTCGTCGTCTTGCCGGCGCCGTTGGGGCCGATGAGGCCCTGGATCCAGCCCTGCTCCACCTCGATCGAGGCGTCGTTGACGGCCGTGATGCCGCCGAATCGGACGACGACGTTGCGGGTCTCAAGCAGAGGCAACGACGCTCACCTCCTCCAGGTCGTCCTCGCCGTAGACGACGTCGGCGTCGGTGACGGTCTCCCCTGACGAGCCCTCGGCATCGGGCGCGGTGCCCTTGCCGGTGCTGAACAACAGCCCGGCGAGGCCGTTGGGGAGTCGTGCGAGCAGGATGGCCAGGAGACCAACCGCGGCGAGGCCGGCAGGGCCGGCAGAGAACGCGTTGCGAAGGCTGAGGAAGATGCCGCCGAGCAGCGCGCCCGTGACCGACGTGATGCCGCCCGTCACCGTCAGCAGGAGCAACGGGAGCGACTGGAACATGATGAAGTCGGTCGACCCCACGGACACGCGGACACCGGCGAGGATCGCCCCGGCGACCCCGGCCATGCCGGCCGAGATGGCGAACACCTGCACGCGGGTCTTGGTGATGTCGAGCCCGAGGGTCGCGCACGCGGCCTGTGAGTCCCGCGTTGCCAGCAGGAACCGGCCCCAGCGCCCCTTCCGCAGCCACAGCACGAACAGGGACATGCCGACGAAGGCGATGCCCGCGAAGATCGTGAACCCGGTCTCGGTGTCGAGGCCGAGGAAGCCCGGGCGCCCGACCTCGGACGCGCCGCCGAGGTTGAAGCCGATCAGCGAGTTCTCGAGCAGCAGCTTGTCCATGGCGCCGGCGAAGGCGAGCGTGCCGAGCGCGAGGTAGAGCCCCCGCAGGCGCAGCGCCGGGAGGGCGACGATCGCGCCGACGACGGCCGACACCAGTCCGGCAGCGACGATCGAGAGGATCGAGACGGCGGGGTCGAACGGCGTCATCGCCGGCAGCCACCGGGCGACGGTGAGCGCACCGATCCCGACGAACGTCATCTGCCCCAGCGACACGTCGCCGCCGTACCCGGTGAGCACGACGAGCGAGAGCATGATCGTCGCGAACGCGAGCGCGCCCGCGAGCGTGGCGGTGTTGGCGGTGCCGAAGGTGACGGCCAGCAGGACCGTGACGGCGATCGCGACCGCGCCCCAACTGAAGGCCTTGTTCCACGACGGGGCGCGGACGAGCGATGCGCCCTCGACGGCACCGATGCGGAGCTTCTCCTGCGGCAGGACGAGCATCACGACGAAGAGGAAGAGCGCGGGGACGGCAGCACGCATGCCCGACGAGAACTCGGGCGGCAGGGCGGACAGGCCCCCGCCGATGTCGGCCAGCACGTTGCCCTCGCCGAACACGCGGCTCAGCAGGCTGGTCGCGGCGACGAAGCCCGCCGCGATGCCGCCGAGGCGCCACGTGATCAGGCCACGCGCGGCCATGGCGAGGAAGCCGGCCATGGCGATGAGCGCCACGACGAGGTTGCCGAGGCCTCCCTCCTCCGCGCCGGGGACGTTCCCGGCCAGCGCGAGGATGAGCAGGCCCGAGAGCGCGAGCACCTTCGCCTGGCCCTTGCCCGCGAACGCGAGCGCGAACACCACCACGAGGACGAGCCCGACGAACCAGGTGGGGATCTGGCCGGACTGCAGCAGCAGGAAGTACGACTGCGCGACGCCGAGCGTGAGCGCGCCGATGAACGTGCGCGGAAGGTTCTTGAGCTGGCCGACCATCGCGGCGGCGTAGGCGTTCACGACGAGCAGCGTGAGCGTGAGGTAGTCGAGCTGGACGATCGGGGCCTGCAGGATGCCGCCGAGCGCGGCCATCGAGGCGCCGATCGCCCAGGCGAGCATCCCGAGCATCGAGGGCCGGGCGCCGTGCAGGGACAGCAGAACGCGGTTGTCGACGACGGCCCGCATGCCGATGCCGGTGCGCGTGAACTTGAGCAGGTAGTACAGGCCCCCGGCGACGACCACCGCGAGGCCGAAGGTCAGCATCTCGTGGGCGGTCACGAACACGTCGCCGAGCTGGACGCCGCTGCCCGCGAAGAACTGGTCGATGCGCCGGGCACCGGGCGGCCAGATCAGCTGCGCCAGGCCGATGAGGCCGACCATGAGGCCGACCGTGACGGTCAGGGACAGCGTCACGGGGGCATCGGTGAGCTGGCGCATCATCGTGCGCTCGATCAGCGCCCCGAACAGCGGGGCGATGACGAACACGACGAGGACGAGCGAGAGCCACGAGGGCAGGCCGACCTGTGCGCCGAGGTGCCAGAAGGTGAACGCCATCACCATGCCGATGGCGCCGTGGGCGATGTTGAAGACGTTCGACGTGGCGTAGGTGATGACGAGGCCCGAGGCGGCGATGGCGTAGGCC
>JBFHRB010000276.1:0-4234 GCA_041591915.1 Nitriliruptorales bacterium
CCCGATGCTCGACCCACACCGCCTCCGGCTCCTGCGCGAGGTCTCCGAGCGCGGCACCGTCACAGCCGCCGCGGAGGCGCTCGGATTCACGCCATCCGCGGTCTCGCAGCAGCTCAGCGTCCTCGAACGTGAGCTCGGTGCACCGGTCCTCGAGCGGCGTGGGCGCGGCGTCGTCCTCACCGCGGCCGGGGCGGCGCTGGTCGCGACGTCCGACGACGTGTTCGCGGCGCTGGAGCATGCCGAGGCGAGCGCGCAGGCTGCCGCGGCGGTCGTCGCTGGCGAGGTCGTGGTCGGCGGCTTCCAGTCGGTGGGCGCGACCCTCATCCCGACCGCGTTCGCACGCCTGGCGGAGCTGGCCCCGTCGATCGACGTGCACTTCCGGCAGTTCAGCAACAACGAGGAGGGCCACCGCGAGCTCCGCCTCGGCAACTTCGACATCACGGTCGACCACGAGTTCACGCTGCTCGCGGGGCGGAGCCGTCACGGGGTCAACGCCACGCTGCTGTTGACCGAGCCGGTGTACCTCGCGGTGCCGACCGGCGACGACCGCGGACCCGACCCGGCCGCCTACGCCGACCGCTCCTGGGCGGCGAGCCCGCCCGACCAGATGTACGGCGAGCTCGTCCGGACGGTGTGCCAGCGCGCCGGCTTCACGCCGACGGTCCGCTACCACACCGACGACCTCGAGGTGATCTTCCAGCTGACCGCCGCCGGGGTCGCGGTCGGCGTCCTGCCACGCCTCGCCGCGCACTACGTGCCGGAGGGAGTGACGCTGCATCCGCTGCCGGACACCGAACGTCGCGTGCTCGCGTTCACCCGCCACGGCACCGAGGAACGCCCCGCCATCGCCGTCGTCCTCGACGCCCTGCGGCGAGCCGGCGAGGAGCGCTGACCGGCTGGGTCCACCAGGGTTCGCGCCCCGCGCCGCGGGCCCCATCACTGTGTGGACATCTGTTGCCGTGTGGACATCTGTGCGACAAGAGGGAAGGAGATGTCCACACCGAGGGCGCGCGAGGGGTCAGCCGCCCTCGTCCGGCAGCGGGATCCACGGGTCGTGGTCGCCGGGGACACGCGGGAAGCGCTGCTCGGCCCACCGCTTCCTGGCGACCTCGATCGCCTCGCGGTCGCTCGAGACGAAGTTCCACCAGATGAGCCGCTCCCCCACCGGGTCGCCGCCGAGCAGCATCGCGCGCTTGCCCGCAGGGATCGAGACGGTCGCCTCCGCCCCGGGGGTCAGCACCGCGAGGTGATGGGCGGGCACGTCCTCGCCATCCACGCCGAGGTCCGCGTCGACGGCGAGCACCGCGAGCTCCGGATGGTCCGGCGGGACCACCAGCTCGGCCCCGTCCGGGCCGGCGATGACCTCGGCCAGGACGAGCGGCGAGGCGACCTCCACCGGCGCCGTCAGCCCGAACCCCTCCCCCACGATCACGCGGACGGTCGCGCCGCCGATCGTCGACTCGGGGACCGCGTCCGCGGAGGCGTGCTGGAACGACGGGTCGACGCCTTCGGCATCACGCGGCAGCGCGACCCAGCTCTGCAGTCCCCAGAGGGTGGCCTCGCCCGCGCGGTGGTCGTCGGGGGTGCGCTCTGTGTGGACGACGCCGTGACCGGCCGTCATCCAGTTCACGGCGCCGGCGTCGATGCGCTGGACCTCACCGATCGAGTCGCGGTGCACGAGCGCGCCCTCGAAGAGGTAGGTGATGGTGGCGAGCCCGATGTGGGGATGCGCGTCGACGTCGACCCCGCGGCCCGCGGCGAGCCGGTCGGGCCCGATGAGGTCGGCGTAGATGAACGGCCCGACCATCCGGCGCCTCGCGTACGGGAGGAGTCGGCGGACCTGGCCGCCCCCGACCGGGCGTGACCGCGGGCTGATGAGCAGGTCGACGGGCATGCGCTATCGCTCTGGAGGGTCCGTCGAAGGTACGCCGCACACACCCCTTCGGTGAGGCGGTGCGGACGTTCCGTGTGGTCGGTTCCTTCCCACTTGGCGCACAGATGTCCACACGGCAACAGATGTCCACACAGTGATGGGGCGCCGCGGTCAGGCGAGCTGGAGGTCGACGCCGCAGTTGTAACAGTGCCGCGCGTCGCCGCGGTGGTCGGTGGCGCCGCAGGCCGGGCAACCGGAGTGTTCGACGGTGCGGCGCTGCATGGCCATCTCGCTCGAGACGATGCCGGTCGGCACGGCGATGATCGAGTAGCCCATGATCATGAGCGCCGCGGCCAGGACCTGCCCGAGCGGGGTCTGGGGCGTGATGTCGCCGAACCCGACGGTGCTCATCGTCACGATCGACCAGTACACGCCCCGGAAGATCGAGTCGAAGCCCGACGCCTCGCCCTCCACGACGTACATGACCGCGCCCATGATCAGGTTCACGAGCAGCACGGTCAGCAGGAACACGCTGATCTTGCGCGCGCTCGCCCGCAGTGCGGTGACCAGGAAGTTCGCCTCGCCGAGCCACCGGGCCATCTTGAACACCCGGAAGATGCGCAGGAGTCGCAGCGCCCGGATCATGAGGAACGACGTGGCACCGGGGATGAGCAGGCTCAGGTAGACCGGCAGGATCGACACCAGGTCGATGACGCCGTAGAAGCTGCGCGCGTAGGCCCAGCGATCCTCGGCGGACCAGATCCGGATCGCGTACTCGATCGTGAACAGCACCGTGACGGCGAGCTCGAGCCGGAAGAGCAGGTCGCCGTAGTCCTCCGTCAGCTGGCGGACGCTCTCGAACATCACGAGCAGCACGCTGCCGATGATGAGCACCAGCAGGACGACGTCGAAGAGCTTCCCGGCCGGGGTGTCCGCCTCGAAGATGACGTGTCGCGCGCGGGTGCGCAGGTCCTCGGTGCCGTGTGGTGCCGCCATGGGCCGAGCCTACGGGCGGGGGTCGCGGGGTCCGTGGAGGCGGCGCGCGCTCCGGGGCGAGCGCGCACCGGTCCTGGCGCGGGCGCGCGGCGCGGCGCGGCGCGACACTTCCGGAACGACGCCGGGTCATCGTGCGTTGGGACGGACCGTGGGAGGCTCGATGCGACACCGGTTGCTCGGACTCGCCGCCGCCGTGCTGGCGGGCGGTCTCAGCGCCTGCGCGCCGGCGCAGAGTGCGGTGGAGCCGACGGCCCCGACGCCCGCACCCACGACCGACTCGCCGACCCACGCCGACCCGGACGCGCAGCCGGGTGGAGCACCGGAGGGGGCCGACGCGGAGCCCGCGCCGACGACCAGCCTGTTCGTCCGTCCGGAGCGAGAGCTCACCGACGAGCTCGTGGCCGCCGTGGCGGGCCTCGAGGGCGTGGACGAGGTGTTCGCGCCCCGGCGCGACGACCTGTCGCTCGTGTCCTCCACCACGCCGGACGGAGTCGCGTTCGACACGTTCCCCGACGGGTTCCGGGTGCTGGTGTCCGCCGCGATCGCCGACGGCGACCTCTCCGAGGACCTGGGGCCCGGCGAGGTCCTGTTGACCGAGGTCGGCGCGGCCCTGCGCGACCTCCCGAACGGCTCGAGCGTGACGTTCGCCGGGCATCCCGGCCTCGTCGTGGCGGGCCGCACCGACGCCGGCGGCGGTGCCGAGTTCATCGTCCACCCCGACGACGCCGTCGCCGTGGGCATCGGCCCACCCGAGCGGCTGTTCATCACGCTCCTCGGGGACGCCGATCCCGACGCGGTCGCCGCCGCCGTCACGGACGTCCTCGGGGATCAGGCGTTCGTCCGCGTGCGCCTCCCCCGCGACGACGACGGCCGGCCGTTCATCCTGCGTCTCGCCGACACCAAGGTGCGGTTCGGCGAGTTCGCGTTCCGCGACCTCGCGGGGTCGCGCGACATCGACCAGGAGGACGCCTGGATCGACGCGAACGTCGTGACGGCCCGGGTGCCGCTGCTGGGCGAGGTGGTCTGCCACCGCGGGATCATCGACGACCTCGAGGCGGCGCTGCTCGCCATCGAGGCGGCGGGACTGGCCGACGAGATCCGCCCCGCCGAGTACGCGGGCTGCTGGTACCCGCGCCGGACCTCGGAGGGCGGCAACCTCTCCAAGCACGCGTGGGGCATCGCGGTCGACATCAACGTCGACCTGTCACTCCCCGGCGGCGGCGAGATCCCCCACCCTGGCGTCATCGAGGCATTCGAGCAGGCCGGCTTCCGCTGGGGCGGCGACTTCCCGACGCCCGACAACCACCACTTCGAGTGGGTGGGGCGCGCCGAGGGCTGACCCGCGCTTCGCGCGGGGCAACTCCC
>JBFHRB010000277.1:0-4231 GCA_041591915.1 Nitriliruptorales bacterium
GGGGCCTCAGCGAGGCTGGTGCCAGGCGACGGAAGGCCGGGAGATGTCACGCGTCCTCATCGTCTACGCACAGGACGACCTCCAGTGCACCAAGATCGCGACACACCTCGCAGAGCTCGCCTCGCAGTTCCGGCACGACGTGATGCTGCGCGCCGTGCGGGACGTCGAGAAGGCCCTGCCGGTCCACCTGTTCGACCAGGCGATCGTCGTGGCGGCCATCCACTCCGGCAAGCACGAGCGTTCGATCCGTCGATGGGTCACCTCCCACGTCGACGAGCTGCACGCGACCACGGGCATCTTCATCTCGGTCAGCCTGACCGCGCGTGACGACTCGCCCGACGCGGCCAGGATGCTGGGCCGCTACATCGAGGAGTTCGAGGTCGAGACCGGCTGGCGGCCCGACGGGGTCGCCTACTTCGCCGGGGCCCTGCCGTACACGACCTACGGCTTCCTGAAGAAGCGCGTCCGCCAGGCGCTGCTGGGCGGCGAGGCAGACACGAGCCACGACTACGAGTACACGGACTGGGACGCCGTGGACCGCTTCGGGCTCGATCTCTTCAGCGACCGACCGATCATCATCGTCGACCTGGCCGAGACGCCCGCCTCGACACGCTGACCCGTCAGCCGCGGACCCGGACGACCTTGTCGACGGCCTTGCCGAAACGGCGCTCGCGGCGCTGGTACTCGATGATCGCCCGCTCGAGCTCGACGCGGTTGAAGTCCGGCCACAGCGTCTCGACGAACACGAGCTCCGCGTAGGCCGCCTGCCAGAGCAGGTAGTTGCTGATCCGTTGCTCGCCCGAGGTGCGGATCATCAGGTCGACCGCTGGCATGTCGGGGTCGTACAACCGCGCCGCGAACGTGCGGTCGTCGATGCGCTTGACCCTGCCCTCGGCGTAGTCGTGGGCGAGCTCGCGCGCCGCGTCGACGAGCTCGGCATGGCCGCCGTAGTTGAACGCGACGACGAGGGTGAGGCCGGTGTTCTCCTGGGTCTTGCGCTCGGTCTGCTCGATCATCTCGACGAGCTTCTTCGGCACGGGCCTGCCGCGCCGCCCGATGAAGCGCACCCGCACGTTGCGTTCGTCGAGCTCGTCACCGCGACGCAGCAGGAGCTGGCGGTTGAAGTTCATGAGGAAGCGGACCTCGTCGGCCGGCCGCTTCCAGTTCTCCGTCGAGAAGGCGTAGACGGTGAGGTAGTCGATGCCGAGGGCGATGGCGCCCTCGACCGTGTCGAACAGCGCCTGCTCGCCCTGCTCGTGCCCGGCGTTGCGCGACAGGCCCTTGGCATTGGCCCACCGCCCGTTGCCATCCATGATGATGGCAACGTGCCGCGGGATGTTGGACGTGTCGAGGTCGGGCAGCGTGACCACGGGCGCGAGACCGATCGTGATGGCGGATCATGGGCAGCGTAGTGAGTTCGGGCCAGGCCCCGGCGCTCAGCGTGGGACCATCGCGTAGCTCTGCAGCTGGCGGTCGAGGTGGTGCTCGACGAACGCCTTCACGAAGGCCGCGGCGGTCCGGCGGCTGCCCTCCTGGTCTGCGGCCGCTGGCAGCGCGGCCCACTCGTCCGACGCGAGGAGGCGGACGAGCTGGATGGTCTCCTCGGGCAGGGCCTTGGACCCCGCCGGTGCGCAGTCGACGCAGAGCATCCCGCCGCGCGCGACGTTGAGGAAGGCGTGGGGGCCCGGCTTGCGGCAGGACGCGCAGGCATCGGTGAACACGTGGAACCCCGCGATCCCGGCCAGGCGCAGCAGGAAGGCGTCCACGAAGATCGCGGGGTACGGCGGCTGCGCCTCGAGCGCCTGCAGGCCGGCACGGAGCAGCAGGAACAGCCGCAGGTTCTTGTCCTCCTCCTGCGCGACCCGCTCCGTCGCCTCGGCCATGGTCGCCGCGGACGCCGAGAGCGCCCAGTCCTCGCGCACCTTCGCGAACGGGGCGATGAGCTCGGCCTGGTTCACGACATCGAGGTTGCGCCCCTCGTACAGCAGGAGGTCGACGTGGCTGTAGGACTCGAGCCGTCCCCCGAAGCGCGAGCCCGGGCGACGCACGCCCTTCGCGACGGCGCGGACCTTGCCGCGCCCCTGGGTGAGCAGGATGACGATCCGGTCGGTCTCGCCGAGCTTGTAGCTGCGGAGGACGATCCCCTGCTCGCGGTAGACGGCCACCTCAGCAGCTCGTCTCGGCGATGGGCGGCGCGCCGTCGGTCGGCATCGGCGTGCCGTCGAGGCGCTTGCTGTGGAGGTAGACGCCCTCGTAGCCCGGGTAGCCCGCGGCCTCCCAGAACGCGTGGCCGCCCGTGTTCGACTTGAGGACCAGCAGGTTCACCTGTGGCACGCCCATGGCCGCCATGCGGCCCTCGACCTCGTCGACGAGCGCCTGCCCGATGCCCTCGCGGCGTCGATCGGCCGCGACGGCGAGGCGGAAGATCCAGCCGCGGCGGCCGTCGTAGCTGCCCATGACGACGCCGACGACCTGCCCGGCGTCCTCGGCGACGAGGAACAGCTCCGGGTCGCGCTCGACCTTGAGCTCGATCTCCTCGCGCGGGACCGAGCCCAGGCCGTCGGCCTCGGCCCAGAGTCGCTGGCAGGCCTCGAAGTCGGCGAGCCCGAACGCGCGGATCAGCATGGGGCCGACGGTACCCCGCGACGAGGACGCGTCAGATGAGCGGCCACGGGTACGGGCGAGGTCCCGACGGCTCGGGGAAGGACACGAGGCGGGCCACCGAGTCGGCACGACGGACCAGGGCCTCGAACTCGTCGTCGAGGAGGAGGTCGGGCAGCGCACCCGGGTCGTCCACCAGTCGCACCGACAGCGCGGCGACCTCGCCCGCGTCGGCATCCTGGACGTCGCGGCCGGCGAAGTGCCAGGCGACCGTGCGGAGCTTGTGCTCCGCGTGGAAGCAGATCCCGTGATCCACGAGCCGGATGCGGCCGTCGACGCTCGACCGCAGGACGTGTCCGCCCTTGCGGTCGGCGTTGTTCGCCACGAGGTCGAACAGCACCACCCGCTGCAGCTGGCGCTCGAGCTCGCCGTCACCCTCGGCGGCCTGTTCGAGGAGCGTGAAGTAGTGCTGCTGCGGGTCGTGCGGCACGTAGCCCTGCAGGCTCCCGACGCCGTGCGGTCCGTCGCGCAGCACCGTGGGCGGCACGAGCCCCCACCCCAGCAGTCGGTCGAGCTCGTACGCCGCGACCTCACGGCGGTGGAGGGTCCCATCGGGGAAGTCCCACAGGGGCGCCTCGCCGAGCGCCGGCTTGTGCACGGCGAGGTGGGCCGGGTCGAGGTCGTCGAAGGTCGTGCCGTCGGGCAGCGGGCCGTCGTCGACGTCGGTCAGCCGGACGAGCAGCGTGGCATTGGACGCATCGGCGAAGCGCCCGACGACCTCGAAGGGCGCCTCTCGAAGCCGCTGCTCGGACACCACCGATCAGTTCATGGCCGGGCAGACGTGGGCCACGCCCTCGGTGAGGGGCTGGTCGCAGAACTGGCAGGCCGGCCGGCCCTCGGTGATCTTCTCGAAGGCGTGGGCACACAGGCGCCGGGCCTGGTCCGGCAGGAGGCGGATCCGGATCTCCTCGGGCTCGCGGTCCTCGTCCTCGGGGACGTACTCCCCCAGCTCGATCGCGAACAGGAGCGTCTCGGGGTCGACGCCGAGCGAGATCTCGCCGACGCGCCAGGTGATCGTGATCGGCTCTCGCAGCTCCATCGCCTGCCGGTCCCAGTCCGTCGCCGGGTGGTCGCCGACGCGCCCGAGCAGCCGGGCCATGGCCTCCGAGAGGCTCTTCACCTGGGCCTTCTCGCACAGGAAGCTCATGCGGACGTGCTCGTCCTCCGCCTGGATGAAGAACGTCCGACGACCGGGCTTGCCGACGTAGCCGGCCGTGACGTGGTGGGGGTCGGTGAAGTCGTGCAGCACGTCAGCCTCCCGACGAGCCGGTGTCGTTGAAGCGCAGCAGCATCGGTGGCATGCCGTCACCGAGGTGGAGGACGGTGACCGATGCCGGCGAGACGACCAGCCGCTGGAAGAGGTCGAGCGGCTGGCCGATGAAGTGCGCCACCACGGCCTTGATGACATCGGCGTGGCTGACGAACGCGACACGGCCGTCACCCGCCTCGGCGGCGGTGCGCTCGATGGCGGCGACCGCGCGTTGCTGGGCGCCGAGGATCGACTCGCCACCCGGGAAGGTGACCCGGCTCGGCGTCGCCTGGATCACCGGCCACAGCTTGCGGCGACGCA
>JBFHRB010000278.1:0-4224 GCA_041591915.1 Nitriliruptorales bacterium
AGTCGGGCCACGGCGAGGTCCTGGGCCGTGCCGTCGTGGAGATCGCTCGCGATGCGCCGACGCTCCTCGTGGATGGCCAGCCGCCGGATCTCGGTGAAGGTCGCGGCGTTCGCGAGGGCGAGGTCGAACTCCACCGCGATGGCCGAGAGCTGGTGCAGCGACTCGTCCGGAACCTGTCCAGCGAGGACGACGAGTCCCTCGACCCGTCCGCCGCGGATCGCCGAGATCGAGTACCACACCGCCGGCAGCTCCGGGCCGACGAGGAGTGCGTGGGGGACATCCGTGTTCGGATGAGCGTGCACGCCGGGCCTGACCCAGCTCGCCGGTATGGCCCTCGCGGGGACCAGCGGCGGTGCGGCGATGCCACGCGTCGCGGCGGTGACGAACGACTCGTCGACCCGGACCAGGACGAGCGCGGGGTGGGTGCCGACGGCCCGCTCGACGTCGCGGAGCACGGACCGTGCGATGGCCTCGACGCTCAGGGTGCCCGGGCGTTCCTTGACCGCTTCAGCGAGGTCCGACAGGAGGCGGTGCGTGCGTGCGAGCAGCGGATCTGCGCGGTTGGACCGCTTCTCCGCGGCCTCGAGGACGAGGCTCGTGCCACCTCCGACGAGCGGGAGGAAGGCCGCCCAGTTGACCGTCTCCCAGAGGAGGAGGTCCGCCGGCATGAGCGCCGCGTCGCTGAGGATGCCCGCGGCGGCGATCAGGAGGCCGCCGGCGACGGCCGTGAGCGTGCGTGCCGACGCGCCGACGCCCATCATCGTGATGACCGCGTACAGCGTGAAGGGCGAGGAGACCCCACCCGTCGCGGCGACGAGGAGGGACGCGGTGGCCACGTCGGCGAGCAGCAGTGGGACGGATGTGCCCCGGTCGCGCAACCTGTAGAGCCCGTGCACGGTCGCAAGCAGGAGGCAGACCTGGACCGTCCGGGTCGCAGGCCAGACCAGCGCTGTGGTCAGACCCAGCGCCAGCAGCCGGCTTGCGGCGATGCCCCCGTGCATCCCTGCCGTCCTCTTCGTCGTCGTTCGTCGTCGTTCGTCGTCGCGGGTTCCGCGGTGGCGGTGACCACGCTCGGTCACCAGTTCCCCACTGAGGCAACCCAACCACCGGTAGCGGAGCGTGACCAGCCCCACACTGATGGTTTCTGAGGTCCCAGGGACAATGGTCCTAGAGGGGCAGGACTGACTATTGCCTGGTGACCCGAACGGGGTAGCCCTTGTGGTGGTTCAGCCACGGAGCGTGGCTGGGACCCTGGTCCGGCAGGGTCCCGCTCAACGTCGCAGGACCTGGATCCGGGGAGTACGGGACGTGGGCTCCGGGACCGCCATCGTCGGGACCCTGCGTGTTCGACGGCCCTGCGGGGCGTGGATACGCTCACGCCGCCGACGGCCCCACGCTTCGAAAGCCCCTGCCACCGATGACCTATCGCGTCGCGCTCGATGTGTTCGAGGGGCCCTTCGACCTCCTGCTCCAGCTCATCGCCAAGCACAAGCTGGACATCCACGAGGTCGACCTCAGCGAGATCACGGCGGACTTCCTGGCCCACATGGAGGAGCTGGAGCACGTCGACCTCGAGACGGCGACGCGGTTCCTGCTCGTCGCCGCCACCCTGATCGAGATCAAGGCCCTGCGCCTGTTGCCGCAGGACGAGCAGGACGAGCTCGAGGACGCGCTCGTCGAGGCCCGCGACATGCTGTACGCGCGGCTGCTCGAGTACCAGGCGTTCCGGCAGGCGGCTGGTGTGCTCCGTGAGCGGCTCGACGTCGGGCGGGACTTCCTCGGACGCCGTGTGGCCCTCGAGCCACACCTCAAGCGCGCCGTGCCCCGGGCTCCACTGCCGATCGACGTCGACGGGCTGGCCCGTCTGGCCGCCGTTGCGTTCCAGCCGCGGCCGGAGCCCCAGCTCGACCTGAGCCACATCAAGCGGGCCTACCTCACGGTGCGGGCCGCAGCCGAGCGCGTGCTCGCGCGGCTGACGGACGAGGACGCGCGGACGACGCTCCGGGCGCTCACCCACGGGCAGGGGAGGAGCGAGCGTGTCGCGTTCTTCCTCGCACTGCTGGAGCTGTACAAGCTCGGCCACGTCGGCCTCGACCAGCCGGAGCGGTTCGGCGACGTGGACGTCGTGCGCCATGCCGGCGGACGGGACCTCCCGTCCCTCGAGGCGGTCGGTGGCGACATCGACGACCCGACCGATGATGAGACGACCAAGGAGCCCGTCGACCATGCTTGACGACGTCCGACGCCAGGCGCTCGAGGCCATCCTGTTCCTCGCCGAGGAGCCGGTCTCGCCGGGCCTGTTGGCCGAGGTCCTGGAGTGCGACGAGCCGGATGTCCTCGAGGAGCTGGCGGCGCTGCGCGAGCGACTCGCGGGAGAGGGCCGCGGCTTCGTGCTCCGCGACGTCGCGGGTGGTTGGCGGCTGTACACCGCCCCCGAGGCCATCCCGTTCCTCGAGCGGTACGTCCTGTCCGGCCGGTCCGGTCGGCTCACCCAGGCCGCCCTCGAGACCCTCGCCGTCATCGCCTACAAGCAACCGATCGCCCGGCACGAGATCTCCGACATCCGGGGCGTCAATGCTGACGGCGCGGTCAGGACGCTGGTGCAGCGTGGACTCGTGGAGGAGGTCGGGCGCGACGAGGGCCCCGGCCAGGCGATCCTGTACGGGACCACCTCGACCCTGCTCGAGGAGCTCGGCCTGAACCGCATCGACGAGCTCCCCGAGCTGGCCGGCTACCTCGCCGAGGTCGACGCGCCGGACGAGCCGGGCCCCGAGCACACGCGTGCGGCTCGCGCGGTGCTCCAGCGAGGCGGCGAGCTGCCCTCGACGGGCGCCGCGCGCTGGGATCCCGAGGCCACGGCGGGGGAGGGGCCAGACCCTGACGGCACGGACGAGGCGGCGTCGTCAGCGGGGCTGTCGCTCGAAGAACGACGTGCACGTGAACGCGAGATGGCGGACCTCACGGCATCCCTCGAGCGAGCGGCGGCCAACGCCGTGTCGCAGCTCAAGACCGCGATGGAGGCGGCGGAGGACGACCCCGATGCGGACTCCGATGCCGAGCCTGACACGACCGGATCGGCCCAGAACCCCGAGGATCTGGGAGAAACGTCTCGACAAGACGCTATGTCGACAAGCCGAGATAGCGATGAAGCGATAGAGCGCTCCGATGACGCGGGCACCGCGTCGGGCGAGGGCCAGGGCGGGCGAGCGTGACGGACGAGAGCGGGCCACAACGGCTACAGAAGGTCATGGCGGCGGCCGGCGTGGCGTCGCGGCGTGCTTCCGAGGAGTTGATCTCGCAGGGGCGCGTGACGGTGGACGGGGAGGTCGCGCACCTCGGGCAGAAGGTCGACGCGGCGAGCGCGGACGTGCGCGTCGACGGGGAACGCATCAACGTCGATCCGGACCGGGTCTACATCATGCTGAACAAGCCGCAGGGGGTCGTGACGACCGTTGACGACCCGGAGGGCCGGCCCACGGTCATGGACCTCATCAACCTGCCGCAGCGGCTGTTCCCGGTGGGGCGCCTGGACAAGGAGACCGAGGGGCTGCTGCTGTTGACCAACGACGGCGAGCTGGCCCACGCGCTCATGCACCCGTCCTACGAGGTCGAGCGCACGTACGTCGCGCTCGTCAACGCGCCGGTCCGCAAGAAGACCCTGGCCGAGCTGCGCGCGGGGGTCGAGCTCGACGACGGTCCCGCGGTGCCCCGGAGCGTCTCGGTCGTGGAGGAGACCGCCCAGCGCGTCCTCCTGGAGATCGTGATGACCGAGGGCCGCAACCGCGAGGTCCGACGCCTCGTCGGCGGCGTCGGGCTCAAGCTCGAGCGCCTCGCGCGGGTCGCCTACGGCGGGGTCCGGCTCGACGACCTGCGCCAGGGCAAGTGGCGGTTCCTGCGCCAGGACGAGATCGGCCGCCTGTTCGCGGCCGTCGAGGCCGGGCCCAGGCGTCGGTCGAAGCCGGCCCGGCGCGGACCGCGCCCAGGGCCGCCGCGGCGATAGAACGGGGACGACAGAGCGATGAAGCGATTTGACGGCATGTCGACAGGTCGACCCTCGGGCAGAGCGCCCGGGACTGAGGGCGAGGGCAGCGGACGGGGCTGGCGATGAGCGAGCGAGTACGTGCGCTCCGGGGTGCGACGACCCTGCAGGCGGACACCCGGGAGCAGGTCATCGAGCGGACGCAGGAGATGATCCGCGAGCTCTTCCAGCGCAACGGGCTCTCG
>JBFHRB010000279.1:0-4141 GCA_041591915.1 Nitriliruptorales bacterium
AGCACCATGCCGCGCCCGTTGGCGGTGACGTCCTTGCCGAGGCCGTACGCGTTGGAGCCGATGCCGAGCTCGATGCCGAGCCGCTCGTCGAGCTCGGTGGCGTTCTCCTGCAGGAGCGCCTCGGCGGTCTTGCCAGAGCTGGGGAAGGGGGCCGACGGGGTGGGGGGCTGAGCGCTGCCGATCTCGGCGACCGCGACGCCCGTGCTCGCGAGCGAGGCCAGCTGGTAGAAGCGGCGCCACGCGTCGATCGCGGTGATGGGGCGGACCCAGTCCGCGCCCTGGCAGCGCGGGTCCGAGATGCCGTCGGGCCCACCGACCTCGGCGAGGTACTGGTTGTAGCCCGCGACGTAGCCGGCGACGCCCTCGACGAGCTCCGGCCGCGGACCGTGCGGCGGCGCCATCGACAGGATCTCCTCGATCCGGCCGGAGGCGTTCACCTTCTTGTAGAAGAAGTCGGAGTCGAGGTTGTTGTACGTCGAGCTGTTGCCGTGGAACCGCCACGTGGCGTCGGGGCCGAAGTGCTTCGACCGCTCACCCGCGACCGTCACGTAGAAGTCGGCGGCCGTGCAGATGTTGTCCTGCGCGAAGGCGTAGCCGTACCCGTACCCGAGCCCCTCCCAGTCGTCGGCGAGGATGTGCGGGATGCCGTTGGTGGTCCGCCGGATCGTCGCGGACGGGGCGTCATTGGTCTGCGCGTGCGCAGCCGGCACGAAGGGCGCGGCCATCAGCAGCGCGGCGGCCCCCGCGATCAGCGAGCGGAGGAGCGGACGGGCGGTCGCGCGCGTGCGCGCAGGGGAGGCAGACATCGGGACCTCGCGGGTCTGGGCTCGAACGAGCGGAGAAGTGGCGGGTCGCGGGGCGGTCACCAGCCGTGTCGGTCCGACGCCGCCCCGCGTTCCCGCGTCCCTGACTTCGACGTCAGGGAGCCCCGTCCCTGCCCACGCCTCGGGTCGCGGGGCCGCTCGGTGCCTCCCGCGCGGGCGTCGCGCGGGGCCGGGGCGCGCAGGGCCAGGTTGCGCTCGGGCTGGTACGCTCCCCGCACGCCGCCGGTGACGGCGGCACATCTGTGTGCGGGTGCGTGTTCTCCAGACCCCACCTGTCACCGCACCGCAGACGTCTTCGGCGCGAACGCGCCGCGAATCGAGGAACCCATGAGGACGGGCATCCACCCCGACTACGTCGAGGCCACCGTGACCTGCTCCTGCGGGAACAGCTTCACGACCCGCGCGACCCAGGACGAGATCAAGGTCGAGCTCTGCTCGGAGTGCCACCCCTTCTACACGGGCAAGCAGAAGCTCGTGGACACGGGTGGTCGCGTCGACCGCTTCCAGCGTCGCCTGCAGGCGGCCGAGGCTGCCAAGGGCAAGAAGAAGTAGCGACCCCGCGACGGGCCCGCGCCGGATCACGTCCGGTGTCGGGCCCGTTGTCGTTGCAGCACCGCTGCACGGACCGCCCGCAACGCCGTCCCAGCCTCGCCCCGCCATCCCGGCGGCCGACGGGTGAGGCAGGACCCGCACACCGCCGAGGCCGCACCGCATGAGTGACGCAGACGAGCACGTCCACCCCCACCAGATGGCCCCGCACTACTACGGCGGACAGGCCGTGATCGAGGGCGTGATGATGCGCGGCGCCCACTCGTGGGCCGTCGCCTGCCGGCGCCCGGGCGGCGACATCTACGTCGAGGACCACCCGGTCTCCGACTTCCCGCAGCGCCACCCCTTCTTCAAGAAGCCCCTGGCCCGCGGCATCTTCGCCCTCGGTGACGCCCTCACGATCGGCATGAAGGCCCTCAACATCGCGGCGACGCAGTCGCTGGATGACGAGGAGGAGGAGCTGCCGAGTGCCGCGATGGGCGCGTCCATGGCCATCGCGCTGCTCATCTTCATCGGGATCTTCATCGTCACGCCGACCGCAGCCGTCAAGGGCGTCAACGGGCTCGTCCCGGGCGAGCTCGGTGACGGGGCGCTGTTCCACTTCCTCGAGTCGATCGTCCGCATCGGGATCTTCCTGGCCTACCTCTGGGCGATCTCGTTCATCGGCGACATCCGTCGCGTGTTCCAGTACCACGGTGCCGAGCACATGACGATCGCCGCGTGGGAGCACGGCGAGCCCCTCGAGCCGGAGGCGGTCAAGAAGTACTCGACGATCCACGTCCGGTGCGGGACCAACTTCCTGATCCTCGTGATGGTGCTCGCGCTGGTCGTCTACACCGTCGCCGGTGTCATCATCCCGGCTCCCGAGGGCGGCCTGTTCGTCAAGATCGCCTACCACGTCCTGCTGCGCGTGGTCCTGCTCCCCGTCGTCGCCGGCCTCGCCTACGAGGCCCTGCGACTCGGCGCGGCCAAGGGCGGCAACCCGATCGTCAACTTCTTCATGAAGCCCGGGCTGTGGCTGCAGAAGATCACGACCAAGCCGCCGGAGCCCGAGATGATCGAGGTCGCGATCCGGGCCTTCGAGGCGGTCGTTCCGGCCGAGCACCTCGACGGCCGCATCGACGGCAACCTGCCGAGCAACGTGGTCCGCGCGGGCGAGGGGGTCCTGATCCCGGCCGCCCAGGAGGTCCGCGAGGAGGGCGAGCCGACCGAGGGGGCCTAGCGGGGCGGCCGCGCGACCCGCCGCGACGCGGCCGGTCACGGCTTCCTCCCCGCCCGCCCCGCTCGTCACCGCCACCCTCGGAGCACCCTGATGTTCGACCGCCTCGACGAGATCGTCGCCACGTACCGCGACCTCGAGTCGCAGCTCGCCGATCCCGCGATCCACGACGACGGCAACCGCTACCAGGAGGTGGCGCGCCGCCACGCCGAGCTCGGCGAGATCGTGCGCACGTACGAGGCGTTCACGGCGGCCAGGGCCGATCGCGAGGCCGCGCGCGAGATGGCGGCCGAGTCCGAGGGCGAGGACCGCGAGCTGATGCAGGCCGAGGCCGACCAGCTCGGGGAGCGCATGACGGAGCTCGAGGAGCAGCTCAAGGTCCTGCTGCTGCCCAAGGACCCCAACGACGACAAGGACGTCATCGTCGAGATCCGCGCCGGGGCGGGCGGCGACGAGGCCGGGCTGTGGGCCGGCGACCTGCATGCGATGTACACGCGCTTCGCCGAGCGGCAGGGCTGGAAGGTCGACGAGATGTCGTCCTCCGCCCAGGGGATCGGCGGCTTCAAGGAGGTCGTCTTCGAGATCAAGGGGCGTGGGGCCTACTCGAAGCTCAAGCACGAGTCCGGCGTCCACCGCGTCCAGCGCGTGCCGGCCACCGAGTCGCAGGGTCGCATCCACACCTCCACGGCCACCGTTGCCGTGCTGCCCGCCGCCGAGGACGTCGACGTCGAGGTGGACCCGGGCGACCTGCGCGTCGACGTCTACCGCTCCTCCGGTCCCGGTGGGCAGAGCGTCAACACCACCGACTCCGCCGTCCGCATCACGCACGTACCGACCGGACTGGTCGTGTCCTGCCAGGACGAGAAGTCGCAGCACCAGAACCGGGACAAGGCGATGCGGATCCTGCGCGCACGCCTCCTCGACGCGGAGATGGAGCGCCAGCGCCAGGCGCGTGCCGACGCCCGTCGCGGGCAGATCGGCACCGGCGACCGCAGCGAGAAGATCCGGTCGTACAACTACGCCGAGAACCGCGTCACCGACCACCGCATCAACCTCAAGCTCCACACGCTCCCGCAGCTCCTCGGCGGCGAGATGGAGGAGCTCGTCGAGGCGCTCACCCAGGCCGAGCGCGCGGCCCAGCTCGCGGCCGAGGACCACGCGTGAGCGACGACGCGTTCGCCTCCGTCCTCGCGGCCTACGCGGGCTCGCTCGCGGCTGCGGGCGTCCCCAGCCCCGACAACGACGTCGAGCTGCTGGCCATGCACGTCCTCGAGGTGAGCCGCTCGACGATCCGTCGCGGGGACGCAAGGCCGACCGAGGACCAGCTCGCCCGCCTCGGTGAGCTCGTCGGCGCGCGCGCCCGGCGGGTGCCGCTGCAGCACCTCACCGGCGAGGCCCACTTCCGCAACCTCACGCTGACCGCCCGGCCCGGCGTCTTCGTCCCCCGCCCCGAGACCGAGGTGCTCGTCGACCTCGCCCGGGCGTGCATCGCCGACCTCCGACGCCACGACCCGGCCCGCGAGCTGACGGTCGTCGAGCCGTGCACGGG
>JBFHRB010000280.1:0-4136 GCA_041591915.1 Nitriliruptorales bacterium
CGCCGGGGTACCGGTGGTCCCCGTCGGGCTCGAAGGGTCCCGCCGGCTCTGGCCGGTCGAGGGCCGCCCACGCCTGCTCGGCGGCCGCGTCACCGTCCGGTTCGGCCCGCCGATACCACCACCTGACGACCGTCCGGCCGCGCGCCGGCGCTTCGTCCTCGACCTCCACCACGAGCTCGCATCGCTCGCCCGCGCTGAGCTCGCCGACGAGTACCTCTACTCCTACGCCACGAAGGACGTCGCATGAGAGCCGGCTGCGACCTCGTACGCATCGACCGCATCGCCGGGGTGCTGGCCCGGCGGCCAGCGTTCCGCGGATCAGTCTTCACCGTGCGCGAGCAGCGCGACGCCCTGCGCGGCGGCGTGGTGAGCGGGTCCCACACCGAGGCGGAGCGGCTCGCCGCGCGCTTCGCCGCCAAGGAGGCCACGAAGAAGGCGCTCCGGCGGGACGACATGACCTGGACCGACGTCGAGGTGCGCACGCTGCCGAGCGGTGCCCCCGAGCTGTGGGTCTTCGGCGAGCGCTCCGAGCTGGCCGTGAGCCTCAGCCACGACACCGACCACGCCATGGCGTTCGTGGTCGGCCCACCGCCCGGCGTCGTGACCGTGCCGGACGCCAGCAACACCGCCCCCCATCGCGTCAACGCCTCCGCCGGGCGCCCGCTCGCTCTCGCCGCCATGGACCTCTGAGTCCACACCGCTACCTCCCAGGAGAACCCGAACCATGCTGCTGCAGGACAAGAAGCTCCTCATCACCGGCGTGCTCGACCCGCGCTCGATCGCGTACCGCACCGCGGAGCTCGCCATCGAGCAGGGCGCAGAGGTCGTACTGACGGGCTTCGGCCGTGCGAAGCGGCTGACCGAGCGCTCGGCCGCGCGCCTGCCCGGTACGCCCGACGTGCTGGAGCTCGACGTCACCGAGCCCGAGCACATCCGGCTCGTCGCGAAGGACCTCGAGGCGCGTTGGGGCCGCCTCGACGGCCTGCTCCACGCCGTGGCGTTCGCGCCGGGATCGTGCCTGGGTGGCGGGTTCCTCGACGCGCCGTTCGAGGACGTGGCGACCGCCGTCCACGTGTCGACCTACTCGCTCCCCGCGCTCGCCTCCGGGTTCCGGGAGCTCCTCCGCGCCGCCGACGGCGCGTCGATCGTCGGGCTCGACTTCGACGCGGCGGTGGCGTGGCCGGGCTACGACTGGATGGGTGTGGCCAAGGCTGGCCTCGAGTCCGCGAGCCGGTACACCGCCCGCGAGCTCGGGCCGGACAACGTCCGCGTGAACCTCGTCGCCGCCGGCCCCCTGCTCACCATGGCCGCGAAGTCGATCGACGGGTTCGACGCGTTCCCCGAGGTCTGGGCCGACCGCGCACCGCTCGGCTGGGACGCAGCGGACCCCACCCCGGTCGCGCGTACGGCGTGCGCGCTGCTGAGCGACTGGACGGCCGGCGTCACGGGCGAGATCGTCCACGTCGACGGCGGTGTCCACGCCATCGGCGCCGGCACCGGCGGCGCCTGACGCCGGACTAGCTGACCGCGGGCTCGCGGAACGTGATCGTGCGCGCATCCGCGTCGACTCGCGTCCGGACGCCGAACGGCAGCGTCCAGACGGGGTCGGTGTGGCCGAAATCCGCTCCGAAGACGAGCGGCATGTCGAGGCCGTTCTCGTCGCGCACGACCTGACGCACGGCGTCGTCGTAGGCCTCGTGGGCATCGACCGGGAGCTGGTCACCACCGGGGCGCCCGAGGACGATCGCCGCGAGGCGATGGAGCTCGCCCGTCGGCACGAGGGTGCGCAGCATCCGCGTGACGTACTCGGAGGGTGGCGCCTCCTCGGAGGTCTCGATCGCGAGGACGGCACCGTCGAGGTCGGGCCACCACGGCGTGCCCCGGAGCCAGTCGAGGACCTCGATGCAGGCCGGGACCAACGGCCCCTCGGCGACCCCGGATCCGTCCCAGCGCCAGCCGGTCGCCGGCCTGCGCTCGCGCGCGACCGTGTCGTTGGCCGGGTCTCCCCAGTCGAGGAGTTCGACGGTCCACGTGTCACGGTTCTCGGGCCACACGGTCTCGTCGGCCGACTCGAACAGCATCCGCCGGACGCCCTCCGCCATGTACGGGAACAGGCCCCCGTTCTCGTCGAAGCCGGCGAGGATCGACGGTCCGTAGAAGCTCACGACCCCGGCGCGCAGGAACGCCGAGTGCGTGACCGTCGTGTCGCTGAACCCGAGGAAGACCTTGGGGTTGGCACGGATCAGGTCGTGGTCGATCAGCGGCAGCAGGCGGATGGACTCGTCCCCACCGATGCACGAGAGGATCCCGGCGATGTCTGGATCGGCGAGCGCCTGGTGGAGGTCGTCGACGCGGGCCTGCGGGTTGGCCGCCAGGAACTCGGGCGAGGCATGCGTGTGGGCCAGGTCGACGAGCTCGACGCCGAAGGCCTCCTCGAGCTGGCGCTTACCCTGGGCGTAGCGGTTCGGGAACAACCCGGCCAGGCCCGAGGACAACGAGATCGCGGCGATGCGATCGCCGGCTCGGAGTCGTCCAGGCTTGATCAGGTCCAACCACGACCTCCCCCCTGACGCCGCAGGACCCTAGAACGAGCAACGCCGGCCCGCGGGCCGGCGTTGCGTGGGAGGTCAGCGTCAGGGTCGACGAGCTCCCGGCGCCCAGATGACCGGGCCCTTCGGCTCGATGGGGTTGAAGGTGATGCTCGACGGTGCCTCCACGGTGTCCCACGACCACATTGCTGCATGGTTGATGTAGTACGTGCCGACGGTGAGCACGATGTCGTGCGGGCCCTCGTCGAGCTGGCCGATGTTCGTGACACTGAAGTGGTGTGGACGCATGCCCGTTCCCTCGGCGTGGATGTCGACCTGGTTCTCACCGAACGCGATCATGTCGATGCCGTCGACGTTGAGGCGAACCGTCACGCGGTACGAGTCGTCGCGGTCCGTGGTGAGGCCGTACAGGGACACCGTGAGCGAGTCGAGCGGACCCTCGTACTGCCCAGCGAACGTCACGTCGTACAGGGACGCCTGGCTCGTGCCTTCGAGGGTCGTGTCGAGGTTGCCGCACCCGGCGCCCTGTGCGTACGACCGCTCAGGAGGGTTCTCGTCCCAGGAGTCCGGGCCGTTGGCGACGATCGTGGCGTTGGTCAACTTCGACGCGTCGTCCGCACAGTGGAAGTAGGCCACCTCTTCGACGACGGCACCATCGGTCATCGCCATCGAGCTGAGGGCGAACGGGACAACGGCCGCGAGGGCCGCGAGCTTGCGCGGGAACATGACGTCCTCCAGAGACGGGCGTGAACTGGACTTCGACCTTGGCCGCCACGATTCCTGCCCGGACCACGACATTCCGTAGATGCTGACCGACGTCGCGTAACGACGAGAGCCCGCGGCGGTGGCCGCGGGCTCTCGGTACGTCCCATCCCCCTCCGCGCCGGGCCCCCCTCAGAACCCGGGTCGCGCGGGACGTGCTGACCGCTCGGACCGTCCCCCAACGGCCTTCAGGTCTGCGCAGTGCGCTGACAGGAGACTTCGCGGCCCGGACGCGTCGTTCCTGCCCTCGAACGAGATCCCGCGCTTGCCTGTCGGAGCCCGGAAGGCAACTCCGGCAAGCGCTCTCAGACCTGCTCGACCATCGGGGCGTGTCGTGGCCAGGGCATCGCCGACTCGATCTGTGCCGCGACGCCCAGCAGCAGCCGTTCGCCGCCATCGGGTGCGACGAGCTGGACCGACAGCGGCAAGCCGTCCGTGTGCATCCCGGCCGGCACGGCCATGGCCGGGTACCGCGCGAGGTTCCACGGCGCCGCGAAGGGCGCGTGGTCCATGTCCGCCTTCACCGCCATCGGCCACGCCGTGGTGGTCCACCCGCTCGCCGCCTTCGGCGTCCTCGCCAGTGCCGGCGTGATCAGGACGTCGATGTCGCGGAAGAACTCGGCGGTCTTGGCCCGCCAACGGTCCACGTCGTGCTCGCGCACCCGGCCCAGTCGCAGCGCGACGCGTCCCGTGCGGACGTGCGCTCGCGTGCGGGACGTCAACTGGCGCGGATCCAGGCCGTTGGCGTCCCGCGCCGCCCCCGCGGTCCAGCGCGCGGTCGCCGCGGCCACGGCGAGCGGGTCGTAGGGCGGGTCGGCGGTGACG
>JBFHRB010000281.1:0-4132 GCA_041591915.1 Nitriliruptorales bacterium
CAGCGCTTCCTGCGCTCGGTGATCCGCGCCGTCACCCGCTCGCCGGGCAGGGCACCCGCGACGAAGACGGCCATGCCATCGAGTCGGCCGACGCCCTCGGCGCCGTCCGTGATCCCGTCGATGACGAGCTCGACCGGGTCAGCGGCCGCTGCCATCAGGGGACCTACCGACTCCGGGTGCATGGGGCGACCGATCCTCGTCGATGAGTCTGCCACTTGCGTTCAGGTACCAGGCAGGGTTCGGGGCCGCGGCTGTCGAAGACATCTACCCACACGCCCGGGTCCCGGGCCGGACCGTGGAGTCACTGCATGAAGAGCACAGCCAGCAAGATCGTAGTCGCGGCCGTCATGCTCGCGTCCTTGGCGTTCGCCGACGCGGGCAGTCCCGGTGTCGAGGTCGGTACCGACCCCTCGGGGGACGCGAACCTGCTGAATGGCCAGGGCTTCGTCACTGGCTTGCCCTCGCAGAGCACGTCGCCGCTGTCGTACGACCGTGCGGATCTCGTGGCGGCCCGGTTCGCGACCGAGTTCGCGACTGTCCCCGTTGGTGACGATGGGCTGTCAGTGGTGCCGACGGGCGTGCGGTTCGACATCGAAACCGCCGGTGCCCCGGGCAGCGATGGCCCGACGATGATCTTCAGGATCAATGCCACGATCAACGGGTGTCGCAGCTTCATCAACGCATTCTTGGACAACCCGGTTGGCCCACCCGCGGGCACTTCCAGTGGGACCGTGCAGTGGCGCCAGCTCGACGCGTTCTGCCCCGATGGCGTCGCAACCGTCACGAACGCGGGCTGGACGGCGACGATCGAGGGCAACGTCCTCTCGATCAGCATGCCGTACGAGACCATGACTGCCGCGCAGGAGGGCTTCCTCACCAAGGGTAGCGAGATCGGTTCCGGCACGGTCGAGACGCGGACGGAGTTCTGGGTCGGCGCAGGGACCCTCACCGCACCGATGCTCGACACGATGAGCATCGCTTCGTTCACGATCGGCTGGGACCTGCCGCCGTCGAGGGCCTGCACGTCGGGCTGCTGAGGCGCAGATGGCCGACGAGGAGGTGGGGGGCGGGCCGCGCGGCCGCCCCCTGCCATCAACTCGAGCTTCTCGAACCGTCGATCGCGGGTACGCCCGGCGACCTCAGACGTCCAGCGCCTTGATCGCGGCCACGCTCAGGTCCAGGTGCGCCGCCGCGCGCTCGCCGTAGGCCTGCGCGCTGGCGACGTCCCGGGCGCGCAGCGCGAGCAGCGCGTACGCCAGCGCCCGGGTGGCCTCGCCGTCCAGCGTCGCCACGGCGGCCTCGGCCTCCTCGACGGAACGGGCCCGGGCCGCCTCGTCGATGAGGTCGAGCATGCCGGCTGCGTCCTCGAACCAGATCGCCACGTCGCCCGCGATGGGGTCGCGCAACGTCGACAGGAGCCGGGCGCCGTCCGCGCCCGCGTCGCGCCCCGCGGTCGCCGCCCGCGCGAGGCTGACGTCGTACTCCGCGTCCTCCGGGATGTCGTCCCTCGGGCCGGGGAACAGCGGCAGGGCGGACGGAGGCGCGACGACATCGTCGTCGTCGAGGTCGGTCTGCAGGTCGGGTGCGGCGGTGAGCAGGTGGACGAGGCGCTCGGCGGCGGCGCGAGCCGCCGGGAGGTCGGCCGCCGTTCGGACAGCCGTCGCCTCATCCAGCGCTGCCGTCAACGTGGCCTCGAGCGTCGCCACCTCGGCCAGGAGCTCGATGCTCGCCGGATCGGCCGGGGTGAGCGCCGGGGTCGGGTTCGCGGGTGGCGCATCGCCGATCGCCGGGTCCACCGCCGGCTCCCCGGGCGCGGCGCACGCAGCGCCGAGCGACAGCACGAGGGCTGTGGCGATGGCGGCGGCGCGGTTCATGGACGGCATGGTCGCGGACGGGGGCCGTGGATGGCGAACCGGGACCGTCAGGCGCGCGAGGCGACGAGCACCGCCCAGCCGTCGTCGTCCGCGCGGGCGCGGACGACCAGGCCGACCTCGCGGAACGCGGTCACCACGCGCTCCGCGCGTTCGACGGCGATGCCGCTCGCCACGATGGTCCCTGCCGTCAGTGCGGCGAGCTCGGGGGCGAGGGCCACGAGGGTGTCGGTGAGGAGGTTCGCGAGCAACACGTCGAACGGCCCGCCTGCGAGGTCGCCGCTGCTGCCCACGGCGAGGTGGAGGTCGGCCACCTCGTTGGCGAGCGCGTTCTGGCGTGCGGCGGCGATCGCCTCGGGGTCGATGTCGACGCCGACGACCTCGGAGGCCCCGAGCTTGGCGGCGGCGATGGCGAGGACCCCCGTGCCCGTGCCGATGTCGGCGACGCGCCTCCCGGCAACGTCCAGGCGCTGCAGTTCGAGCAGGCACAGGCGCGTCGTCGCGTGGGAGCCCGTGCCGAACGCCTGCCCCGGGTCGAGCCGGATCACGTGCTCCGCCTCCGGGACGTCCTCCACCCACGTCGGGGCGACGACGACGTCGCCGACGCGAACCGCTTCGAGGCCCGCCTTCCAGAGCGCGAGCCAGTCCTGTGGCTCCTCGATCGACCACACGCCGCCCTCGGGCACGGTGTCGACGGGCTTGGGGAACCAGGCGACGAGCTCGTCGGGGCGCTGTTCGACCCCGAGCGTCCCGGCGGCCCACAGGCGGGCGACGAGCCCCTCGATGGCGTCGGGGTCCGGTGATGGGAGCGCGTACCGGTGGGTCGTCTGCATGGCGCTAGCGTCGTCGACATCGTCGGGAAAGGCGAGACCCCGTGTGACGGGGGGACACACGGGGTCGCCAGACGGCTCGGCCGTCGACGCGGAACCATGCCGGGCCGCGCGCCCCTGTGCAAGCCGTACGGAAATGAGGGCTCCATGCCGAGGACGCCGGTCGCGATCTTCGATGTCGACACCACGCTGATCGAGGCGCTCGAGTCGGCGCTGGGGCCTCCGATCGACAGCTACCTCATGGGTTGGCAGGTGTGGCTCGTCGACGCCGAGGACCCGCAGGGCCTGACGCTCGAGTACCGACTGCACCCCCCGGCAGGCTTCGAGATGCCGGCAGGGTTCGACCACCACGACCTGTGGGACGCCGTCGTCACCCAGCTCGCCGAGGGCGCCGACCGGGTGACGCTCGCCCAGGACACGCGTGCCCTCGGCGAGATCTGGGACCTGCTCGAGGTGTACGCGGCCTTCTACGACGACGCGCCCAGCGCGGACGACATCCGGCGCCGTGCCGAGGAGGCGCTCGGCGTCGCGTGCCGGGCCTCCGGGGAGGTCGACCACGAGCGCCTGGGCGGGCGCTGGCGTCGGCAGCGACACCAGTTCGACCTGCCGAACGCGCTGCGGGAGGCGCTCGGCTGAGGGGTGGGCGTCAGCCCAGCCCGCCGCTGAACCCCAGCCCCAGGAGTGCGGCGGCGAGGCCGGCGACGACCTGCCCGACGATCGTGCGCAGTGCGCGGAGCCGCGAGTGCAGCGCCTGTCGGTGGGCGTCGGCCATCCAGGTGGAGAAGGTCGTGAGGCCGCCGAGCAGCCCCGCGCCGATGACCAGCTCCGTGCGGCCGGTGGTGGCGCCGATCGCTACGCCGAGGGCCAGTGCCCCGGCCACGTTCACGCCGGCGGTGGCGAGCGCGACGTCCCGCCCCCGACCGGCGGTCCATGCGTTGAGGCCGTAGCGGATCAGCGCGCCGAGGGCGCCGGCGATCGCGACCGCCAGCCCGGTCATGCCTCGCCCCCGTGCGAGCGTCGGCCGATCGCGTGCCCCCAGGCGGTCAGCACGTAGCCGAGGAGGACGGAGACGGCGACGTAGGTCGCGGACAGGGCAGGGCCGGAACGGTCGAGGAGCAGGACACCCTCCACCGCGAAGCTCGAGAAGGTCGTGAAGCTGCCCAGGAGGCCCGTCCCGAGCGCGAGCACGACCCAACGGGGCAGCGACCCGGACTCGATGCGCCCGACGAGCGCGCCCAGCAGGAGGGCACCCGCCAGGTTCGCGCTCAGCGTGCCGACGGGCCACGACGACCCCGTCAGCTCGGGGTTGAGCGCCGTGACGACGCCCCACCGGAGGAGCGTGCCGGCCGCGCCACCGAGCGCGACGGCGCCGGCCGCGACGGCCTGGCTGCGTCGGTCGCTGGTCTGCTCGGTCACGGCCGGAGCCAACCA
>JBFHRB010000282.1:0-4108 GCA_041591915.1 Nitriliruptorales bacterium
CCGGCCTTCCGTCGCCTGGCACCAGCCTCGCTGAGGCCCCGGTGGCAGGCGTGGGCCACCCGGCCCAGTACCCGCGGGACCCTCAGCGCTGGGCCCCGCGCGCAGGGTCACCAGCGACGATCCGGGACGATCGGCGTCCGGGGGAGGCGGAGCCCGAGGGGCTTGAGGAAGCTGGCGAGGATGCCGCGGGTGAGCCCCCAGATGAGGTGGTGCTCGATCGCGACGGCGCCGAAGGTGAACGGGCCGCGGTAGTGGAAGCGGACGGCGTTGCCCGGGTCGAGCAGCGCAGGGAGCGGGACCCACAACGCCGTCTGCACCTCGCGCGTGTCCAGCCGGAGCTCGGGCCGTTCGGTCACCTCGTAGAGGTAGGTGGCGACGACCGCCGGCGCCCCGCGGCTGTCGGCGACCCGACCGAACGGCTCACCGAGCGCGACGCCGACCTCCTCGTGCGTCTCCCGCCGCGACGCATCGATCAGCGTCTCGCCCGGCTCGGCCCTGCCGCCTGGCAGTGCCATGTGGCCGGACCAACGATCGCCCTCGCGCTCGGTCCGCTCGATGAACAGGATCTCGGGCGCGCCGCCGGACGGCTCGTGGAGCACGAGCGCCGTGGCAGCGCGCATGCGCCGGCCCTCGCGGCGCGGGTGTGTCCACGGCGAGTGGTCCGCGAACGCCTCACGGATCTGCGCGATGCTCAGGTCGGCGGTCACGTCGTCCCGTCAGGCCCGGGCATGCACGTCGTCGATCCGCATCCCCTCGAGCAGGACCAGGGTGACGGGCGTCCGCCGCGCGATGTCGTACATCCGGTCGAGCTGGCCGGCGTCGAGCATCCCTTCGATCTCGATGCGCCGTTCGAGCCAGTAGGCGTCGTCCTCCCACTGCACGTCGACGGAGACGCGCACGTCCTCGACCGCCCAGCCCTTGCGCTCGGCGTACATCCGCAGCGTGATGTTGGTGCACTGCGCGAGCCCGCCAGCGACGAGGTCGAAGGGCGACGGCCCCGTGTCCTCGCCCCCGAGCCTCGGGGGCTCGTCACCGACGAGCTCGTGCCCGCTCAGGACCATCGCCGAGCGCCAGGACCCCTCGAGGCTCCGCACGGAGACCGTGCTGACGTGGACGCGCTCGTCGGAGTGGTTCACGGGTGGCTCCTGGGTCAGTGGGCGACCTCGACCCCGGCGGGTCGGGGGAGTGCGTGGCCGACGAGCTCGACGAGGAGCTCGAGGGTGCGGAACGTCAGACCCCAGATGACGTGTCGTCGGTAGCGCAGCGCCGGGTAGGCATCGGGCGCCTCCGGCCACCGGAACGGGAACGCCGCCACCGGGTCGAGGAGGTCCCGCAGCGGGATCCAGAGCGCGTGGGCGACCTCACCGGGCTCCGGCCGGAGCTCGGGTCTTGCGCCGACGGTGAAGACGAACGGTGACACGACGCCCTTGTTGACGCGCCCGGTCACGTCGTCGAGCCGGCCGACGGGTGTGTCGAGCTCGACGCCCACCTCCTCGGCGGTCTCGCGCACGGCGGTCGCGACGAGGTCGTCGTCGCTGACCTCGCGCTTGCCGCCGGGGAACGCCATGTCGCCCGACCACCGGTCGCCCTCACGGTGGGCGCGCTCGATGAAGAGCAGCTCCGGCCCGCCCCCGTCCTCGTGCAGGACCAGCGCCGTGGCGGCGTGCCAGGTCTCGACCTCGAGGCGCCTCGGGGTGTGCGACGACACGGCCCCGACGAGCCGGGCGAGGTCCGGTGCGGTCACGCCGACCCCCCGCCCTCGCGGCGAGCCTCCAGCGCGGCGATCGGGTCACGCCAGTCCTTCAGGCTCTCGTCGAGGAGCGTCCTGAGGCGTCCCACGTCGCCGTCTGCAAGGACCAGGCACGCGGCGGCGGACGGCAGGTGCTCGTCGCCGTAGGTGGCGACCGAGCGCCAGGCCCAGCGCTCGACCTGCCGGCGACCCTCGAGCCCGTATCGCCCGTCCCACTCGGCCCACCACGCGTCCGAGACGTAGCTGGCGGGCCGCCACTCGGGGTCGCGGCCGGATGCGCGCAGCAACGCGTGCCAGACGTCGTCCTCGTCGGGCGGGAGCGGTTCCCCCAGCACCGGCGCGACGGTCACCGACCACACGTCCGCGAGGACCTCCGGGTCGATCGGCGCGACGTCGAGCGAGACGGCGCGGCCGAGGTCCCAGGCGTGGACGCTCCACTCGATCGCCGCGACCCCGATGTGCTCGCCGCTCGTCCAGGCACCGCCCGGGTGTGTGAGCAGCGGCTCGTCCCAGCGGTCGGTCGCCAACCAGAGGTGCTCCTCTGCGGCCACGCGGAAGCGGCTGGCGTGGTCCTCGGGGTCGTGGTGGTCGACCTCTCGCAGGCGCACGGCGTTCCACGACGAGAGGGCCTCACCGGTTCGCAGGGGCTGGACGTCGTCCTCGATCGCGCTGATCGTCCAGGCCACGTAGTCGAGGGCGATCGTGTGGACGTGGCGGACCAGCTCCGTCGCGTCCCAGGCCGAGCACGGGGTCTGGCGCTGCCAGTCGACCTCGTCGAGGTAGAGCGACGCGGAGTCGATGACCGACCCGATCCCGTCACGGGCAGCCTGCAGGACGCGCTCGTGATCCACGCGGTCAGACGCCCATCGGGTGCCACACCGTCTTGGTCTCCGTCAGCGCGAGGATCGTCCGTGGGTTCGGGGTCCGGGTCCAGTCAACGGGTTCGAACGGCGCCCGCAGCACCCGCTTGACGTTGTCCGCCGCCGCGACCTCGAGTTCGCCCGCGAGTCCGGCGTCCTCGACGCCGGCGAGGTCGATCGCGTTGACGTCCATGTGCGACGCGAGGTGGGGAACGATCTCGGCGACCGGTCCGGTCAGGATGTTCACGACCCCACCCGGCACGTCGGACGTCGCGAGCACCTCGCTGAGGGTGATCGCCGGCAGCGGTCGTGGCGCGGACGCGACGACCACGGACGTGTTCCCGGCGACGATGGCCCGGCCGATGACGTCGACGAGCCCGAGCAGGCTCGAGTCCTGGGGCGCGACGATCGCCACGACGCCGGTGGGCTCGGGGATCGAGAAGTTGAAGTACGGGCCGGCAACGGGGTTGGCGGCACCGTCGATCTGGCTGAGCTTGTCGCTCCATCCGGCGTACCAGACCCAGCGGTCGATGGCGGCGTCGACGACCTTCCGGGCTGCGGCGGGGCGCAGCCCCTCACCGCGGCCGACCTCGTCCTCGAACTGGCCGCGCCGGCCCTCCAGGATCTCGGCGACCCGGTAGAGGACCTGGCCGCGGTTGTAGGCCGTGGCAGCGGCCCACCCCTTCTGGGCGGACCGGGCGGCGACGACGGCATCGCGCGCGTCCTTGCGCGAGGCCCACGAGGCGTTGGCGACGAAGGCGCCGTCGGCGCCGGTCACCTCGTAGGAACGACCGGACTCCGACCGCGGGAACTTCCCGCCGATGTAGAGCTTGTACGTCTTGGCGACGGCGAGGCGATCAGACATCGAGGTAGCCCTCCAGCCCGTGGCGGCCGCCCTCGCGACCGAAGCCCGACTCCTTGTAGCCCCCGAACGGCGAGGTCGGGTCGAAGCGGTTGTACGTGTTGGCCCAGACGACCCCGGCGCGCAGGCGCTGCGCCATCCAGAGGATCCGGCTGCCCTTCTCGGTCCAGATGCCGGCGCTCAGCCCGTACGGCGTGTTGTTCGCCTTCGTCACGGCTTCGTCGGGCGTGCGGAACGTCAGCACGCTGAGGACCGGCCCGAAGATCTCCTCGGTGGCGATCCGATGGGACTGGCTGACGCCCGTGAACACCGTCGGCGGGAACCACCAGCCGTTCTCGGGGATGCGGCAGTCGGGCTGCCACTTGTCGGCGCCCTCGGTCTCACCCGAGGCGACCAGCTCGGTGATCTTGTGCAGCTGCTCCGCGGAGTTGATCGCGCCGATGTCGGTGTTCTTGTCCAGCGGGTCGCCCAGCCGCAGGGTCCCGAGCCGGCGCTTGAGCTTGTCCATCAGCTCGTCGTGGATCGACTCCTGCACGAGCAGGCGCGACCCGGCGCAGCAGACGTGGCCCTGGTTGAAGAAGATCCCGTTGACGATGCCCTCGACGGCCTGGTCGAGTGGTGCGTCGTCGAAGATGA
>JBFHRB010000283.1:0-4040 GCA_041591915.1 Nitriliruptorales bacterium
ACCCGCGCTGACCCGACGCACGTACGTTGGTCGCGTGAGGCGCATCCACTGGACCGTGCTCGCCGCCGTCGCGGTGCTGGTCCTCGCTGCCTGCGCGCCGGGGACCGAGCGGTTCGCGGACGACCAGGCCGGGTTCTTCACCGGGGTCTGGCACGGCTGGATCGCGCCCATCTCGATCGTGTGGCACTTCTTCAACGGCGACGTCCGGATCTACGAGGTCAACAACACGGGCATCGCCTACGACATCGGGTTCTACGTCGCGGTCATCTCGGGCTTCGGGTCCATCGGGTTGAGCCGCAGCAAGGCACGCAAGAAGCGCAGGCACACCGCCGATCGTTGATCGTTCGCCTGCATCCACGCGTGTGAGGCAGCAACGGTCGCCGCCGTGCGGGGGAGCGCGATGAACGAGGCGAGGTACCGCGAGGCGGAACGCGACCTCTGGCAGGTCTGGGGCATCACGCCGCGGGAGCGGCGGGTTCGGCTGCCGCGGCTGGGCGTCGAGGTCCGGGTGCTGGACGTCGGCGACGCCGAGGCTCCGCCGGCATTGTTCGTGCACGGGGCCTCGGTCGCCGCGACGTCGTGGGCCGACCTTGCCGCCCGGTTGGTGCCGGGCGTGCGGTGCCTCCTGCTCGATCGTCCGGGGTGTGGCCTGAGCGAGCCCGTCCCGGACCTCGAGGGGGTCGACGACCTGGCCGGGGTCGCGGACGTCCTCGTCGTCGACGTCCTCGACGCGTTGGGCATCGACCGTGCCCACCTGGTCTCCAACTCGATGGGTGGCTACTTCGCCCTGCGCGGGGCGGCAGCGCATCCCGCGCGGGTGGATCGGCTGCTGCACTTCGGCTGGGCGCTCGGGGCGCCGCCCTCGGCGCTGCCCCTGGTGATGCGGGCGGCGAGCGTTCCCGGCCTGAGCGGTCTGATGGCCCGGATGCCCGTGACCCGGGGATCCGTGCGCGCGATGCTCAAGCAGGTCGGGTTGCGTCGTGCGATCGAGTCCGGTGGCATGCGGCCGGAGGGCATCGCGTGGAACGTCGCGCTGAGCAACCACACCGACACGCGGATCAACGAGTACCGACTCGCGAGCGGTTCGGCGTTGCGCGAGCAGATCGAGCGCCTGGCGTTGCCGCCCGACGTGCTCGGCCGCATCGAGGCACCGGTGCACGTCGTCTTCGGCGTCGAGGACATCTTCGGGACACCGGCGACGATGCAGGCACTGGTGGACGGCATCCCCGACGCGACGCTCGAGGTCATCGAGGAAGCGGGGCACGCCCCGTGGCTCGACGACCTCGATCACGCCGCCGACGTTGCTCGTCGCTTCCTCGGCGTCGGGGCCGCGGCGTAGGGCTCGTGCCCGCTCGTGCGTCGCGGTTCGGCCCGGGCGCACCGGGCCGGGTGGGCCGTGCCTCGCTCGTGGCAACCCCGTTCCATCGAAGGTGCGAGGAGGACCCCATGAACGAGCAGGCGACGGCCCCCGATCTCCGACCGGAGGAGGTCCCGACCCCGCCACGTCCCATCGACGGCTTCGAGCCCATCGTCGGGGCGGAGCGGTTCGCGGAGCTGCGGGCACGCGCCGCGGAGACCGTCGAGCGCCTGGGTGACCACACGTTCTGGAACATCAACTCGACCGCGCGTGGTGGCGGGGTCGCGGAGATGCTCGGCCCGCTCGTTGGCTACGCCCGTGGCCTCGGCATCGACGCGCGGTGGCTCGCGATCCAGGGGGGGCCCGCGTTCTTCGCCGTCACGAAGCGGATCCACAACCTGCTGCACGGCGCGCCGGGCGACGGCGGCGAGCTCGGCGGGGCGGAGCGAGCGATCTACGAGGACGTGCTGGCGCGCAACCTCGACGACCTCGTTGCCCTGATCCGGCCCGGTGACATCGTCCTGCTCCACGACCCACAGACCGCCGGGCTGGTCGGCCCGCTGCGTGACCTCGGAGCGACCGTCGTGTGGCGCAGCCACATCGGCACCGACGAGCCGAACGAGCTCGTCGCGCACGCCTGGGCCTTCCTGCGCCCGTACGTCGAGCTCGCGCATGCGACGGTCTTCACCCGGCAGACCTACGTGCCGGACTTCCTGGCCGACGCGGTGGTCCGCCTGATCCCGCCGTCGCTCGACCCCTTCAGCGCCAAGAACCGCCACCTCGAGGCATCGACCACGCGCGCGATCGCGCTCACCCTCGGCGTCGTTGCGGATGGCCGAACGGGGCACGCGCCCACGTTCCCGGGGGAGGACGGCAGCCCTCGACGTATCGACCGGGCGGCCGACATCGTCCGCAGTGGGCCCGCCCCGTCGCCGGACGCGCCCCTCGTGGTGCAGGTCTCGCGGTGGGACCGTCTCAAGGACCCCATCGGCGTCATGCACGGCTTCGCTGACCACGCCGTGACGCGCACGGATGCGCACCTCGCACTCGTCGGGCCCAGCGTCGCCGGGGTCGCCGACGACCCGGAGGGTGCCGAGGTCTTCAACGAGTGCCTCGATGCGTGGCAGCAGCTCCCGTCCGCCGCGCGACGGCGCGTGCAGCTGGTCACGCTGCCGATGCGCGACCTCGAGGAGAACGCCGTGATGGTGAACGCGCTGCAGCGGCATGCCGTGGTCGTGGTCCAGAAGAGCCTGCGCGAGGGCTTCGGGCTGACCGTCGCGGAGGCGATGTGGAAGTCCAGGCCCGTCATCGGCTCGGCGACCGGCGGGATCACCGACCAGATCCTGCACGCGGAGACCGGGTTGCTCGTGCCTCCGATGGACCTCGATGCGTACGGTGGGGCGCTGGTCGAGCTCCTCGACGCCCCGGACCGAGCGGCCGCGATGGGCAAGGCGGCCCACGAGCGCGCAGCTCGAGAGTTCACCGGGCCCCGGCACCTGCTGCAGTACGCGGCCCTCGTGGCCGACCTGCGAGCGGACGGGTGACTTTCGAGCTGACGAGGGTCAGCGCCACCAACCCTCGATCGCCTCGATGATCTCGTCCGGTGCGTCGTCCTGGATGTAGTGACTCGCGCCCCGCAGCACGTGCGTGGTGTGGTCGGGGAAGGCGTTCTCCCAGCGGCGCCGCTCCGCTTCCTTGAAGGCCATGTCGCCGTCGCCCCAGACGATCAGCGCCGGCCGGTCGTTGACGCGGGGGAGGCCCTCGGCGACCTCCGCCAGGAGCTCCTGCGATCGGGTGATCGCGCGCGGGAACACCCAGGTGGGTATCCGGGCGTCGGCGTCCGGGAACGGCGCCGTGTAGTGGCGCAGCTCGGCAGCGGTCAGCTCGTGGCGCCCGTGGCCGTAGGGCACGATCTTGTCGGCGAAGAGGTTGCGGCGCAGGATGAGCTGCTTGCCGATGGGGCCGCCGAGGACGTTCGAGAAGATCTTCGCGCCGAGGTCGGTGGTCGGCCAGGCCCACGTGTTGCCGATGATGAAGGACCGGTACCGCTCCGGGTGCCGGACCGCGGCCGCCATCCCGATGGGTCCGCCCCAGTCCTGGACCATCGGGGTCACGTCAGTGAGGTCGAGCGCGTCGACGAACGCGGTGGCGACGTCAGCGTGCTCGGCCGGTGTGAACCCGTAGCCGGCTCGCGCCGCCGACAGCCCGAAACCCGGGTAGTCCCAGGCGATGCACCGGAACCGGTCGCGCAGCCCCGCGATCAGGTCGCGGTAGAGGAACGACCACGTCGGGTTGCCGTGGTAGAGAAGGAGCGTGGGCCCCTCGCCCTCGTCGACGTAGTGGATGGTGTGTCCAACGAGGTCGAGGAACCGCGACTCGAACGGGAAGAGTTCGTCGTCGACCCAGTCGGGGCGGGTCCCGGCCACGCGGGTGCCGCTCACGCGTCGACCTCCGCCTCGCGTGCGGCGTGCTCGTACGAGCGCAGCGTTGCGGCGACGTCCTTCTCGGCCTTCCGCTTCATCGGCCCGACCATCGCCCGGCCCAGCGCGCCACCGCGGATGTCAGCGTCGAAGGCCATCCTGACGATCGAACCGTCGCCGTCGGGCTCGACGGACCACGTGCCGCGGAACGCTCGGAACATGGCCCGCAGGGGAGCCGGGTAGGTGTCGGTGTCGACCGTGAT
>JBFHRB010000284.1:0-3985 GCA_041591915.1 Nitriliruptorales bacterium
GCTGCGCGACCTCGTCGTGGCCTTCCGGGGGAACGAGTTCGACGCGCGACGTGACGAGCTGACCCAGGATCCCTACGGGCTCGGCGCCCGGTTCGCCGACCTGGACGCCGAGGAGGGCGCGTGCTGGGAGTCCGGCGCGACCGCCGGCGCGATCGACCGGCTGACGGCCGCCATGGCCGCGCTCCAGGCCGCCCTGAACCCCGCCGACCTGGCCTCCACCGGCGATGCCACGGAGGCACCGTCCGGTGACCGCTGAGGTGTAGCCCGCCGGTCCTTGATGGCCGTCGAGCCTCCTCGGAACGGGTTCCGGCCACGGATACGCTCGAAGCAGGCCTGCAGCCTCCACGGGAGGACGTTCCCATGTCCGCAACGGCGACGGACACCGTCGGGCCGCCCGCCTGGGCGGTCGAGCTGTTCGACATCTTCGCGCTGCGTCGGCGCGTGCTGATCGCGGTCGCGGCGGGCATCAGCGTGCTGGGCATCGCCCTGACCATGGGCGCCCCCGGCCTGCTGCCATCGACGGCGGTCGTCGGCGCTGCCGTGGCCATCGCGGCGATCCTCGTCGCCCTGGCCGCGGCCATCGCGGTCGATGCCGGGGACCTGGTCGTCCGGGGTCCCCGCCACGTCCGTGCCGCGGGCGCCCGCGTCGCTGGCGTCGTCCCCGCGAGCACGACCGCCGAGGCCCTTGCACCCGTGGCCGACGCGGTCGACGCGCACCTCGAGCGTGCCGGGACGGCGCGGCTGAGCATCACCAGCGTCGCCGGCGTCCGATCGTCGCTTGCCTGGACCGAGGGGCTCGCACGTGGCCTGTCCGCACGTGGCCGGCGCGTGCTCCTCATCGACGCGACGCAGGGCACGCCCGGAGAGCGCGGCTTCCTGTCCGTGGCCCGCGGCGAGTCGAAGCTCGGGCCGGTCGTGGACTTCGACCCCGAGCTCATGCTCGCTCGCGTCGGTGCGGGCGGCCCGCTCGAGGCGGCGCTGCTGCAGCTCCCGGTCGTGCTGGACCGGCTCCCGGCGGACATCGAGGTCACGCTCATCGCCACGCCCCCGGTCGTCGACCCGGGTGTGCTGCCGGCGGTGGCATCGGCTGGTTCGGCCCTGCTGCTGGCGGAGATCGACACGACGAGCCGTGTCGACCTGCTCGCGGCGCTCGACTCGCTCGATGGCAGCAGCACCCGAACCGAGGTCGTGCTGATCGACCCGCGTGCGAGCGCGGCCCCGCCACGACGTGGGGGTGGCGAGCTCGTGGGGCCGGCCGACGCTCCCTCCGACGGTCCTCCGGCCGAGTCGCCCCCCGCCGCCCCGACGTCTCGGGACGAGGGGCCGACGGTCCCGGCGCCGCCCTCCGATGACTCCGAGGTGGCCGGTCCGACGCGCGACGCGTTGGTCGGCGAGCCTGCCGGAAGCGCCGGATCGTCGGCCGACGGCGACGAGACGAGGGCGGGCGGTGGGCGTCGCGAGCCCTCGGCGAGCCTCGACCTCGACACGCAGCCGATCCAGCCGATCCAGCCGCTCGCGCCGTTGCGCAGATCCGTGCCGACCTCGGCCGAGGCGTCGATCGAGGTCGAGGCGTCGTCGTCCGCCCTGCTCGTGGAGGAGCGCCCTCGGGCGTCGCACCTCGACAGCGTGGCGGCCGCCCAGACGCTCGCCCAGGAGATCTGGTCGCGCGACGGTTCGCCGGGCGGCGACGGGCCGGCCGCCGGGTAGTCTGAGGTCGGTCGTCCGCCGCCATCCCCCGGAGAGCCGTCTCCTTGGAACAGCCGCAACTCGACACGCTCGACCTGCGTGACTATCTGGCCGTGCTGCGCCGCCGGCGCTGGATCGTCGTACAGACCGTGGTCGTCGTCGTCGCCGTCGCCCTCGCGGTCACGTTCTCGCAGACGCCGCGGTACGAGGCCAAGACCCGCCTGGTCGTCGAGAACAACACCGGCTCGTCGGATGCGGCGGTGCTCCGGTCGCTCGTCTACGGCGAGCGCGAGCTCGAGACGCAGAAGGAGCTCGTGACCAGCGAGCCCGTCGCCCAGCGCGTCATCGAGACGCTCGGCATGGACACCACCCTGGCTGCGCTCACGCGGAACGTAACGGTGAGTCGCGTGCGCGACACCCAGATCATCGAGATCCGGGCCGAGTCGACCTCACCGACCGAGGCCGCCACGGTCTCGCAGACGTTCGCCGACGAGTACCTGCTGTTCCGCCAGGAGCAGGCCCTCGAGGACCTGCTGCGCGCGACCGAATCCCTGACGAAGCGCGAGTCCGAGACCCGTGACCGCCTCCGGCAGGTCGACCTCGAGATCGCCGGCGCCACGGGCTCTGCCCTCGCGGCCCTGGAGCGCGAGCAGGAGGCGCTGTCGAGCGACCTCGCGCAGATCGCCGCGCAGAAGGCGATCATCAGCGGCAACGAGGTCTTCGCCCGCAGTGGTGGCCAGATCGTGCAGGCGGCGACGGTGCCGGAGGAACCATTCGCGCCCAAGCCCGCCCGCACCGGCGTCCTGGCCTTCGTGCTGGGCCTGATGCTCGGCGTCGGGCTCGCCTTCCTCCGCGACTTCCTCGACGACGCGATCCGGACCGAGGACCAGGCGGTGCGTGCCACGGGGCGACCCGTCCTCGGGTACGTCCCGCACTGGGAGACGGAGAACGAGAGCGAGACCCGCCTCGTCTCCCTCGTCGAGCCGTCCTCGCCGGTCGCCGAGAGCTACCGGACGCTGCGGACCAACATCCGTTTCCTGTCGGTCGGCCGCAGCTTCCGGTCGCTGCTCGTCACGTCGTCGCTGCCCCAGGAGGGCAAGACGACGACCTCCGCCAACCTCGCGATCGCCCTCGCCCGCGCCGGCACTCGCGTGCTGCTCGTCGGGGCCGACATGCGCCGCGCGTCGATGCACAAGGCGTTCGGCCTCGAAGCCAGCCCCGGCCTGAGCGACGTGCTCGTCGGCGAGGCGGAGCTCGTCGAGGCCATCACCGACGTCGGCGTGCCCAACCTCCGCGTCATCCCGGCGGGCCAGACGGCCCCGAACCCGGCCGAGCTCCTCGGCTCGCCCGCCATGGCCCAGCTCATGAGCGAGCTCGAACAGATCGCGGACCTGGTCATCTACGACGGCCCGCCGATCCTGGCCGTGGCCGACACGCTCGAGGTCGCCCCCAAGGTGGGCGGGGTGCTCCTCGTGATCGACGTGGGCAGCACCGGCCGTCACGCCGTGAAGAGCTCGGTCGAGCGGATGACGGGTGTGGGGGTCGAGATCTCGGGGGTCGTCCTCAACAACCTCGACCCCTCCGACGGGTACTACGGCTACACCTACTACCACTCGTACGCACCCGACGCCGAGGAGCCGAAGCCGGGCCGACGCGCGACCAGGTCACGGGCGACGGCGAAGCTCAGCTAGCTCCCCGGCCGCGCTGCAACGCCCCGGCAGCCGCGACGCCCAGCAGGCCACCGAGCAGGTCGATGCCGATGTCGAACACGTCGGCCGAGCGACCCGGGACGAGCGCCTGCTCCACCTCGTTCAGCACCGCGGCGATGGCGATGGTCGACACGACCCAGAGGCCTCCACCGGCACCGGTCGACAGGCGCAGCAGGGCGGCGAGGGTCGCGTAGGCACCGGCATGTCCGACGATGGCGAGCGGCTCGGTGAGCCCTGCGAGGTCCTCGCCCGGCAGCGCCGACACCACGAGGATGGCCACGTAGAGAACTGCCGCGACCGCACGCAGCAACGTCGGGGGAAGGTGCATGGCGCGGAATCTAGTGTGGCTGTTGTGGCTGGTGTTCACGAGCACGTCATCGTGAGTGCTTCCGTTGCGCCGGGAACCGTGCCTATACTCCTATCGGTAGCGCCAGCGGGGCAGGGGAGCGCGCGTGCTCGCACTGCGCCGGACTCCCGCGGGACGAAGGGGCCAACGAGATGCGTCGCGTCAGCAAGATCGCATTGTTCTCCGTGCTGATCGTCGGGCTTCTCGCCCTGTTCACGATCCCCGCCGGTGCGCAGTACCCGCC
>JBFHRB010000285.1:0-3978 GCA_041591915.1 Nitriliruptorales bacterium
AGCCGAGCACCATGCCGGCCACGAGCTCGCCCTCGCGGATCTCGTAGTCGTCGGGGTCCGGCACGGCGCGGACGATGAGGCGCTGGACGAGGCGGCCGTGGAGGTGCATCGCGCGGAAGGCCGCGACACGGCCGAGGCTGACCTGGTTCACCTCGGGCTCGAAGAACCGGTCGAGCTGCTTCATGACCTCCGGAGCGACCTTCGTGATCCGCTCGTCGAAGCGCTCGAGCGCCTCTGGCCGGAACAGCCAGGCACCGCACGGCCAGTTCCCGGCGTAGTAGCGCATGGACGGCAGGAACGAGATCCACTCGGGGCGCAGGTTGCCGATCGCGGGGACCGCTATGAGCATCACCAGCAGGAACGCCGCGAGAAGGGGCGAGGACACGTCCCACGGCTTCACCGACGCGTTCGCGCCGAACAGCACGACCGCCGAGTACATGAACAGGATGTTCCACTCCTGCGGCACGCCGAGGGCGAAGCTCGACAGGATGTAGGTGTGGAAGGCGAGCATGATCGCGAGCCCGATCAGCGTCGGCAGTCCCCCGTCGCTCAGCACGAGGAGCAGCGGCACCGAGTACTCGATCACCGTCCCGCCGTGGGCCAGGAGCGTCGGCACACGGCCCGGCCGCAGGTCGTCGGGGTAGCCCCTCACCAGCCGCCTCCGCAGCCCGAGCGGGCGGAGCAGCGGGTGGTTGGTCAGCATGACCGTGACGACGTACGGGAAGTGGTGGTTGAGCTTCGACGTGGCCGCCCACCACCAGATCGCAAGCTGGACCGCCTTGGACCCGGCGATGACATCGGCAGCGAACAGGAACACGACGAGCGTCGTCCAGTAGTGCTCGGCGCGGCTCGCGAGGAAGATCGTCTTGTCGCGCAGCCCGATGACGGCGAGGACGACCACGATCGGGGCGACGATGTCAGGGGGCATCTCGGTGGCGAGCAGGGCCCGCAGCCCCAGGCCGAGGTAGGTGGCGTACAGGATGACGTCGAGCAGCGTTCGGCGCGTGCCGGCCGTGCCGGGGATCCGGTCCGGCCACGGTGGGAGGCGCGTGGTACCCGGGCGCAGGAAGTGCACGAACCCGGCGATCGGCGGCCAGTAGCGTCCGGTGAGTGGGCCACTCCCCGACCCGAGCCCCATCCCCTCCCACAGCATCGTCCAGACGATCGCCTTCTGGAAGGCGAGCGTCGACAGCCACCACGTCGTCGGCTCCGCGCAGATGCCGGTGGCCGGGCCGAGGTCAGGGCATGGCGGCACGGCACCCGACGTCCGCGACGCGAAGAACCACCAGCCCCCGACGTACAGCGCGATCTTGATGACGTAGAACGCGTAGGCGCTCACGGGAGCGCCGAACCCCACGTGGACCCAGTCCACGCAGCCCAGCCGGACGCGCTCGCGGTACGGGAGGTCGCCGTACGTGGCGCTGTCGAAGTGCGGCGGTGAGGGGTTCATGAGGCCCATGCCGCGACGCTACTCCTAGGGTCGCGTCCGGAGGTGGCGGGTGCGGAGGTTCAGCGACGCGCAGCGGCGAGCCCGGCTGCAGGCGCGCCACCATCTCGCTCGGCCCGCGTCGGATGTCCACACCGTGGCAGGCGATCTCGTGGGGCTGCACGCGACGGATCCCGCGACGCCGTACCTGGCCGCGAGGGCGCGGGTGGCGGGGTTCGAGCGCGAGGACCTCGAGGCCGCGCTCTACGACGACCGCACGCTCGGACGGATCCTCGGGATGCGCCGGACCATGTTCGTCGTGCCCGTCGAACTCGTGCCCGGAGTCACCGCGACGTGCACGCGGATCCACGGCGACCGCGAGCATCGCCGACTGGAGCGGATGGTCGCTGAGCAGGGCATCGCGGACGATCCCTCGGCGTTCGTCGGTCGGCTCCTCGACGAGACGATGGACGCCCTGGTGCGCCGGGGCGAGGCGACGGCCGCCGAGCTCAAGGAGGACGTGCCCGGGCTCGACGAGCGCATCACGTTCGGGGAGGGGACGGACTGGGCGGGGCAGGTCGGCCTCTCGACCCGGGTGCTGTTCCTGCTCGCGACGCAGAGCCTCATCATCCGCGGGCGGCCCGGCGGCACGTGGAAGAGCTCGCTCTACCGCTGGGCACCGATGGACGCCTGGTTCCGTGGCACGCTGCCGCCGACCCCCTCGGATGACGAGGCGTTCGCGGCCTTGGCCCGCGCCTACCTCTCGTCATACGGCCCGGCGACGTTCGACGACGTCGTCTGGTGGACGGGCTGGAACAAGACGCAGACGCGCGCGGCCCTGTCGTCTCTCGAGCTCGCGGAGGTCGACCTGGGTGGGGCGACCGCCCTCGTCCTCAGCGGCGACGCCACGGAACGACGGAAGCCGCGGGCCGTCGCCAACCTGCTCCCCGCGCTCGACCCGACGGCGATGGGCTGGAAGGTCCGCGACCACTACCTCGACCCCGACGATGCCGCCGTGCTCTTCGACCGCAACGGCAACATCGCCCCGACGATCTGGTGGGAGGGACGGATCGTCGGCGCGTGGATGCAGGACCCCGCGGGCGAGATCCGCTGGCGGCTGCTGGGGGACGTCGGCGCGGACGGTGTGGCCGCGATCGAGGCCGAGGTCGCGGCCACGCAGGCATGGCTCGGCGACGACCGGGTCATCCCGCGCTTCCGCACGCCGATCGACCGGGAGCTGGGCGCCTGACGTGTGGACGTCTCGGCGCCAAGAGGGCAGCAGATGACCACACGGCAACAGATGTCCACACAGTGATGGGGCGCGCGTCGGTCAGTCGAACGCCCAGCCGGAGACCGTGGCACCGCCCATCGGGGTGTCGGTGTAGACCTTGCGTGCGGGGCGGGTGGGGTCCGCGGCGCCGGCGACGACGAAGCCGGGGATGAGGTGCTCCTCGCGCGGGTGGGCGGTACGAGCGGACGGGGCCGCCTCCCACGATCGCAGCGCGTCGTCGCGCTCCTCGCCCGTCGCCGCGAACGCGCGGTCCAGCCATGCGTCGAACCGCTGCGAATCCGGCGGGCTGAAGTTGCGCAGGTTGTGGTAGCTCATGCCGCTGCCGACGAGCAGCACGTCCTCGTCCCTCAGCGGGGCGAGTGCGCGGCCGATCGCCAGGTGCTGCTCGGGGTCGAGCCCGGCTCGCAGGGAGACGCTCACCACGGGGATGTCCGCCTCCGGGTACATCACCTTCAGCGGGATGAAGACCCCGTGGTCCCATCCGGCCTCGTCGTCCACCCGGCTCGGGATGCCCGCGTCCGTGAGCAGCGTGCAGATGCGACGAGCGAGCGTCGGGTCACCCGGGGCGTCGTAGGCCAGCTGGTAGGTGTGCGGTGGGAAGCCGTAGTAGTCGTAGATCAGATCGGGGCGCTCGCCACCGCTGACCACGACCTCGTGCTCCTCCCAGTGCGCGCTGAACACGACGATCGTCGACGGCCGCGCCGGAAGGGCGGCGTCGATGCCGTCGAGGAAGGCGCGCATCCGGTCCCAGGCGTCCGGCGGGTTCCACTCCATGAAGAAGCACGGACCCCCGCCGTGCGGGATGTAGTACGCGGGCATCGTCACAGCGACTCCTCGGGACAGCGCAAGGCTACGCCGAGCCGGAGGCCCGCTAGGCGTTGGCCGCTGCGAGTGCCTTCACCTTGGCGCCCGCGCCGGTGGTGAGGGCTCCACCGTGCCCGACGCCGAGCGCCTCGAAGTCGAACCCCGCGAGCTTGGCGACCGAGGCCCAGGCCTCCTCCATGTCCGCCGTGAACTGCGCGTTCGGACCCGTGACGTCCTCGCCGTCGACGTTGAGCGCATCCCCGACGACCATCAGTCCGCCCGCGCGGTCGTACACCGAGATGCTGCCCGGCGTGTGGCCCGGGGTCTCGACGACCTCGAGGCCCATGACGATGCTGTCGTCCCCGACGACGACCGTCTCGTTGGGGACGCTGAGCGACGTGATGTCACCCGCACCCGCGTAGAACGTCGCGTCGGCGGCGGCGTCCGCGACCGCCGA
>JBFHRB010000286.1:0-3920 GCA_041591915.1 Nitriliruptorales bacterium
CCGCCCGGTCGTGGTCGCCAGACATGACCGACCGCCTCCCCGTGACCGGCGACCTGCTCCGCTGCGGCGTCCAGCCCGGCGACCGCGTGCTCGTCGACGACGGCCGCATCACCCTCCGCGCGGTCGCGACCGACGACGACCACATCGAGGTCGAGGCGACCGAGAGCGGCGAGATCCTGCCGGGCAAGGGCGTGAACCTGCCCGACACGACGATCCCACTGGAGCTCCCGACGGACCGCGACCTCCCCTGGATCGAGTTCGCGGCCGAGCACGCCGTCGACTGGGTCGCGATCTCGTTCGTGCAGTCGCCCGGCGACGTCTCGCGGGTCCGCCAGGCACTGCGCGAGGCGGGCTCACACGCGGCTGTCTGCGCCAAGATCGAGCGCCGCGCGGCCATCGACGCGGCGGACGACATCGTCGCCGTCGCCAACGCGATCATGGTCGCGCGCGGTGACCTCGGCGTCGAGTGCGACCTGGCCAGCATCCCGGCGCTGCAGAAGCGGCTCATCGAGACCGCAGCCGCCCACCGCCGCATCGTCATCACGGCGACCGAGATGCTGGAGTCGATGACCTACGCGCCGCGTCCGACGCGAGCCGAGGTCTCCGACGTCGCCACGGCCATCGACGACGGCACGGACGCGGTGATGCTCTCCGGCGAGACGGCCATCGGCGTGGACCCCGTGCGCACCATCGCGATGATGGGGCGCGTGGTCGAGGCCGCTGAGGACGCCGGCTACGCCGCACCGGTCCCGGGCTCGATCGCGCCCTCGCCGGAGCGCCCCTTCGCCTCGGCGCTGGTCGACGCCTCGGTGACCGTGGCCTCCGCGCTGGACGCCAGCCTGATCGTCGTCGTCACGGAGACCGGCGGCTCGGCCCAGCTGCTCGCGAAGGCGCGCCCGTCCGTCCCGCTCGTCGCCCTGACCAGCAACGAGACGACGTGGCGGCGACTGGCGCTGTGCTGGGGCACGCGGCCGTTGACGGTCAAGCGGCCGCAGAGCACCGACGAGCTCCTCCGGCTCGTGCGAAAGACCGTCCTCGACGAAGGCATGGCCGAGCCGGACGACCTCGTCGTCGTGCTGTCCGGGCCCGCCAACGAGACCGGCGGCACGGACCTGCTCAAGGTGATCCGCGTCTAGAGCCGCCGATCACGCCGCACCGGTCAGTCGGTCGGCTCGAGGATGACGACCGGGATCGTGCGGTCCGTCCTGGCCTCGTACTCGGCGAAGGTCGGGTACGCCTCCTTCTGGCGCTCCCAGATGGGCTCACGCTCGTCCGCGGCGGCGACCCGAGCCCGGACGGCGATCGTGTCGGTGCCGACCTCCACGGTGACCTCGGGGTTGGCCGTGAGGTTGAGGAACCAGGCGGGGTCGTCGGGGGCCCCGGCCTTCGACGCGAAGATCGCGTACCCCGAGTCCAGGCGCTGGTACATGACCGGGTGCACGCGCTCCTTGCCGCTCTTGCGGCCGATCGTGTGCAGGAGCAGGAGTGGCGCGCCCTCGAAGGTGCCGCCCACCTTGCCCTCGTTCGCGCGGAACTCCTCGATGATCTTCGCGTTCCAGTCCGACACACCGGTCCCTTCGTCGCTTCCTCGCCGGGGACCGTATCGGCGCGGACGTGCCCCGGCTGGCGCGGCCAGCCTCTAGGTTTGGCCGCGTTCGAACGAGGATGTGCGCCTCGGCCCGCATCCTCGAGGGGGTCGCCGGCCCGTCACCGAGGGGGTGAGGGGCCAGGCGGCGGGGAGACAGAGGCATGAAGTACCGCGGCTGGATGTTCATCGGGTTCTCGGACCAGTTCCCCAAGGGGAAGATCAAGGCGCGGACGTACATGCACGAGGAGTGCCTCGTGTACCGGTCCCAGACCGGACAGCTGAGCATGGTCGAGCCCTACTGCTCGCACTTCGGCGTGAACATGACGACCGGCAAGGTCGTCAAGGAGTTCATCCAGTGCCCGATGCACGGGCGGACCTTCCACGGTGACGGCACCTGCGCGAACTCGCGGTACCGCTCCATCCGCGCCTACCCGGTGCACGAGGACCGCGGCCTCGCGTTCGCATGGTTCGACCACGCAGGCGTCGAGCCGCAGTGGGACCCGCCCGCGTTCCTGAACGACGAGGAGTTCCCGGACATCCTGTGGCGCCACGCCCGTGACCTCGAGCTCCACCACCCGAGCGTCCCGCAGGACAACGCCGTCGACCCCCGCCACTTCGAGTACACGCACTCGATGTTCGGGCGCCAGACCGAGGAAGGGCTCCTCGAGCTCGACGGGCACGAGGCCATCGGGCGGATGGCCACCGAGCTCCTGCCGCCACTGAAGTGGGTCGCGGGTGGCGACACATCGACCGTCACGACCCACTACAGCGGGCCCCTCAACGACTACCTCGTCACCGTCACCGGGAAGGAGGAGGCCCACATCTGCAACTTCCTGACCATCATCGAGGGCAGGCGCTGCAAGCTCACCCAGATCGGGATCGGCCGGAGGTCGAACAACCCGCTGAAGCGGTTCCAGGACCTCGTCGGCATGTTCGGGTCGTGGTACGCCACCTACGAGGACGCGCCCGTCTGGAACAACCGCAAGGTGCAGGCTCCGGACTTCTACGACCACCAGACCGACAAGGCCATCGCCGAGTTCCGCGAGTGGTTCGACAGCTTCATCTACGAGGACACGGACGAGGCGTCGACGGAGGTGACGGCGGGGGCCGAGGCGGAGCGCGAGCCCGCACGTTCGCCCGAGCCCGACACGGCGGGCGTCGCCTAGGGACGATGCCGTGCAGCCCGGAATCGCTGGTCTCGACTCCAAGCGCTGATGCTGTCGCCTAGGTGGTCATCGCTGGTCGCGGGGTCGGGGCGCGCGATCGGGCCCGGCTGCGGTAGGCCTCGACGCCGCGGAGCGCGATCGGACCGGCGACCGCGAGCCCCATGACGTAGGCCGCGGCGAGGCTGCCGATGCGTTCGTCGAGCCCAGCGGCGATGGCCAGCTCCGCGATGACGATCGAGAACTCGCCCCGCGAGATCAGCATCGCCGCGGCGCGGCGACGTCCCCACAGCCCGACGCCGTCGGCGCGGGTCGCCCACCAGCCGGTGGCGACCTTGGTGCCTGCCGTGACGAGGCCGAGCACGACGGCAGCCACGACCACGGGACCCAGCGCCGAAGGGTCGACCTGCAGGCCGAAGAACAGGAAGAACACGGCGGCGAACAGGTCGCGCAGGGGGTGCAGCAGCTTCGTTGCGCGCTCCGCTGGCTCCCCGGACAGCGTGAGGCCGATCAGGAACGCGGCCACCGCAGCGGAGACGCCGATCCCGTCCGCGGCCGCCCCGACGACCAGGGCCACGCCGAGCAGCCCCAGGAGCACGGCTTCGTCGCTGCGCCGGAACAGGCCTTCGATCCACCTCGGCTCGCGCTTTCGCGGTCGCAGTACCACCACGAGCACGACGGCCACCAGCGCCACCGCGCCGAGCGCGCCGGCCAGGCTCGCCCCGAGCAGGGCGGCCGCCAACAGCGGCAGGTAGACCGCCATGACCAGGTCCTCGACGACGAGCAACGTCAGGATGGTCGCGGTCTCGCGGTTGCCGGTGAACCCCCGGTCGGCGATCAGCTTGGCGATGACCCCGGACGAGGAGATGTAGGTGATGCCGCCGAGCGCGGCCGCGCCGGTCGCCCCGAACCCGAGCACGAAGCCCGCGACGACCCCGGGTGTCGCGTTGAGGACGAGGTCGACGACACCCGACAGCCAGCCGGTCCGCAGGCCCCGTGTCAGGTCGCGGGGCGAGTACTCCAGGCCGAGCATGAGCAGGAGCAGCACGACGCCGACCTCGGCCCCGACCTCGATGAAGCCCTCGATCTCGGTGAGCTCGAACGGCCCGCCCGGCCCCAGCAGCAGCCCTGCGAGCAGGTAGAACGGGACCGGCGACAGGCCGAGCCGG
>JBFHRB010000287.1:0-3918 GCA_041591915.1 Nitriliruptorales bacterium
GCGCTGGATGCCCGCACCGGGGCCTCCCTGTGGCGTGCCTCGGGCGTGTTCTCCCTTGGGGGCGACGTGGTCGCGGGGGTGGCGCTCGACGGGCGCCTCAACCTCCACGATCCGCGCACTGGAACGGTCCGGCAGACCCTGCGTCGGGGGGTGCCGCTGCAGTTCGGGGAGCCCATCCTCACCGAGGTCGACGGCGTGCTCGTCATCGCGGCGAACGGGCTCGTGACCGGCCACGACCCCGACACGGGCGAGCAGCTCTGGGAGAGGACGGACGTCCGCGGCCCAGAGGGCTTCCTGTTCATCCAGGACGGGACCTTGGCGCTCGTGCAACCCGGGTCCGGTGGGGTCGCGGTCGTGCAGCCGCTCGATCCTCGGACCGGCGAGATCCTCGAGCCGGTCTCGCTGTCCGTGCCGACGGGTGGGGCGGCGTTCGCGCAGGGCTGGCTGCTGGACGAGGCCGCGACGGGCCGGGTGCGCGCCACGACGATGACCGGTCAGGTGCTCTGGGAGACCCAGCTGCCGGTCGTGGCGTTGGCGCAGCCCGTGGCTCGCGATGGCCGGGTCGCGCTGAGCGACCTCGAGGACGTCACCCTGTGGGACGCGCGCACGGGCCAGCTCCGCTGGCGCTACGCACCGGCCGACGACGACGACCCGCGGGGCCTGGCCCCGTCCGTGCTGACCGAGGACGCCTTGCTCGTGACGCGGCCCAGGGCCAACTCCGCGGGGAGCCGGAGGAGCGTGGTCCAGCAACTGCAGGTGGCCGATGGCCTCATCGACTGGACCTTCCCGCGGCGGGCGGGGCCCTGGGGGCCCGTGGTGCCGCTCCCCGGGGAGCGGACCGCCATCATCGAGTTCGACCAGGGCATCGCGCTGCTCGGGCCGACCGGCCGGCGGCTCGACCGTGCCGAGGACGGGGGTGAGACGGTCCTCGTCCAGCTCCTCGAGCTCGATGGCGCGCTCGTCGTCGGGGCATCCACGGCCGGCACGAGCATCTTCACGGCCGGGTCAGCGTCGACGCGCCCGCTCGATCGCCTCGACCGCTACGCCGTCATCGGGGACGAGCTGACGTCGCGGTGGACCATCGACGTGGATGGGTGCACGCTCGCCTCCAGCGACGGGCGCTGGCTGTTCGTACCCGGTGTCGACGGCGTCGCCGCCATCGACACCGACATCGGGCGCGTGCACTGGGATCAGGCCCTCGCGACCGCCTGCCTGCCCGTCGCTGCGCGCGACGGCCACGTGGTCGTGGCCGGTCTGGACGGCGCCGTGCACGGCCTCGCCGCGGACACCGGCGACCGCCTCTGGCGTGCAGACCTGGGTTCCCCGGTGGTGCAACCGCCGGTCATCGCCGGCGATGAGGTCCTGGTCACCACCCTCGACCAGCGCCTCGTCGCCTACGGCCTGGAAGAAGGCGAGCTCCGTTGGGAGGCGGACCTGCCCGGGCTGGTCGTCGCGACCCCCACCCAGACGGAGGGCACGCTGGTCCTGCTCCTCGCCGACGGCCGACTGGTGGGTATGCGCTGAGGGGTCGCGGGTCAAGGGTTGAGTGGCCCGGCACCGGGGGACCGAAGCGACCAGCCGAGCAGGTGGTCCGACGTGCGACGTTGGAGCATCGACGTCCCGCGACGCCGGGGGAGGGTCATGAACGAAGCGAAGTACCGAGAAGTCGAACAACGCCTGTGGTCTTCGGTCGGCCGCGAGCCGAAGGAGCACCATGTCGAACTGCCCCGCCTCGGGGTGCGGGTACGCGTCCAGGAGGTCGGCGAGGGTCCGCCGGCCCTGTTCCTGCACGGCGGCCCCAACAGCGGCTCCACGTGGGCTCCGCTCGTGGAGCACGTCGACGGGTTCCGGTGCCTCCTCCTGGACCGCCCCGGCACGGGGTTGAGCGAAGGCATCCGCTGGACCCGCGAGAAGGTGTTCGCCCTCCGCCGGGACCTTGTCGCCGACGTGCTCGATGCGTTGGAGATCGACCGCGCGCACCTCGTGGCGTCGTCGTTCGGTGGCTACTGCGCGCTGTTCGGCGCCGCGGAGACACCGGAGCGCGTCGACCGGATGGTGCAGATGGCGGCGCCCGCGCTGCTCCCTGGCCAGCAGCCACCGCCGTTCATGAAGGCGATCATGATCCCCGGGCTGCGCAAGATCATCGCCGCCCTGCCGCCCAACGAGAAGGCCGGCGAGTCCATCCTCCGCCAGATCGGGCACGGCAAGTCGATCGACGCCGGCCGGCTACCGGTCGTCCACGGCGAGTGGTACGAGGCGCTGCAGCGCCACACGGACACGTTCCGCAACGACTTCGACCTGATCCACCTGGCCGGGCGTGACTTCGGCAATGACCCCGAGATCGCGCTCGGAGAGGACGTCCTCGGTCGCGTGCCGACGCCGACGCACTTCATCTGGGGTGTCGACGACGGGTTCGGTGGGGTCGAGGCGGCGGAGTGGACCGTCAAGGCGATGCCGAACGCGAGCGTGGAGTACGTCGAGGACAGCGGCCACCTTCCGTGGCTCGACTTCCCGGAGCGCGTCGCGCGGTCGACCGTCGCATTCCTCGTCGGCGGCGCGACCGCCTGAACGCCCGAAGGGACCGGAGGCAGGACGCCACCCGGTGGAGGCCTCGCTCAGGCGGTGGCCTCCGCGCGGTGGTGGTCGGCGGTGAGCTCGGCGACGGCGCAGAGCATGTCGGTGAGCTCGAAGTCCTTCGGGGTGTACACCGCGGCGACGCCGGCCTCGCGGAGGCGCTGCTCGTCGTCGGGCGGGATGATCCCCCCGGCGACCACCGGGATGTCGGCGCCCTCGCGCCGCAGGCCCTCGACCACCTCGGGCACGAGCGTCATGTGCGAGCCGCTGAGGATCGAGAGCCCCACGACGTGCACGTCCTCGTCGACGGCGGCGCGGATGATCTGGTCGGGTGTGAGGCGGATGCCCTCGTAGATGACCTCGAACCCGAGGTCACGTGCGCGGACGGCGACCTGCTCGGCGCCGTTGCTGTGGCCGTCGAGGCCGGGCTTGCCGACGAGGATCTTGAGCTTGCGGCCGAGGCGCTCCTCGACGGCCTGCACGCGCCCGCGTGCGGTCTCGATGTTGGGCACGGCCTCGCCCCGCGACTGGCCGGTCACCCCGGTGGGGCCGCGGTACTCGCCGAAGACCTCGCGCAGTGCGGCGGCCCACTCGCCGGTCGTCACGCCGGCCTTCGCGGCCGCGACGGACGCCGGCATGATGTTCTCGTCGGTGCCGGCGACGCGGCGCAGCTCCTCGAGCGCTGCGGTGACCGCGGTGTCGTCGCGCTGGCCGCGCCACGACTCGAGGCGCGCGACCTGTTCCTTCTCGGCCGCGTCGTCGACCTTGAGGATGCCGCCGTCGTCCTCGCTGAGCAGCGGTGACGGCTCGGCCTCGGTGTAGCTGTTGACGCCGATGACCTTCTGCTCGCCCTTCTCGATCCGCCGCAGGCGCTCGGCGTTGGAGCGGACGAGCTCGCCCTTCATGTAGTCGATGGCCTCGACCGCCCCGCCCATCTCGAGGATGTGGTCGAGCTCGGCCTGCGCGGCCTCCACGAGGTCGTTGACCTTGCGGTCCATCACGACCGAGCCCTCGAACAGGTCGCCGTACTCCAGCAGGTCGGTCTCGAAGGCCAGGACCTGCTGCATCCGCAACGACAGCTGCTGGTCCCACGGGCGGGGGAGGCCCAGGGCCTCGTTCCATGCGGGGAGCTGGATCGCTCGGGCGCGCGCGTCCTTCGACAGGGTCACGCCGAGCATCTCGATGAGGATGCGGGCGATGTTGTTCTCGGGCTGCGGCTCGGTGAGGCCGAGCGAGTTGACCTGGACCCCGTAGCGGAAGCGGCGAAGCTTCGGGTCCTCCACGCCGTAGCGCTCACGCGTGATGCGGTCCCACAGCTCGACGAAGGCGCGCATCTTGGCGACC
>JBFHRB010000288.1:0-3906 GCA_041591915.1 Nitriliruptorales bacterium
CGCCCTCGACGACGAGCACCGCTACGTCGTGACGGCACGCGACGTCTCCGCACGCAAGGCGAGCGAGGATGCCCTGCGCAACTTCGTGTCGATGACCTCACACGAGTTCCGCACGCCCCTGACCGCCATCGTCGGGTTCTCGCAGACCATGCAGGCCAACTGGGCCGACCTCGACGACGACACCAAGCTGCACCACCTCTCGATCATCGAGAAGCAGGCCACGCGGCTGGCGCGACTCGCCAAGGACACGCTGCAGATCGCGCGCCTCGACTCGGACGCGATGGAGCCGCTGCGAGAGCCGATCGAGATGGCCGAGGCGGTGCACCAGGTCCTCGAGGTCATGGGGATCGCGTCGACCGTGGACCTCGACGTCGCCCCGGGCCTGGTCTTCGTCGACGTCGACCACCTCCAGGAGATCCTGATCAACCTGGTGACCAACGCGCAGAAGTACGGCGAGCCGCCGATCGAGATCTCGGGTTCGGTCGTCGGCGAGCAGTACGAGCTGGCGGTCCGCGACCACGGGCCCGGCGTGGCCGAGGACTTCGTGCCCGACCTGTTCAAGCGGTTCACGCGCAGCCACAGCCGGCGTGAGCGCAGGAAGCAGGGCTCGGGACTCGGGCTCGCGATCGTCTCGGGGCTGGCGCACGTGAACGACGGCACGATCCGCTACGAGGGCGGCGGCGAGGGAGCGAGCTTCATCGTGTCGGTGCCCATGGCGACGCCCTTCGACGCGGACGACTGATCGGCCGGGCAGACTGCCCGCATGACTCGTCCGGAACCGGCCTGGCCGCCCCAACCCCTGCACGTCGCCGTGGACATCGCCGTGTTCACGGTGCGAGAGGGCGGCCTGCAGGCGCTGCTCTGGCGACGCCCCTACGAGCCCTTCGAGGGGGCGTGGGCGCTGCCCGGCGCGTTCTCGCGCCCCGACGAGACCCTCGACGACACCGCCCGTCGGGCGCTCGAGGAGAAGACCGGGCTCGTCGATGTCTGGCTCGAGCAGCTGCAGACCTACGACCAGCCCGCGACGAGCGAGGCGCCGGGCCGTGACCCACGTGGCCGCGTGGTTGCCGTTGCCTACCTGGCCCTGATCACCGAGGACACGGACGTCCGGGCGTCGGAGGGCGAGCTCGACTGGTGGCCGACGGCGGTGCTCCCTGCCCTGGCGTTCGACCACACCCGGATGCTGCAGGACGGCATCGCGCGACTCCGCGCCAAGACCCACTACGCGCCCGTGGCCTTCCAGCTGCTACCGGACGAGTTCACGTTGCCCCAGCTCCAGGGCGTGTACGAGGCGGTCATGGGCGAGCCACTCGACCCCCGGAACTTCCGACGCGACCTGAAGGCGGCGGGCGTGGTCGAGCCGGCCGGTGGTACCCGCAGCGACGGACCGGGGAGGCCGGCGACGCTCTACCGGTACGTGCCGGGGTCGTTCGCGGTCGACGCTGCGGAACGGCGGGTGGCCGAACGGATCCGGTCGGCCAGCGAGGTCGGTCGGAGCGACGGCTAGCCTCCGCCACCCCGTCCGCCCTCCGCCTGCGAGCCGAAACGTGCCCATCACCGAGACCAAGATCGACGGGCTCCTCGTGGTGCGTTGGCAGACGCACGACGACGACCGGGGCTTCTTCCGACAGACCTACCAGGTCCGCGAGATCGGCGAGGCGCTCGGCCGGGAGGTCGTCCTCCGGCAGGGCAACCACTCGCGGTCGCAGCCGGGTGTGCTCCGCGGGTTCCACGCGGAGCCGTGGGACAAGCTCGTCTACGTCGTGCGCGGGAACGCCTTCGCCGCGATCGCCGACATCCGCCCCGACTCGCCGACCTTCGGTGAGGTCGCGACCTTCCGGCTCGGGGACCAGCCCCACGGCGAGCGCGTCCGGCTCTTCATCTCCGAGGGCCTCGCGAACTCGTTCTGCACCTACGGCGTCGGCGACACGGACTACCTGTACGACGTGAGCGACTACTGGCGGCCGGGCATCGAGAAGCCTGCGGTCGCCTGGGACGACCCCGACCTCGCGGTCGAGTGGCCGGTCGCGGAGCCCGTGCTCTCCGACGCGGACCGCCAGAACCCCAGACTGCGTGAGCTCTTCCCCGACCACCCGCGCTGGGCCTAGGCCTGGTCCTCCGGGACGCCCTCGCCGAGGCGGAGGCCGACACCCGCGGCGAACGACAGCATCGTCGTCGCGAGGTTCATCATCGTGATGTTGCCGACGTCGGCCCCGGCGTCCACCTCGACGAAGTCGGCGGCGACCACCTTCGGGTTCGCGCCGCAACGACGGGCCGCGTTCGCGAGCTGCCGCGGCGTCATGCCGCCCGGGCGGCTGCCCGGACATCCGGGGGCGGTGGAACGATCCAGCACGTCGAGGTCGAAGTCGACGTAGATGATGTCGACCTCCTGCTCGAGGTAGGCCAACGCCTCGTCCACCACGCGCCGGATGCCGTACTGGTCGACCATGCGCATCGTCGCAACCCGAACCCCGGCCTCCTCGACGTACGCGCGGTACTCGAGCGAGTTGGCGAACGAGTGGATGCCGATCTGGACCACGTGGCTGCCATCGAGGCCGCCCTCCAGCAGCTGGCGCACGGGGGTGCCGTTGGTCGGACCCGAATCCGTCATGACGCGGACGTCGTGGTGGGCGTCGAACGTGATGAGCCCCGTGCGCTCCAGCGGAGCCTGTGACATGCCGCTGACGAGTGGCGCCGTGATGGAGTTGTCGCCACCCAGGAACATGTAGGTCGGACGCGTGGGCAGTGCTGCGGCGCTGTGCTCGATGAACTCCTGCGCCTCCGGGGGCGGCATGTGCGCGACGAGCCAGTCGCCCCAGTCGGCCACCGGGATGCGCTCGAGGTCGACGGCGGTCTCGCTGTCGAACGTCGAGAACTTCTGCAGCAGCTCGCGCAGGACCGTCGGCGTCTCCCAGGCGTCGGACTTGCTGATGGACGCCGCGCTCGTGGGCACGCCGATCAGCACGATCTCGGGGTTCTCGTCGGCGCGCGCGAACCAGTCGCTCGCGGTCGGCCAGTGTGGGTCTCGTGCCATGTCGCTGACGCTAGTCGCCGGCAGGCGGGCTCGGTGGGATGACGGCATCTGCCTCGATCTCGACCCGCCAACGGGGATCGAGGAGCCCGGCGACCACCAGCATGGTCGCGGCAGGCCGGACCTCGGAGAACCGTCGCCCGTGGGCCCTCGAGACACCGTCCTCGGCCTCGCGGTCGGCGAGGTACATGCGCGTCCGAACGACGTGCTCGAGCTCGGCGCCGGCCTCGGCGAGCGCCTGCTCGATGATGTCGAAGCAGCGGTCTGCCTGCGCCTCGGCGTCGTCGGGGCAGGACCCGTCGGGCCAGATCGGGGCCGTCCCGGCGACGAAGACCCGGTCGCCGACGCGGACCGCGCGGCTGAACCCGACGGTGGGCTCGTAGGGCGACCCGGAGCTGACGTTGCGCCGGGCCTCGCTCACGAGGACAGCCGCTGGAGCTGCTTCATCACCTTGCGCGCGAACGCGCTCGGCATCACCTTCGCCGGGGCCGACATGGCCCGGTTCAGCGCGCCCGGGATGATGACGGCCCGACGATCCCGGAGGCCGTCGAGGGCGATCTGGGCGACGCGGTCGGCCTCCATCCACATGAAGTCCGGGATGGCGGAGGCGTCGTAGTCCGCCGTGTCCTGGAACTTCGTGCGGGTGAAGCCGGGACACAGCACCGACACGGTGACGCCGTCGCGCGCGGACTCCTCGTGGACGGCTTCGGTGAAGCTCGTGACGAAGGCCTTCGTCGCCGCGTACGTCGCGTTGCCCGGCACGGGCTGGAAGCCCGCGACCGAGCTGACGTTGAGGATCGCCCCGCGGCCCTCGGCGCGCATGCGACCGAGTGCCGCGTGCGTGAGGCGGACCAGGGCCGTGACGTTGAGCTCGA
>JBFHRB010000289.1:0-3872 GCA_041591915.1 Nitriliruptorales bacterium
CTCGACCTCGTCGCCCTCGCGGATGTTGAGGCTGCGGCGGATGCCCGCCGGGATCACGATGCGGCCGAGGTCGTCGACCTTCCGACGGATCCCGGTGGACTTCATCGGTGGGGCTCCCTCCAGCGATGTTCAGCGGTGACGGGAGTGCACCCGAGGTGCGTGGGCGAGGCCCGGCGTGCGGTGCGTTCGTGCAGTGCTTCGTGCGGTGGTTCGGCAGTGCTTCGTGCGGTGCTTCGGCAGGGTAGTGCGTGGCCCCGCGGTCACCGGAGTAGGTGTCGGTACGCTCCGGGCTCCGCCGGACCGGTCGTGGGCCGTCCGTCCGCGCGCCACCCGTTGTCGGGCCACGCAGAGAGCGCGAGATGCCCAAAGACACCTTCTACATCACGACGCCGATCTACTACATCAACGACGTGCCGCACCTCGGGCACGCGTACACGACGCTCGCGGCCGACACGCTCGCGCGCTGGCGGCGGCTCCGTGGCGACCGGGTCCACTTCCTCACCGGCACGGACGAGCACGGCCAGAAGGTGATGCGGACGGCTGACGAGAAGGGCCTCACGCCGCAGGCCTGGGCCGACTCGATCGTCCCGCGATGGCACGAGGTCTGGGACCACCTCGACATCAGCAACGACGACTTCATCCGCACGACCGAGGAACGCCACACGGCGCGCGTGCAGGAGTTCGCCCAGGCGCTGATGGACAACGGCGCGATCTACGAGGGCACCTACTCCGGCCTGTACTGCGTGTCGTGCGAGGAGTTCAAGGAGGAGGGCGACCTCCTCGAGGGCGAGCTCTGCAACGTCCACGAACGCCCCGTCGACCACGTCGAGGAGGAGAACTGGTTCTTCCGGCTCTCCGCGTACGAGGACCAGCTGCTCCAGCTCTACGCCGACCACCCGGAGTTCGTCCGGCCCGAGGTGCGCCTCAACGAGGTGCGCTCGCTGGTCGAGGGTGGCCTCAAGGACATCTCGCTCTCGCGCTCGACGTTCGACTGGGGCGTGCCCGTCCCCTGGGACGACTCGCAGGTCATCTACGTCTGGATCGACGCGCTCCAGAACTACATCACGGCGGCCGGGTTCGGTTCGGACGATGCGCTGTTCGAGCGGCTGTGGCCGGCCGACATCCACTTCGTGGGCAAGGACATCATCCGGTTCCACGCGGTCATCTGGCCGGCGATGCTCATCGCCGCGGGACTCGAGCCGCCCCGGCAGGTCTGGGCCCACGGGTGGCTGCTCGTCGGCGGCAAGAAGATGTCGAAGACGGGGCTCACCAAGATCCACCCGGACGATGTCGTCGAGACGTTCGGCCGTGACGGCCTGCGCTACTACCTCCTCCGCGAGATCTCGTTCGGCAACGACGGCAACATCTCGTGGGAGGGGATCCACGAGCGCTACACGACCGACCTCGCCAACGACCTCGGCAACCTCGTCAACCGGTCCTTGAACATGATCGGCAAGTACTGCGACGGCGCCGTGCCGCCGGTGTCGGTCGACGGGTCGGAGGCCGGCGCCGAGCTCGCCGCTGACCGGGTCGCGGCCTTCGAGGGCATCGACGCCGCGATGGCGGACCTCGACTACCGCGTCGCCCTCGAGTCGCTGTGGCGGCTGGTGCGCGGTGCGAACCGCTACATCGAGGCGCGCGCCCCGTGGAAGCTCGCCAAGGAGGGCGACGACGCCGAGGTCGCCGTCGTGATGTACCAGCTCGCCGACGCGCTGCGCGCGATCGCGCTGCTCGGGGCGTTCGTCCTCCCGGACACCTGTGCCGGGATCTGGGAACGGCTCGGGCTCGACGGGTCGCTCGACGACGTCGGCGTGAGTGCCGACACCATCGCCCCCGGCACGATGCCCCCGGGCCTCGCGGTCGCCAAGGGGGAGGTCCTCTTCCCGCGCGTCGACCTCGAGGACGAGGACGAGGACGAGGACGCCTGAGCCCATCGTTGTGTGGACATCTGTTGCCGTGTGGACGTTCAGGCGACAAGAAGGCAACCGGGGTCCACACCGCAGGTGAGCGCGGCGAGGTCCGGTCGCGCCGGCGGCGCGGTCACGCGGGTGAGCGCGGCCCCGGCCCGTGGCACGGGCCCCGGGTCAGCGACCGAGGACGCGGCCGAGCTGCGCCACGATGTCGGCGGGGCGGCGCAGGTCGTCCCAGACGTAGACGACGTAGCGCCAGCCCTCGGAGGTGAGCAGGTTGTGACGCTCGGCGTCGCGGCGGAGCTGCTCGGGGCGCCTGTGCCAGGCGAATCCCCGCCACTCGGCCGCGACACGTTCCTCGGGCCAGGCGAGGTCCACCTCGACCCGCCCGCCTCGGACGGGTACCGGGTGGTTCACCTCGAACGGGCGCAGCGGTTCGAGGACCTCCGCGCCGAGGACCTCGAACAGGGATCGGTAGCGAGCCGCGGTGACCACGTCGAGGGCCTCACGAACGCGGGTGCGGCCCGGGAACCACGGCCGCTGCTTCATGACGCCGAAGAGCGGAGACAGCGTCGGGACACCAGCCTGCTCGAGATCGATGATCGCGCCCGCGAGCTGCTCGACCGTGAGTGTTCGGCTCGCGTCGGTGATGGCCCAGGCCGGGCGCGCCGACCGGATCGCGCTGACCTCGGTGACGTCGCGCGGGCGCAGCTTCCGCGATCGGATGAGGGTGACGTCGTCGCGGCGAGGTCGGTGATCGGCGGTCGTGACGATCTCGATCCGCGGTGGCGGGTCGATCCTCGCGCCGTGCAGGCCGAGCGCCGTGGACCCCGTCGCAGCGCCGTCGGGCACGCTGAGCACGGCCGCCGCGACGCGCGGCAGGTAGCCGTCCGGGGCGCCGGGTGCGGCGTAGACGCCCCGGTACCGGCGATCCACCGACCCGGCGGCGGCGCGCTTCGCCAACGTCGACGGCGAGAAGCCGAGGGCGCGCGCCTGCTGGACCGTGATGATCCCGTGCTGGCGCCGAGCGAGTCGCGTCAGTCCCGCGCTGTCTCCGTTGAGGCTGGGCATCGTCGGCTCCGTCTCGGGGGGCGTGCGTGGCCGGAGCATCGCGACCCGCGGGGGCCTCGCGCCGGACGGCCTCGAAGACGCTGTGGACAGCCCGTGGCGGTCCTAAGGTGTGGACGTCCGCTGCCCTCTTGGGGCACGGATGTCCACACGGCAAGAGATGTCCACACGATGATGGGACGCACTGCGCTGGCGCTGTTCGCGATCGGCGCGATCGGCGCGTTCGCCGCGGCCGCGTGCGCGGGGCCGCCGCCGGAGTTCGCGGTCGTCGCCTCGGCAGGTGTCGAGGGTGACGTGCCCATCGACGTCGAGCTCCGCCAGGTCGGCCCCATCGAGCAGGGCGCCCGGCCCTACGAGCTGGTCATCACGTCGCTCGAGCAGCCGGGGATCTGGATCGAGGACGTCCGCTGGACCTTCTCCGAGGTCGTCGGTGAGGAGCACGCCATCGCGACCGCGGGGTCCGGGTGCGGTGCGGAGTGGTTCCCGGAGGAGCAGCAGGTCTTCCACGCGTGCACCGAGGAGTACCGGATCCTCGAGACGCGGCCGGGGGCCCCGCTCCGGGAGCCGATCCGGCTCTACGAGGTCGTGGGCGACATGACGATGACGGCCGGCACCTACACCTTCACGCAGCGCATCCGGTGGTGGGTGATCGACGGGGACGAGCCGTTCACGTCACGCGACGAGGCCGACCTCAACGACGCGGCGATCACGCTCACCTTCGAGATCACGGAGCGCTAGGCCCGCGCCCCTCGCGGAGCGCTAGCCCCGCGCGCCCTCACGGAGCGCTAGGGCCGCGCCCCGCGACCACGCCCCGCCACCCTCGCGCCCCGCGCGGTGTGGTCATCTCGGCGCTAAGAGGGCAATAGATGTCCACACGGCAACAGATGTCCACAC
>JBFHRB010000290.1:0-3845 GCA_041591915.1 Nitriliruptorales bacterium
CGACCACGCCCTGGCCCGAGAAGGCCGCGTCACCGTGCATGAGGACCGGCATGACCGGGAACTCCTCGCCACGGTCGAGCTCGTCCTGCCAGGCACGGATCATGCCCTCGACCACCGGGTCCACCGCCTCGAGGTGCGAGGGGTTCGGAGGCATCCGGATCTCGACGGTGTTGCCGGCTCGCGACGTGAACTGCCCGGTCACGCCGAGGTGGTACTTCACGTCGCCCGACCCCTGGACGGTGTCGGGGTCGATGTCGCCCTCGAACTCGCGGAACACCGAGTTGTACTGCTTGCCCATGATGTTCACGAGCACGTTCAGGCGGCCCCGGTGCGCCATCCCGAACACGATGCCCTCGAGTGCGTCGTCCGCCGCGGACTCGGCGACGGCATCCAGCAACGGGATCAGCGACTCGCCGCCCTCGAGGCCGAAGCGCTTCTGGCCCACGTACTTGGTGTGCAGGAACCGCTCGAACGCCTCGGCGTCGCTGAGCCGCTGCAGGATGTAGAGCTGGTCCTCCGGCGCCATCGTCGTGTCGACGCCCTCGAGCTGCAGGCGGAGCCAGTCCTTCTCCTCGGGCGACTGGATGTGCATGTACTCGACGCCGACCGTGCGGCAGTACGCGTCGCGCAGCCACGACAGGATCTTGCCGAGCGGCAGCTTGCGCTGGCCGCCCATGTCGTCGACGAGGAACTCGCGGTCGAGGTCCCAGATCGACAGCCCGTAGTAGACGGGGTCGAGCTCCGGGTGCAGCGACGGGTCCTTGGCGCTGAGCGGGTCGAGGTCGGCGATGAGGTGGCCGCGGACTCGGTGCATGTGGATCAGGGCATCCACCTGCTTCTGCTTCTCCATCGCGGCCAGCTCGGAGTCGATGGGGCTGACGTCCTGCCGCCACTCCGCCGGCGTGTAGGGGACGCCGATCGACCGGAAGACCTCCTCGTAGAAGTCGTGCTTGCCGACGAGGTACTCGTGGATCCGCTTGAGGAACTCGCCGGACTCCGCGCCCTGGATGACCCGGTGGTCGTAGGTCGAGGTCAGCGTGATCCGCTTCGAGACGCCGAGGCGCGCGAGCATCTTCGGATCGGCGGCCTCGTACTCGGGCGGGTAGGCGATGGAGCCGACCCCGACGATCGCGGCCTGCCCGTTCATGAGCCGCGGGATCGAGTGGACGGTCCCGATCATGCCGGGGTTGGTGATCGACAGCGTGACGCCGGCGAACATCTCGGGATCGAGCTTGTTCCGCCGGATCTTGCGGATGATCTCCTCGTACGCCTCGTGGAACTCGGCGAACGTCATCGTGTCCGCATCGCGGATGCACGGAACCATCAGCGTCCGGCTGCCGTCGTCCTTCTGCATGTCGACGGCGATGCCGAGCCCGACGGTCTCGTTCTCGAGGACGTGCGGCTTGTCCTCGATGACCCGGTAGACGCGCTTCATCCCCGGGACGTCGTTGGCCGCCTTCAGGATCGCGTAGGCGATCAGGTGGGTGAACGAGACCTTCCCGCCGAACCGCCGGCCGAGGTGGTTGTTGATGATCCGCCGGTTGACCTCGAGGAGCTTCGCCGGGACGTCGCGGACCGAGGTCGCCGTCGGGACCTCGAGCGACTCGTCCATGTTCCGCGCGATCGTGGCGGCGACACCGCGCATGCGCTTGGGCTCGGGCCCGGCTTCGCTCGCCGCGGGGGCATCCGCCGTCGGCTTCGCCGGGGCCTTGGCCTGCTCGCCCGGCGCCTTCGCCTCCGTGACCGAGGCGTCCTCCGGCGGGGTCACGTCGAGCTCGTCGGGGACGGCGGGGGTGCTGCCGGTGCGCTCGCCCGTCGACGGCGTGGGCCGGTAGTCCTCGAAGAACTCCTGCCAGCCGCTCGACAGCTGCGAGCGGTCCTCCTGGAACTGCTCGTACATCTCTTCGACGAGCCAGCGGTTCTGGTCAGCGGGTGGCTTGGACATGGGCCCCTCGCGGGTCGGGGAAGTCTGTGTCGGTGGACGCGGTGGCGTCGTCAGCCGTTGGAGAACTCGGGGTCGCGACCGAGGAAGGCGACCAGCCGGTCGAGCGACGATGCGTCCTCGCCGACCTCGACGGCCGGGCCGAAGATGCCCATCTGTCGGACCTCGGGCGTGATCATGGGCTCGTTGATCGCGTACAGCGCATCCGTCACCGCGGGGTCCACGTCGGCGTCCTGCCCGGTGGCAGCTGCGACGTCCCAGCCGTGGACGACGAGGTCGGAGGCGCGTTGGACGCAGAGGATACGCGCGGGCACATCACCGAAGGACAGGTGGACGATCTGGTCGAGCGAGCCACCGTCGAACGCCTCCTGGGCGGCGCCGCTGGAGGCCTGCTGCGCCGCGACGGGATCGTCTCCGATGACGTCTCCCGTGAACCGGTCGCCGACGTCGTCGATGGTCTTGCCCGCCATGAGCTCGGGGACCCAGAGGTCCTCGGACACCAGGTGGTTCACCAGGTCCCTGACGTTCCAGTCGGTACAGGGCGTGGGCAGGTCCCACTGATCGTCGCCGATGCCGGCGACGACGCTGCGCGCGAACTCGACGCCGGCCCGGTGTAGATCCAGCGCTTCCATGGGGCCCCCTCAGCAGGCACGGGGCGGCCGGACGCCGCCGACCCGGCAACCGTAGCCCGGCGGAGCGGCCCCGGCCGCCGGTCAGCCGGAGGAGGTCCACCTGACCACGACGTAGCCTGCGGGCAACGCGCGTGCAGGAGGATGCGATGCCACCGAAGACGCTCAACTTCACCGAGGACGACGCAGCGAACCGGCTGCTCGCGTCCAACCCGACGGCCCTGATCGTCGGCATGCTGCTCGACCAGCAGGTGCCCATGGAGTGGGCCTTCCACTCGCCGTACCGGCTCCAGGAGCGCCTCGGCACCGAGCTCTCGGCGGCGACGATCGCGGATCTCGACCCGGAGGCGCTCGAGTCCGTGTTCCGCGAGCCCCCGGCCCTGCACCGCTACCCCGGGTCGATGGCCAAGCGCGTCCACGATCTCTGCTCGGCGATCGTTGCGGAGTACGACGGGGACGCGGCGGCGATCTGGAAGGGCGCGGACGACGGCAAGGACCTGTTCAGGCGACTCACGGCGCTGCCCGGGTTCGGCAAGCAGAAGGCACAGATCTTCACCGCACTGCTGGGCAAGCTCATGGGCGTCGAGCTCGACGGCTGGGAGGAGGCCGCCGGCGACTATGGCAAGCCCGGCCACCGCTCGATCGCGGACGTCGTCGACGCGGACTCGATCGCACGCGTGCGCGAGTACAAGCAGATGAAGAAGGCAGCGAAGAAGAAGTAGTCGCCGGGGTCACCCGGGCGGCGCGAGGGCGACCAAACTGCCGTCGGACGCGACCACGTAGACGTTCGCCTCCCACGTCGTCGGCTCGCGTACGACCTGCGGCCCGATCGCCGCGCTCTGCCAGGTGAGGGCGCCGGTGCGGAGGTCGTGGTTCTGCAGCCGATCGCGTGCGGCCGTGACGATGGTGAACGATCCGTCGCCGACGGCCAGGCCGAGCAGCGGTGCCGAGGGCTCTTCGAGCTGGGCCTCCCAGAGGGTCCGGCCATCCCGCGACAGGGCGAGCAGCGCCGCGCGACCGAGCAGCAGGTAGCCCTCGTCGGTCGCCGCGATCTCCGTCGTGACCGCGGTACCGAGCCTCGTCACGTCGACGACCCACCGGGTCCTGCCCTCGAAGTCGAGCGCTCCTGCGCCCGTCGGGCCCAGCCAGACGACGTGGCCGGCGACGGGGTCGAGCAGGCACGCGACGAGCCCCGGGACGGTCCCGGTCCACCGCACAGCGAGGTCGTCGTACCCGTAGGCGGTGATGATCCCGTCGTCGTCGCAGAGCAGGAG
>JBFHRB010000291.1:0-3810 GCA_041591915.1 Nitriliruptorales bacterium
AGCGGGATGATGTCGGTGGAGAGCACGCGGGTGCGGTCGTTGACGAGGATCGCGACGCCGGTGCTGCCCTTGCCGGCGCGCTCGACGACGCGGAGGCCTGCCGCACGGGCGATGCGCGCGAGGCCCAGCCGGCCGGGGGTCTCGGTCATGACCATCACGTCCGGCCGCAGCCCGACGACGACCTCGGCGAGCGCCGCGAGGTCGGGCCCGCTCGAGGCGTTGTACATGACCAGTCGGATCATGGGCCGCTGCTTACCACAGCGCCTCGCTCGCCATCGGTGACGAGCGTGCCGGCCACCCCGGCCAGCACGGACGCGGCCTGTCCCAGGCGCCCGATGGCCGCGAACCGACCGGCCCGGGCAGCCATCGCTGCGGCCGACAGCTTCGGTCCGATCGAACCCGGCTCCAGGCTCGCGAGCAGCGCCTCCGCATCCGCGGCCGTGAGCTCGCGGATCGTGGTGGCATCCGGGCTGCCGTGGTCCCGTTGGACGCCGTCGACGTCCGTGAGGATGAGGAGCCCGTCGGCCCCGAGCGCCTCGACGAGCAGCGCACTCGCGAGGTCCTTGTCGATGACCGCGTCGACGCCGATCAGGCGCCCGCCCTCGCGGACCACCGGGACGCCTCCGCCGCCGAGGCAGATGGGGATGACGCCGTCGTCCAGCAGGCGCCGGAGCGGCTCCGCTCCCAGGACCTCCACGGGGGCCGGAGAGGGCACCACACGCCGCCACTTGCCGTCCATCGTCTCCGCGTAGGCCGCCGCGTCCGACGGACGCTCGTCGAAGCGCGGCCCGACGGGCTTGGTCGGCCGGCTGAACGCGGGATCATCGGGTCGCACCCGGACCTGCGTCACCACCGCGACCACGGACCGGGCGGCACCGGCCCTTGCGAGAGACGTCTCGAGCGCCTGCTGCAGCCGGTAGCCGAGCTGGCCCTGCGTCATCGCCACCAGAACGTCGAGCGGCTGCTCGTCGGCACGGCCGGGATGCTCGCGCCGTGCCGCCATGTCCAGGAGCAGCTCACCGACCTGCGGCCCGTTGCCGTGGGTGACGACCAGTTCGTGGTCGCGGCTGAGGAGCGTGAGTTCGTCCGCCGTGCGGGCCAGGCGCGTGTCGCGTTCGCGGGCGTCCCCCGCCGCGAGGGCGTTGCCCCCGAGCGCCACGACGAGTCGCATCAGCCGGCCGCAGAGGCGGCGAGCAACGCGGCGCCGATCATGCCCGCGTCGTCGCCGAGCTGCGCCAGGATGATCGGCGGCAGCGGCCGGTGCTCGCGGCCGAGGATCCGCTCGCGCATCGACGCCGAGGCTGCCGGCACGACCCAGCCTGCGGTCTGCGTGGCCGCACCACCGCCGAGCAGGATCGCGCTCGGGTCGAAGGCGTTGGCGAGGGTGGCCATCGCGACGCCGAGCCAGGTGCCCGCCTCGAGGAGGACCTCTCGGGCGAAGGTGTCGCCCTCGACGGCCGCGGCACTCACGGCCCGCCCGTCGAGCGGGGCCGCCTCCCGCAGGCCGGTCTCCGTCCCCGGCTCCGCGGCGAGGCGCTCACGCGCCATCGCCCCGATGGCCGTGCCCGACGAGTAGGCCTCCACGCAGCCGAGGTTGCCGCACCCACAGCGGCGCCCCCCTTCCTCCACGATGAGGTGGCCGAGCTCGCCGGCGAACCCGTGCGCGCCGGTGACGATCGTGCCGTCGAGGAGGACGGCGCCGCCGACACCGGTCCCGAGCGTGAACATGACCGAAGTGGGGTGCTCGGCCGCCGCACCGGCCCGGTACTCGCCGTACAGGGCGACCGTCGCGTCGTTGGCGACGACGACGGGGACCTCGAACCTGCGCTCGAGCTCCTGGGCGATGGGCACGTCGGTGACGCGGACGTTGGGGCCGTAGACGAGCGTGCCGTCGTTGGTCACGATCCCGGCGATGCCCACGCCAACGGGGAGGTCCGGGCCCAGATCCTCGACGAGGGCGACGATCCGCCCCAGCAGCGCGTCGGCGTCTCCGGTCGGGCTGGGCTCGCGGCGTCGCTCGAGGACCCGGCCCTCACCGTCGATCGTCGCGGCGAGGAGCTTCGTCCCGCCAACGTCAACGCCGACCGCGACCGGTTCCGACATCGGGATCTCAGTCGTCGTCGAGCGGGATGTGCTGCAGGCCGCCGTCGGCCCGCAGGTGCTCGGCGTGTGCGTCGATCACGGCCTTCGCCGCGAGCGTCATGTGGCGGGCAGCCTCGGTGAGGTGGCCGATCACCTCCGGGCGCGTGTCCTCGAGGATGCGCAGGACGGAGCACACCGGACAGACCCCGCACACCTCGGAGCTGTGGTGGGGGGCGGTCCCGTCGGCCGCAGCCTCGCGGGACCCTGTGCGGCGGTTCTCGTGGCCGTTCTCCTGCCCGTTGCCGTTCTCGGGCTCGGGCTCACCGCTCGACCACCAGGGCGACTGCTTGCTCATGCGGACGGCTCGCTCTCCGTGTCGACGACCGCCGGGGCCCGGAACCGTACCCGCAGCACCCCCTCGTCGAGGCGGGCTCCACTCACCTGGCAGCGTTGGACGGAGGCCGGGAGGGGGAAGGTTCGCTTGACGCCGCTGACCCGCACGTACAGCTCGTGACCGCGGCGATAGATGTCCAGGTCGTCCTTGGAGGCGAACGGCAGCGCGAGGTCGAGCTCGTAGCCCTCGTCGGTCCGGCGGAGCTCGAACGGACGACCGTGGTGCAGCACGTCGAGCGCATCCACGTCGGCGTACACCGTGTCCGCCAGTCGTTCCAGCGCGTCGACGCCGACGAGCTCGTCATCGAAGAGGGGCGCGGTGAGGACCGGGGTCGGCTCGAACGACTCGCGCACCGTCTCGAGGTGCTCCTTCTGCAGCTGCTTCCAGCGCTGCAGGTACGGGTCGTTTACCTCGTCGGGGAGGAGGCGATTGACCACCACCCCGTCGACGGCGTACCCGAACAGCGAGAGCGACGTCGCGGTGCGCAGGGCCTCGGCGATGACCATGCGCTCCGGGTTGACCACGAGGCGCACCGTCGACATGCGGTCGTCCTGCAGCAGGTCGTGGACGGCGGCAAGGTCGCGCTGGATGCGCTCGACGGCACCGAACACCTCGTCCTCCGGCACGGGGACGGCGCTCATCTTGGCCACGACGGGGCGCACGGCCTTCGCGACCCGTCGGGACGGCACGAGCATGTGGTCGACGTACCAGCGAAGCGCGTCGGGCAGTGAGAGCAGGCGGAGCGTCTCCGCGGTCGGAGCGCAGTCGACGATCACGACGTCGTAGGTGCCGGCCTCCACCTGGTGCCGCAGGTCGATCAGGCTGAAGATCTCCTCGAGACCGGGCAGGAGGACCAGCTCCTCGGCCCGGACGTCGCCCATGCCGCCCCAGGCGAGGAGCTCGACGAGGTAGTCGCGCACGTCCTGCCAGTGGCGTTCGAGCCGCTGCTGCGCGTCGATCTGCTGGGCCTGCAGGCGGGGCATGACGAGGGTCGGCTCGTCACCCAGCGGCACGTCGAACGCGTCGGCGAGCGAGTGGGCGGGGTCGGTCGACGTGACCAGCACGCGCTTGCCAGCCCTGGCAGCGCGCACGGCGGTGGCCGCGGCGACGGTGGTCTTGCCGACGCCGCCCTTGCCCGTGTAGAGCAGGATGCGCACGAGAGCCCCTGTTGATGACGGCGTGAGGCTACCGGAGGGGCTCTCAGGCCCCCGCCGCCGAAGCCGTCCGGGGTGCGGTGACCGCGCCGTCCACGGGTTGCCATGCCGGCGCCTGCGACACCGGCTCCGGGGCCGGCGTCCCGAAGCCCTGCGTCAGCACGATGCCCGTCCCGATCA
>JBFHRB010000292.1:0-3793 GCA_041591915.1 Nitriliruptorales bacterium
ACCACGACGCCCGTGATACCGGTGGATTCCCCGCTCCTCCTGCTCGGACGCGGGGCTGATCCGTCCAGCGAGAAGGGTGTGCTGTGCCCCGGGGACCTCCCCTCGGCAAGCGACCCCGACCTGCTCGACCGCGCCCGCGCCGCCCGCGAGGCCCTCGGTGACGAGGTCGTCGTCCTCGGCCACCACTACCAGCGCGACGAGGTGATCCAGTTCGCCGACTCACGGGGTGACTCGTTCGCACTCGCGCGCTTCGCCGCCGAGGCCGACGCGCCCCACATCATCTTCTGTGGCGTGCACTTCATGGCCGAGTCCGCCTCGATCCTCGCCCGCGAGGACCAGCGCGTCATCCTCCCCGACCTCGCCGCCGGCTGCTCCATGGCCGACATGGCGGAGGTGCACCAGGTCGTGGACGCCTGGGCACGACTCGAGCGGGCGGGTGTCACGGACTCGACGGTCCCGCTGACCTACATGAACTCGACGGCCGCGATCAAGGCCTTCACGGGCGAGAACGGCGGGGCCGTCTGCACATCGTCCAACGCCGCGCGGGCGATGGCATGGGCGTTCGACCAGGGCGAGCGGGTCCTGTTCCTGCCCGACCAGCACCTGGGACGCAACACGGCCGTGCTCTCGATGGGCCTGGGCCTGGACGACTGCGTGGTCTACGACCCGTGGAAGCCGGAGGGCGGGCTGACCGACGAGGAGATCCGCGCCGCCAAGGTGATCCTCTGGAAGGGCCACTGCTCGGTGCACGCCCGCTTCATGCCACAGATGGTCGACAAGGTCCGCGCAGAGATCGCCGGCGTCGAGGTGCTGGTGCACCCCGAATGCCGCCACGAGGTGTGCCTGCGAGCCGACCGGATCGGCTCCACGAGCCAGATCATCCGCTGGGTCGAGGAGGCGCCCGAGGGCCAGCCCCTCGCGATCGCGACCGAGCTCAACCTCGTGAAGCGCATCGCGCAAGAGCACCCCGACAAGGACGTGGTCTTCCTCGACGAGACCGTCTGCTTCTGCGCCACGATGAACCGCATCGACCTCCCCCACCTGGTCTGGGCGATGGAGGAGCTGGTCGCGGGCAACGTGGTCAACGAGGTGAAGGTCGCCCCGGAGGTGCGTCAGAACAGCCTTCTGGCGCTCGAGCGCATGCTGTCGCTCCCCGGCGACGGCGGGTCGCTCGGAGGCGTCGGGTCGGTGGACTCCGAGGGCGACTGAGCGACCGTCGGCAACTGGGGGCTCGAGCGCGGGTCGCGCCACCGTCGTCATGCCCGCAGAGCGCACTTGGAGGCAGGAACGCGCGCTGCGCACGGCGAAGTCGTCGGGACAGCCGTCCCGGAGACCCCCTCACATGAACCGCAAGAAGACGCTGATCGCCGCTGCGGCGCTTGCCTCCCTCGCCATCGGTGCCGCCGACCCCGTCGCGCACCTCTTCTCGACCGAGGGCCTGCGCACGCACGAGCACAAGTCCGCCGCCGCCATGGGCGAGTCCTCGATCCTGCCAGCCCAGCGCCTCGACGGCGGGTTCGCCTGTGTCGACGGCCTCGCCGCCGACCTCATGCCGTGCAAGGGCATCGACCTGCTGAGCTACGTCCCCACCGAGGAGTACTCGGGTGACACGCGCCTGACCGACGCCAACCCGCTCGACACCCAGGAGTCGTCCGACATGTGGGGCTGGACGGACCCCGAGGACGGCCGCGAGTACATCATCATCGGCAAGACCAACGGCGTCGCGTTCTACGACATCACCGACCCGCTGTTCCCGGTCCACGTCGGCTCGATCGACAACACCGCCGCGGTCCAGCTCCTCTGGCACGACATCAAGGTCTACGAGGACCACGCGTTCATCGTCAGTGAGTCCAACGGCCACGGGATGCTGGTCTTCGACCTGACCCGCCTCCGCCCCGCCGGCGACGAGCGCGACCCCTCCGTCGCGCCGGTCATGTTCGACCCCGACAGCGTCTATCCGCTCACGAACGACGCTCACAACCTCGCCATCAACGAGGAGACCGGCTACGCGTACATCGTCGGCGGGAACCACGGCCTCGTCGGCCAGGACCAGTGCCGCTCGGGCCTGCACATCGTCGACATCTCCATGCCGACCATCCCGACGTTCGCCGGCTGCTACGCGCTCGACGGCGGCCCCGGTACGGCGGCCCGCACGATCAACCGCACGCCCGACGACGTCGAGGGCGTCCGCCCGACCGCTGCGTACGTGCACGACACCCAGTGCGTCGTGTACCGCGGCCCGGACGAGGACTACTTCGAGCGCGAGCTCTGCTTCAACGCCGCCGAGGACCGCGTCGTCATCGCCGACGTCACGAACAAGGCGCTGCCGATGACGGTCGCGAGCTTCACGTACGACCTCGCCACCTACACGCACCAGGCGTGGCTGACCGAGGACCACCGTTACCTGCTGGTCAACGACGAGCTGGACGAGGAGGAGCACCGCCAGGTGTTTCGGACTCGCACGATCATCTTCGACCTCGCCGACCTCGACGACCCGGGCGAGGCGATGATCTACAACCACGCCCACGGCTCGATCGACCACAACCTCTACGTCAAGGGCGAGGGCCTCTACCAGTCGCACTACGCCGCCGGGCTCCGCGTGTCGGACCTCGACCGCGTCGGTGAGGGCGTGCTCGAGGAGGTCGCGTTCTTCGACGTCCACCCCGACCACGACAGCGCCACGTTCTTCGGCACCTGGTCCAACTACCCGTACTTCGAGTCCGGCACCATCGCGATCTCGGGCTACGAGGGCTTTTGGCTCGTCAAGCTCCACGACGAGGTCATCGAGGACATCAACGACTGAGCCTCGGACTCAGAGGACACTCCGATCAGCCGCGTACCCGTCAGGGGCGCGGCTGATCTGGTCAGCGGGGTCTTCGGGTGAGGCGGACGGTGTCCGCGACGATGGTGACCGTTGTGTCGGTTGGCGTGTGTCGCCAGGTGCGCGTTCCGTCGGCGTTGCTCGTGTGGGTCCAGTGGCGGTCGGTCTTGGTGGTGTGGTGGCGGCGGCAGACCGGGGCGAGGTTGGGCAGGCCGGTTGTGCCGCCGTGTCGCCACTCGTGGGCATGATCGAGATCGGCAGTGCGCGCGGGGCGTCGACAGCCCGGGTGGATGCAGGTCGCGTGCACGACGCGTGCCGCGTCGCGGAGCCAGCCGGGTGGGATGCGGGTCTGGCGTCCGACGCCGAGGACGTCGCCGTGGTCATCCAGCACGATCAGCCGCAGCGCTGCCCCGTCGTCGTCGATGAGTCGTCGCGCGGCCTTGCCGGTGATGCGGAGCCGTCCGCCCGTGAGGGTGGTTAGCAGGTGCGCAGGGCGCTGGGCGAGGCCGAGCAGTGTCTCGAGGTCACAGGTGACCAGCACCTTCGGCTTGGCCGTCCGCGCCGCGCCGTCGCTGGACGCACCGCCACCGGCGAGCCAGGCCTCGCACAGTGCGACGAGCCGTTCGGCACGCTGGCGGCCGAGCCGCTCGTGGTTGCGACCGCGCGACTCAACGTCGACCGAGGGTTCGAGGCCGTCAGGGTCAGGGGTGAGGGCCTCGGCGATGGTGGCGAACCCCAGCGCGTCGAACTCGCCGTAGAGCTGGCCGCCCGTGCCGTCCAGCCGCGGCTGCAGCGCGACGAACGAGCCCTCACGCGCCCGCTCCTCCGAGGTCTCGAGGTCGCGGTGGCGCAGCTCCTCGACCAGCTCGGTCACCCGGTAGAGGATGGCTTCGGGTTCGGCGTTGGTGAACACGTCGAGCCGGTCGGCGATGGCCTGGTCGAGCTCGGCGGCCTCCTCGGCCCGCAGGCGGC
>JBFHRB010000293.1:0-3771 GCA_041591915.1 Nitriliruptorales bacterium
GCGAGCGTGTCGGCGAGCACGTCGTCGCAGACCCGCAGCGCCAGCCCGGTCCGGACCGCCTCCTCGGCCGAGAGCCAGTCCCCGGTGAACAGCAGCTCCGCCGCACGCTGGGGGCCCATGATCGCCGGCAGCAGCAGGCTGCTGGCCGCCTCGGGGGCGACGCCCATCGGCGCGAACGGGGCGCGGAACCTCGCCGTCGCAGCGACCAGCACGAGGTCGCAGTGGGCGAGCAGCGTGAACCCGATGCCGATCCCGGGTCCGTTGACGGCGGCCAGGAGTGGCTTGTCGAAGGCCGTCACCGCGTCGAGCAGGGTGGAGAACCCGGAGACGTCGCCATCGCCACCCAACGCCCCGTCCCTCGCCCGCTCGCCCAGCCCCGCGAGCTCCCTGAGGTCCTGGCCGGCGGAGAACACGCCACCCGCGCCGGTCACGACCACCGCGTGGACGTTGTCGTCGTCGCGTGCCGTGGCCAGCGCCTCGGCCAGCCCGGTGTACAGGGCCGCGTTGAAGGCGTTGCTCGCCTTCGGGCGGTCGAGCGTGAGCACCCGGACCCGGCCGTGATCGTCGGAGCGCAGCACGAGTTCCCCTATCGCTCGGTGAGCAGGCGGCCGTCGCCGTCAGCGCGGTTGCGCCAACGGACGCCCGGCGAGTCGTTGAAGCGGTTGAGCGTGCCGCCTCGCGACAGGTGCGCCGCGAACGCGCCGCGCGCCTGTTTGAGCCGCACGGAGCCCACGGCCCGGCCGTCCGCCCGCTCGAACCGCACCGGCACGCGTGCGGCGCCCGCGGCCTCGCACGCGGCCGCGACGTCGACCTGCGTGCCGAACTCCGCCGGGAGCAGGTCGACGACGACATCGTGCCCTTCGGCGAGTTGCGCGAGCGCCTCGGTCGGGGCGTCGCCCCACCAGCCCGCGACGACCCCGCCGTCCGGGAGGCGACCGCCGGGTGGGAGCCGGTAGGCCGGGATGGGATCGCTCGATCGGACGAGCCCCCAGAGTCCGCTCACCACGAGCACGGTCGACGGGTCGCCGACTCCGGCGTCCCGGAAGGTCGTCCACTGTGGCCCGTGGTAGCGCTCGAGGGCCGGGCGTGTCGGGGCGTCGTCGAGCGCGAGGGCCATGGCCCGGGCCGCGGCGAGCGGGTGACCGCTGGCGTCGAAGAACGCGGAGGCCACATCGTCGGGGGCATCGGTCGCGACGCGCTGGGCCGCCGCGACCAGCTCCTTGCGACGGGCCGTCAACGGGCCGTCGAGGACGACAGGCCAGGGCGCGCCGTCGCCGGCGGGCTGGACGGTCTTCGATGATCCGAGGAGTACGAGCATGGGTGGTGGATACCAGACGGCCGTCCCAGGAGGCGACACCGCCCGGCGCGGGCGGACGCCGGGCGTTGCCAGGTGAGGGATCTGGGGCCGGACCGGACCGCTCAGCCGGCCGGCACCTCGACCTCCGCGCCCTCGACCTCGGGCAGGACCACCGGGCCGTTGCCGCCCTTGACCGCGCGGCGGTTCCACAGCGCGAGCATGGCGGGCAGGACCGTGAGGTTCGCGATGAGGGCCAGCGCGATGGTGATGGCCGTCACGAGGCCGAACTGCTTCATCGGCGTGACGGTCGACAGGACGAGGACGCCGAAGCCGGCGACCGTCGTGACCGCCGAGCCGACGAGCGCGCCGCCCGTGTGCTGCAGCGTGACCTGCATCGCCTCGAGGGTCGTCTCGGCGGTCTCGCGGTCCTCGAGGAACCGGTTGACGACGTGGATGCCGTACGGGACGCCGATGCCGATCGCGAGGGCACTGACCATCGCGGTCATGACGTTGAACGGGATGCCGACCGCGGCCATCACGCCGAGGACCCACAGCGCGGTCACGCCGACCGTGGCGATCGCCATGACACCGAGCATCGCGGCGCGCTGGCGGACCCAGAACGCGAGCGAGAGGATGAGCATCGACGCGATGAGCGTGATGAAGAGGCCCCGGACCTGCGAGTCCTTGAGCTCCTCGAGGATCTCGCCGATCAGGATCGCGTCGGAGGTCACGCCGAGCTCGAGCCCCGCGGGCTCGAGCGTCGACGCGGCGAGCTCGGTCAGCTCGGCCTCGAGCGCCTCGGCGTCCTCGCCGGCCGAGGTCTGCACGCGCAGGAGCGCGGCGTCGCCATCCGGGGTCAGGACGCCGTCGAGGCTGGGGTCGGCGGCGCGGAGCGCGGCGATCGCCTCGCCCGGCCCGGCGGTCATGGCCTGCTCGATCAGGCCGGCCTGGCCCAAGCGCGACACGAACGAGTCGGCCGCCGCCTGGCCGTTGAAGGTCCGGACGTCCTCGAGCTGGCCGAGTCCCTGCTGGAACGCGACGAACGCGCCGAAGCCTGCGGGGCTCGTGACGTCGCCCGTGACCAGGACCTGCGTGGTCTCGTCGAGGCCCGACCCGAAGGCCTCGGTGACGACCTCGAAGGTCTCGAGCGCGCGCGAGTCCTCGGGGAAGAAGTCGGTCTGGGTGAACTCGGTCGACAGCTGGGTCGAGCCGTAGGCCGCCACGGCCGTGATCAGCGCCGTGACGCCGAGGACCACGAAGGCGTGGTTCACCGCGTACGGCGTGAACGCCGCGGCCACCCGGCCGAGTGCCCCGGTCTGGTCGTTCGCGCCGCCGCGGACGATGGCCTTGCCGCGCCGGACCTTGGAGCGGTCGACGAGGATGCGTGCGGCGGGCACCCAGCCGGTCATGACGACGAAGGCGCCGGCGACACCGACGGCCGCGAGGACGCCGAAGTCCTGCAGCGGGGGCAGCGGGTTGGTCAGGTTGGTCAGGAAGCCGGTCACCGTGGTCATGGTGGCGAGCAGCAGCGCCGTGCCGACGGCATGGATCGCCGTGAAGGCCGACTGCTCGGGGCCTCCGCCGTGCGCCTTCTCCTCGCGGGCACGCATCGTCAGGTGGATGCCGTAGTCGACGCCCAGGCCGACCAGCAGGATCGGGATGGCCATGGCCATCTGCGACATCCCGCCCGTCCAGCCGAGGAAGTCCGGCCCGAGGAGCGTCCCCATCCCCTGCATCCACACGATGGTGAACACGAGCCCGAGCAGGGAGATGATCACGTCGCTGGCCGACCGGTACACGACGACGAGGATCAGGATGATCAGCGCGAACGCGACGATCAGGAGCTGGCCGAGCTGGCGCTCGATGTCGTCGTTGACCTCGTTGCCGAGCACCTCGAAGTCGAAGATGTAGACCTCGGTGCCATCCGGGCGCGAGCCGGAGAGCTCCGCGAGGGCCTCACGCGCCGCGAGCCGGTCCTCGTAGGGCTGCTCGGTGTCGAGGAAGACCAGGATGAAACCCGAGCTGCGATCCGCGCCCTCGCCCGTCCCGCCGAGCAGGACCGAGAGCTGGGCGGCCTGCGCCTCGGGGATCTGCGCCAGGGAGGCGCCGTACGCCTGGTCGATCGCGTCGTCAGGCACGGTGGCCGGGTCGAGCCCCTGCGCCGCGAAGGCACCGATGACCGGGTCGGCGTAGGTGAGGACCGGCGGTGCGCCCGGACCGGGTGCTCCGGCGACGGCCTGGATCTCCGGCGTGCTCAGGATCTTCTCGGTGAGTTCGGCAGCGAGCGCGACGCCGGCGGGCGACATGATGTCGCCGTCGGGCTGGTGGACCACGAGCTGGCTGATGCCGCTGGCCGCGAGGCCGCCGTCGCCGGCGAACAGCTCGGCGATCCGGTCGTTGGTCACGGCCGCGGGGGTGTCGCTGGCGAAGTCCTCGAAGCCTCCCTGGTCCTGGCTGGCCTGCGAGGCGAGCGC
>JBFHRB010000294.1:0-3751 GCA_041591915.1 Nitriliruptorales bacterium
CCGCAGCCGCACCACGTCCGTCGAGACGAGCACGTCGGCCATCTCGCTGCCGTGCGCTCCGGCATTCATCCTGACGGCGCCACCGACCGAGCCGGGAACGGCCGAGGCGAACTCGAAGCCCGTCAGGCCCTCCCTGGCGAGCTGGTTGGCCAGCACCGGCAGGGGCTCGGCGCCACCGACGGTGACCCTGTTCCCGTCACGCTCGACGCCGCGGAACCCACGGCCGAGCGTGATGGCGACACCGTGCCACCCGCGGTCGGCGACGAGAAGGTTGCTGCCGCGACCGACGATGAGCCACGGGACGCCGAGGTCGACGCAGGCACGTCCGACGGCGGCGAGGTCGGCATCGGTCTCGGCCTCGACGAGGACCCGGGCCGGCCCACCGACCTTGAGGGTCGTGAACGGCCGCAGGTCGGCCTGCGCGGTGACCTCCCCGGTGACCTCTCCGACCAGTCGTTCGGCGAGCGGATCCGTCACGACCTGCCCTCGAGCCGCTCCAGCAGGGCCGGACCGACCCGCGTGACGTCCCCGGCCCCCGTCACCAGGACCAGGTCGCCCTCCTCGACGATCCCGACCAGGTCCTCGGCGATCGATCCCAGGTGCGGTTGCCAGACGACCTTCGCGCCTGCGGCCTCGGCCGCGTCGGCGACGAGGCGTCCGCTGACGCCGGGGACGGGCTGCTCGCTCGAGGCGTAGACCTCCGTGACGACGACCACGTCGGCCGCGGCTGCCGCCCGACCCAGGTCGGCGCCGAGCAGCTTCGTCCGGGAGTACCGGTGTGGCTGCACGACCAGCACGATGCGACCGTCGGTGACCTGCCGCGCCGCCGCCAGCGTCGCTCGCAGCTCGGTCGGGTGGTGGGCGTAGTCGTCGATGACCTCGACCCCGCGCTTCGTGCCCAGGCGCTGGAACCGCCGCTGCGCACCCGTGAAGTCCGACAGTCCCTCAGCGGCCGACCTGACGTCCGCGCCGAGGAGGTGGCAGACCGCCAGGGCGGCGGTGGCGTTGAGCACGTTGTGCCGCCCCGGGATCGCGAGCCGGAACGAGACGAGCTCCTCGCCGTCCTTGACGAGCCTGCCCCCCATGCCGACGTCGTCGGGGATGACGCGGTAGTCGGCGTTGGGGTCCGTGCCGTAGGTGAGGACGGGAGGGTCCACGCGCTCCATGAGCGCGGCGCTGCCGGCATCGTCGATGCAGACGAGTGCTGGGGCCCCTGCGGTCCGCCGGGCGAGGAAGTCGACGAATGCCCGTGCCACGTCCTCGTCGGTCTCGAACTCGTCGGGGTGGTCGAGCTCGACGTTGGTGACGACGGCGATGTCCGGCGCGTAGACGAGGAAGGAACGGTCGGACTCGTCCGCCTCCGCGACGAACGCCGGGCCACTGCCCGCATGGGCGTTCGATCCGGCTTCGTTGAGTGCACCGCCGATGGCGAACGAGGGGTCGGCACCCGCCGCCTGGAGGGCCACCGTGGCCATCGAGGTCGTCGTGGTCTTGCCGTGCGTACCGGCGACGAGGACGGCGCGACGGCCGGCCATGAGCGCCGCCAGCATCTCGGCTCGCCGCAGCACGGGGATCGCGCGCTCCCCTGCTGCCACCACCTCCGGGTTGGTCGGAGGTACGGCGGTCGACACGACGACCGCTTCGGCGTCGCCGAGCGCGTCCGCACTGTGCCCCGCACGCACGTCCGCGCCCATGGCGCGCAGCGCCTCGAGAGCGCGGCCCTCGTGGAGGTCGGTGCCCGTCACGTGATGGCCTCGCTGGAGCAGGACGCGGGCGATGCCGCTCATGCCGGCGCCACCCACGCCGACGAGGTGGATCGTGCGGGGACGCGAGAGGTCGATGGTCGTGTCGTCGGTCACGATCGGCTCCGGGTGGGGATGACGTCCAGCACGAGGCGAGCGACGGCCTCGGCGGCGTCGCGTCGGCCGAACGCCCGCGACGAGGCCGCCATGCGCGCCCGCGCATCGTCGTCCTCGAGGAGCGGCTCGACCGCGGCGACGAGGCTCGGCCCGCTGACCTGGCCGTCCTCGATCACGATGGCCCCACCGGCGTGCTGGAGCGACTCGCCGTTGACCAGCTGGTGATCGCCGGTCGCGTGCGGGTACGGCACGAGGACCGCCGGCTTGCCGAGGGCGGTGAGCTCCGCGATGGAGGTGGCGCCCGAGCGGCAGACGATCACGTCCGCCGCGGCGTAGGCGGCGCCCATGTCGTCGATGAAGTCGACGCACCGGACGAGCGGACCCTCGTTGCGAGCGCGCGCGCGCTCCCAGGCAGCGGCGGCCTCCGTGTAGAGCGACTGCCCGGCGGCGTGCAGGATCTGCACCCGCTTGGGGTTGGCCCACCGTGCGAACGAGTCGACCGCCGCGCGGTTGATCGAGCGTGCGCCCTGCGACCCACCGAAGACGAGGACCGTCCGACGTCGCTGGTGGAGGCGGAAGTGGCGGAGCGCGTCCGCCTTCAGCTCCTCCTCGTCGATGTCGAGGATCTGCTCGCGGACCGGGTTGCCCGTCACGACGACACGATCGGGGTCGCGGAAGCGATCGGCGGACCCGGGGAAGGTCACGGCGACCTTGTCCGCCCACCGGGCGGCGTACTTGTTCGCGAGGCCGGGCACCGAGTTCTGCTCGTGCAGGACCAGGGGAAGGCCGAGCCGCCCGGCCGCCCAGTCCAGCGGGAAGCTCACGTAGCCCCCGAAGGTGATGGCCGCGGCGGGCCGCAGCTGCTCGATCAGGCGCTCGCACTGCTGCACCGCGCCGCGGAGCGCGAACGGGAGCTTGAGGAGGGCGGGGCTGGGCTTGCGCGGCACCGGGAGCGCATCGACGTGGTGGAGGTCGTAGCCCGCCTCGGGGACCAGGCGACCCTCGAGGCGATCGGCCGTCCCGATGAAGACCGGGGTGACGTCCGCCATGCCCTCGAGCGCACGCGCGACGGCCAGCGCCGGGAAGACGTGGCCGGCGGTGCCGCCACCGGCGAAGAGGATGGTCTGGCTCGTCACGTTGTGCTCGGGCGTCGTTCGGGGGCGCGGGCGATCGAGACGAGTATGCCGAGCGCGACGAGCGTCGAGACCAGTGACGACCCACCAACGGACACCAGCGGCAGGGTCACTCCCGTGATGGGCAGGAGCCCGGTCACGGCGCCGACGTTGATCAGCGCCTGGCCGACGATCCACGCCGTGATGCCGAAGGCCACCGTCCTCGCGAAGGGGTCCGCCACCCGCCGGGCGACGCCGAGGCCGAGCAGCAGGAGCGTGAGGAAGAGCAACAGCACGCCGGCCGCCCCGACGAGGCCCAGCTCCTCGCCGATGATGGCGAAGATGAAGTCGGTCTCGGGGTTGGGGATGAAGTTCCACTTCCCGCGGCTCGATCCCAGGCCGAGGCCGAACAGCCCGCCGCTGCCGAGCGCGTACAGCGACTGCAGGAGCTGGAAGCCCGTGCCGAGGGGGTCGTCCTCGGGGCGCCACCAGCCGAGCACGCGCCGGAACCGGTACGGCGCGGCGAGTGCGGCGGCGACGCCGCCGACGGCCACGACCAAGCCGCCTGACACGAGCAGGCGCATCGGGGCGCCCTCGATCCACAGCACGAGGAAGGTGATCCCGGCGATGAGCAGCGTCGTGCCGAGGTCGGGCTCCATGAGCAGCAGGAGCGCCTGGAACAGGAACAGCGGGAGCGCGGGCACGAGGATGTGGCGCGTGTCGCCCGCCACGTCGACGCCGAGCTCGCGCTTGCGTGCGAAGACGTCCGCCAACCAGAGC
>JBFHRB010000295.1:0-3706 GCA_041591915.1 Nitriliruptorales bacterium
CGGGTGCCGGTCCACTTGAGCTCGCCCGTCCCGCGATCGCGTCCCTCGAACACGTGCTCCGACTCGGAGGACGCCTGCCACTTCGTGCCCATGTCGAGCAGGTTCACGAAGTAGTCGTTCGTGAGCTGGCCCGGGCGGTCCGTGAAGACGCCGTGCTTCGAGCCGTCCGCGTTCGCGCCGAGGGCGCGCATCCCACCCACGAGCACCGTGAGCTCCGGCGCCGTCAGCGTGAGCATGAACGCCTTGTCCAGCATGAGCTGCTCGGACGTGAACGGCGAGCCCTTCTGCACGTAGTTGCGGAAGGCGTCCGCCGTCGGCTCCAGGTACTGGAACTGGTCGACGTCGGTCTGGTCCTGCGAGGCGTCCGTGCGCCCCGGCGTGAACGGCACCGTGACGTCGTGGCCGGCAGCCTTGGCCGCCGACTCGATCGCCGCGCACCCGCCGAGGACGATCAGGTCCGCGAGCGAGACCTTCTTGTCGCCGCCCTGGCCGTTGAACTCGGCCTGGATCTCCTCGAGCTTCGAGACGACCGCGCCGACGCCGGAGGTGACGTTGACGTCCCAGCCGGCCTGCGGCGCGAGCCGGATGCGAGCGCCGTTCGCACCACCGCGCTTGTCGGTGTTGCGGTAGGTCGACGCCGAGGCCCACGCCGTCTTGACGAGATCAGCCACCGACAGCCCGGACCCGAGGATCTTCTCCTTGAGGGCCGCGACGTCGGCGTCGTCGACCAGCGCGTGGTCGACGGCCGGGACGGGGTCCTGCCAGATCAGCTCCTCGTCGGGGACGAGCGAGCCGAGGTAGCGGGCGCGCGGACCCATGTCGCGGTGCAGCAGCTTGAACCAGGCGCGCGAGAACGCGTCCGCGAGCTGGTCGGGGTTGTTGTAGAACCGCTCGGAGATCTCGCGGTACGCCGGGTCCTGGATGAGGGCGAGGTCCGTCGTCGCCATCATCGTCGGGACCTTCTTCGACGGGTCGTGCGCGGCCGGGGCGAGGTCCTCCTCCGCCGGGTCGATCGGCTCCCACTGCTTGGCGCCGGCCGGGCTCTCGCTGAGACGCCACTCGTACTTGAACAGCATCTCGAAGTAGCCGTTGTCCCACTGGATCGGGTTGGGCGTCCACGCACCCTCGAGGCCAGAGGTGATGGTGTCGTCACCCTTGCCGGAGCCGTAGCTCGAGGTCCAGCCGAAGCCCTGCTCGGCGATGTCCGCGCCCTCGGGCTCGCGACCGACATGGCTGTCGGGGGCGGCGCCGTGGGCCTTGCCGAACGTGTGGCCGCCGGCGATGAGCGCGACGGTCTCCTCGTCGTTCATGGCCATGCGGCCGAACGTCTCGCGGATGTCACGCGCCGCGGCGAGCGGGTCGGGCTGGCCGTTGGGGCCCTCCGGGTTGACGTAGATGAGGCCCATCTGGACCGCGCCCAGGGGCTTGGCCAGGTCGCGGTCGCCGCTGTAGCGCTCGTCGGCGAGCCACTCGTGCTCGGGGCCCCAGTAGATGTCGTCCTCGGGCTGCCAGATGTCGGCGCGGCCGCCACCGAAGCCGAACGTCTTGAGGCCCATGGTGTCGATGGCGCGGTTGCCGACGAAGATCAGCAGGTCCGCCCACGAGATCTTGTTGCCGTACTTCTTCTTGATGGGCCACAGCAGGCGCCGGGCCTTGTCGAGGTTGCCGTTGTCCGGCCAGCTGTTGAGCGGCGCGAAGCGCTGGGCGCCGGTGCCGCCACCACCGCGACCATCGTGGCTGCGGTACGTACCGGCCGCGTGCCAGGTCATCCGGATGAAGAACGGGCCGTAGTGGCCGTAGTCGGCCGGCCACCAGTCCTGCGAGTCGGTCATGAGGGCGTCGACGTCGCGGGTCAGCTCCTCGAGGTCGAGGCTGTTGAAGGCCTCGGCGTAGTCGAAGTCCTCCCCGAGCGGGTTCTGGCGCGGGTCGTGCTGGCTGAGGATCCCGAGGTTGAGGCGGTCGGGCCACCAGCTCGAGTTCGGGTAGGTGCCCCCGACCTCGACACGTGGGGTGTTCGCGCTGTCTGTCACGTCGTGCTCTCCCTGTACTGCGGTCGATCGCTGTCACCCGCGCTCGAGTCGAACGGCGGGGTGGTCTGGTGCGGGGCGGCTGGCGGTCTCCGACCCCGGACAGGCGATACTACACACGCTCCTTGTCTGGAATCGTTCTAATCTCTGGCCCGCGCGGGTACCCTGCGCGTGGCGCACGCAACACCCGCGAACCGTGCACGGGAGGCCACCTGCAGTGACGTCGCTCGTCGATCGGCTGCGCGCACGGGGCCTGCGGATGACGGCCCAGCGGAGGGTCATCGCGCAGGTCATGGAGGGCGAGCACGTGCACCTCGCCGCGGACGAGGTCCACGAGCGCGCGCGCAGGCTCCTGCCCGAGGTGAGCCTCGCCACGGTCTACAACACGCTCAACGAACTGGTGAGCATCGGCGAGCTCCTCGAGATCACCCACGCCGACGGCCGCAAGCGCTACGACCCCAACGTGACCGAGCCGCACCACCACCTCGTCTGCGTCGACTGCGGCCGGATGCTCGACGTGGTGGCCGAGCAGCCGGCCCTGCCGGCGAGGCAGCGGCACGGCTTCGAGGTGTTCGGGGCGGAGGTCACGTTTCGCGGTCGCTGTCCGGACTGCCGCGGAGACGCCTGACGCGGGATACTCGCCACGACGTGCGCCGGTGCGCGGAGGTGGCAGCGTGGAGGACCAGGGACTGCAGCCGGGCAGCCCGCACCCGCTCGGAGCCAACATCCGGCCCGGCGGCGTGACGTTCAGCGTGATGTCGCGTGGCGCCGAGCGCATCGACCTGCTGCTCTACGACGACGCCGACGCGGATGCCCCCGCCCGCGTCGTGCCCCTCGAGGAGCCGACGCACCGCACCACCGACTACTGGCACGTCTTCGTGCCCGGGCTGACGGAGGGCCAGCTGTACGCCTACCGGGCGCACGGGGCCTTCGCCCCCGAGGCGGGACGCCGCTTCGACGCCGACAAGGTGCTGCTGGACCCCTACGGCCGGGCGGTGGCCGTCCCTGCCGCGTTCGACCGCGAGGCAGCCCGTCGGCCGGGCCGCAACGACCGGCACGCCTGCAAGAGCGTCGTCGCGGACGCTCGTCGCTACGACTGGGAGGGCGACACGCCACTGCGGCGCCCGCTGTCGCAGACGATCGTCTACGAGATGCACGTCCGCGGGTTCACCGCACACCCGAACTCCGGCGTCGCCGAGGACCTGCGCGGCACCTACGCGGGCCTCGTCGAACGGATCCCGTACCTCGTCGACCTCGGGGTCACCGCGGTCGAGCTGCTCCCCGTCTTCCAGTTCGACCACCAGGACGCGCCCGGCGACCGGCCGAACTACTGGGGCTACTCCCCCATCTCGTTCTTCGCACCCCATCACGGCTACAGCTCACGCAACGACCCGATCGCCGCCCTCGACGAGTTCCGTGACATGGTCAAGGCGCTGCACCGGGCGGGCCTCGAGGTCATCCTCGACGTCGTCTACAACCACACCGCCGAGGTCGGCGCCGACGGCCCGACCTACAGCCTCCGCGGGCTCGACGACGGCAGCTACTACCTGCTCGACCGCGACGGGGCGTACATCGACCACTCGGGCTGCGGCAACATCCTCAACGCCAACCGCGCGGTCGTGCGGCGCCTCATCCGGGACAGCCTGCGGTACTGGGTGCAGGAGATGCACGTCGACGGC
>JBFHRB010000296.1:0-3651 GCA_041591915.1 Nitriliruptorales bacterium
AGCGTCATCAAGGAGGGCAACACCCTCGCGCGCCAGGAGCTCGAGGCGATCTTCGGGTCGAAGGTGTTCCTCGACGTCCGGGTCAAGGTCGCGCCCAACTGGCAACGAAACCCCAAGCTGCTGAGCCGCTTCGGGTACTGATCGCGTGCCCACGCCGCACCTCAGTGCGCGGCGCGGTCCTCGTTCTCGTCCAGGTCCGCGGACGCTTCCCGCTCGGACGGGCCCGGGTGGGCCGGGTCGAAGATGTCCGGCTCGAGGTAGATGAACTCGACGTTGGGGACCTCGGCCCGGACGTTGGCCTCGGCCGTGTCGATCGCGTCGGCGATGGCCGGGAAGTCGGACCCGCGATCGAGTTCGACCTTGCCCGCGACGAGGACCTCATCGGGGCCCATGTACTGCGTCCGCATGTGGATGAGGCGCCGGATGCCCGGGACCGACTCGATCGCGATGCGGATGCGGTCCTGGGTTCCCCGCTCGACCGATTCGCCGATCAGCAGGGACTTCATCTCGATCGCGAGGACGATCGCGATCACGATGAGCAGCACGCCGATCGAGATCGTGCCTACCGCGTCCCAGGCGGGGTCGTGGGTGATCGTCGCGGTCACGACACCGATCAGCGCGAGGACGAGGCCGAGCATGGCGCCAGCGTCCTCCAGCAGCACGACCGGGAGCTCGGGGGTCTTGGCCGTGCGGACGAACTGCGTCCAGGTCCGGCCGCCGCGGACCTTGTTGGCCTCGACGATGGCCGTCCGGAAGGAGAAGGACTCGAGGATGATCGCGAAGACGAGCACGGCGATGGCGACGGCCGGTGACTCCAGTCCGTGCTCGTCGGCGTGGCGGAGCTTCTCGATGCCCTCGTAGAGGGCGAACAGCCCACCCATGGAGAACAGCAGGAGCGCGACGACGAAGGACCAGAAGTAGCGCTCGCGGCCGTACCCGAACGAGTGCGCGGCGGTCGCCTCACGCCTCGCGCGGCCGGCTCCGTAGAGGAGCAGCCCCTGGTTCGACGTGTCCGCCACGGAGTGGATCGACTCCGCGAGCATCGAGGATGCGCCCGTCACCAGGAACGCGACGAACTTCGCGATCGCGATCCCCGCGTTGGCGAACATCGCGGCGAGGACCGCCTTGCGACTGCCGTCGACCGCCACCATGTCCCCAAGCGTCCGGCCGGTGCTGGCGGGCCGCGATGCTAGTGCCGGCGGGCCGCACGAGGATCTCGATCCGTGTCGCCATCCCCGGAATGCCGCGGCCTCGAATGACGTTGAGATGCGCGGTCTGTCTGTCCGCTAGCCCCCCGCACCGGAGACTCCCCATGCCGAAGGCCGTCTGGAACGACGTGGTCATCGCCGAGAGCGACGACACGGTCGTCGTCGAGGGAAACCACTACTTCCCCAAGGACGCCGTCAAGGTCGACCTCGTCGCCCCGTCGGACCACAACACCGTCTGCCCCTGGAAGGGCACGGCCTCCTACTACGACATCGTGGTGGATGGCCAGCGCAACGCCAACGCGGCCTGGTACTACCCCGACCCGAAGAGGGCCGCGGCGGAGATCAAGGACCGGGTCGCCTTCTGGAAGGGCGTCAGGGTCGAGGCCTGAGCCCACGAGGGTGGTGGCGCCCCCGTCCTCGAACGGGCAGTCTCCACCCTCGTGACCCGCGCCGACGACCCGACTCGACCGCTCGCTGACGCGCTGGCGGCACTCGAGCACGTCGTCTTCGCGGCGGACTTCGGACTGCAGACGCGGGAGCGCGAGCGCCTGCGGACGTTCCGCGACCGCGTGGGAGAGGAGGCGGCCAACCACCGCGCCCGCCTCGCCGACCTCGATGCGCCGCTACTCGTCGTGCTCGGTGGTGTCACCGGCGCGGGGAAGTCGACGGTGACGAACACGCTCGTCGGCGAGCGGGTCGTCGCCGCCGGGGTCATCCGCCCCACGACCTCGGTCCCCACCTTGATCGCGCATCCGGACGACGTCGCGCAGTTCCGATCGGACCGCGTTCTCGGTGGGCTGGCCCGCGTCGAGGCCGACGCTGACGCGGCGCTCGACGGCGAGGTTCTGCGTGTTCTCGCCCATCCGGGCGTCCCGGTCGGTGTCGCCATGGTGGATGCGCCGGACATCGACTCCGTCTCCGACCACAACCGGCTCCTCGCGGACCTGCTCCTCGACGCCGCTGACCTGTGGGTGTGGTTCACGTCGGTCACGAAGTACGCCGACGAGGACTCGATGCGGTACCTGACGCGGGCAGCAGAGCGCGACACCGCACTGGCGATCGTGCTGACGCAGGTACGGGATGCCGACCGCGAGCCGGTGGTGGCGGACCTGCGCGAGAAGCTGGCCGCCGCGGGGCTCGGGCAGGCTGACCTGCACGTCGTGGCCTACGCGGAGGTGGCCGATGACCGCCTCCCGGCGGTGGAGGTCGCGCCGCTGCGCGCTCTGATCGAGCGGCTCGCCGACCCCGAGGTCCGCCGCCAGCGCCGGGTCCAGACGCTGCGCGGTGCCGTCGCGGTCCTGCCCGCAGCGGCGGAGGAGCTCGCCGAGGGGATCGAGGCGGAGCTCGACCTCGTGCGGCGCCTCTCGGCTGCGGCGACGGCCGCCAACGAGGAGGCGCTGCGTGAGGTGGACCACGTCCTCGACCAGGGCCTGCCGCTGCGGGACGCCGTGCTGGACCGGTGGAACGGGTTCGTCGGAACGTCCGGACTCCTCCGTCTGGCCGAGGGCGCCGGCGGCCGGGCGCGGACGTGGATATCGACCGTGCTCGGCGGGACCACGGACAACCGCGAGAAGCGCCTCGAGCGGGAGGTGCGGCTCGAGGTCAGCCAGACCCTCGAGCGGCTGATCGTCGAGTCCGCGGACGTGGCGGCGAGCCAGACCGTGGACGCCTGGTCACGCGAGCCGGCCGGACGTGCCCTCGTCGGCGGCCGGTCCGAGCTGCGACGTGCGTCCCCCGAGGTGCTGGGGCGCGCCGGCCGCCTCGTACGTGACTGGCAGGACCACGTCACGTCACTGGTGGAGACCCAGGGTGCCGAGCGACGCACCACGGCGCGGTGGCTGTCCACGCTGATCAACGCCGCTGCCACCGGCGCGATCGTGGTCGCGCTGGCCCACACCGGTGGCCTGACGGGTGCCGAGGCCGGCCTCGCCACGGCTGCGGGCGCGGCGAACCAGGCCCTGCTCGTGAAGCTCTTCGGCGAGCAGAACCTGCGCACCCTGGTTCGCGCTGCACGCGTCGACCTGCGGACCCGGATCACCGACCTGCTCGGGGAGGAGCGCCACCGATTCATCGGCCTGCTCGCCGACGCGGCGCCCGACCCCGACCTGCCCGACCGACTTCGGGAGGCCGCGTCGGCTGTGGCCTCGGCGGAGGTGCCGTCGTGACGGCACCAGGCATCCGCGAGCGGGTCGCCGCGTTCGAGCACGCCATCGAGCTCGCCGACGGGCGCGTCCACGACACGCTCGTGGCCGACGGACGTGCGGTCGTCGAGCGGGCGACGGAGCGGTTGCGGCAGGGCGATGAGCACATCGTGATCGCACTCGCGGGTGGGACCGGCAGCGGCAAGTCGTCGCTGTTCAACCGGCTCGCCGACCGCGACTTCTCGTCCGTCGGTCCGGTCCGGCCGGTCACCGAGGACGCCGTGGCCTGGTCCGTCGGCGAC
>JBFHRB010000297.1:0-3612 GCA_041591915.1 Nitriliruptorales bacterium
GACTCGACATCACCGTGCTCTTCTGCGACCTCCGGGGGTTCACGCGGACCGCGGCCGCGCTCACCCCACCCGACGTCCGCGACCTCCTCAACACGTACTACCGGCACGCCTCAGCGGTCGTGCTCGACCGGCGCGGGACGCTGATGCAGTACACGGGCGACGAGGTGTTCGCGGTCTTCGGCGCCCCGCTGTCGCAGCCCGATCACGCCGCCCAGGCGCTGGGCTGCGCGCTCGAGCTCCACGATGCGCTCGAGGCCATCAACGCCGACCTCGAGCGCCAGGGCCTGCCGACCATCCAGTACGGCATCGGCGTCAACGCCGGAGAGGTGGTCGCGGCCCACGTCGGCGACGACCGGCGCAAGCAGTACTCGGTGATCGGCGACACGGTGAACGTCGGCGCGCGGTTGTGCTCGCTCGCCGGAGCCGGCGAGATCGTCTGCACGCGTGAGGTCTGGGAAGCGCACCAGGCCGACGGCCGGGCAGGCGCGACGGCCGTGACGGCGGATCCCGTCAGCGGGGCGAGCCTCAAGGGTGTGGACCGCGAGCTCGAGCTCCTGCGGATCGGTCGCTGAGGCCTCGCGCGGCCAGGTCAGTGCGCGGCACGCAGGCCGAACCAGGCGACCGTCGCGAACGCCGTCGCACCCAGGAAGAACCGTGCATCGCGGTTGTCCCAGAACCGCCACAGCAGCAGCGGGAAGACGACGGCGGCCCCGATCCACTGTGCGAACACACCGGCGTCGGTCGTGGGCAGGAAGAACTCGTAGATCGCCTGGCCCACCGGCTCGCCCTTCGCCTCGATGGACGACCGAGAAGAGAGGCTCAGCCGGTCGAGCTGATCGCCTCGTCCGCGTCGTCCTGCTCGTCCTCGTCGACGTGCAGAACGCGCACCTCGGCGCGGCGATTCCGGTCGGCGATCGACCGGCCGGCGGCGGCGAACCGCTCGGTCAGCTGCTCGCGGAGGCGGCGCGCCCACGCGAACTCGAGCGAGAGGATGCCGAGGCCGGCGGCGAGCAGGAGCAGGCCGGGGCCCGGGCCGACGAGCAGCACGACCCCGACGATGAGCAGGCCGAAGCCGACCACCGTGGTGGCCAACCAGCGTGCGGATCGGCGGAGTCGTCTGACCATGAGATGGAACGTACGTTCTCACAGGACGGCGCACGAGTGGTCGTTCGTGCACGCACACCCTGTCCGCTCAGGCGCGCAGCGCACGCGCCGTGCGCAGGCGTTGCATCGCCAGGGTCCCCAGCGCCGGCCCCGGGGCGAGGAACGCGAACGCCCAACGCCACGTCAGTGCCTCGACGAGGACGGGCACGAGCCAGATGGTCACGACCGTGAGCGTGAACCCGAGGGCGAGCTGCATCGTGAGCGCGGTCCCGACGTACCGCTGGTCGGCGACCTCGGTGACGACGGTCGAGAACTGCGCGGAGTCGGCGACGACCCAGAACCCCCACACGAGGCCGATCGCCACGACGAGCACCGGCGAGCGGTCCCACACGAGCCCGATCAGCACCGCCGCACTGCCGCTGACGACCATGGCCACCGACGTGAGCCACGCCCGGCCACGGCGGTCGGCGAGCACCCCGCCGACCCAGCACCCGAGGGCGCCGATCCCGATGACGGCGAACGCCGTGAGGGGGGCGAGCGCATCGGCCCCGACGCGGCCCACGGCCCCGATCCCGTTGACGGCGAAGACGTCGGAGAAGAACACGAGCACCCAGGTCCACATCGCGTAGAGCTCCCACATGTGCCCGAAGTAGCCGAACGACGCCAGCCGGACCTCGCGGTGTCGCAGCACGTCCCCGATCCGCCTGGGGTCGAACGGGGCACGCGGGAAGGCGAAGGGCCCGTCGCTGACCCCGAACTCGGCGACGAGCCCGCCGAGCAGGGTCAGCGCCGACGTCGCGATGATGACGAGCCGCCAGTCGAGCCCGCCGAGCGCGTTCACGAGGTGGGGGACGGCCGAGCCGAGCGTCAACGCCCCGACCATCACGCCGAGGGCGGTGCCCCGGTCGCGCCGGAACCACGTCGCCATGGCCTTCATGGCCGGCGGGTAGACGCCGGCGAGGAACGCGCCGGTGAGGAAGCGGAGGGGGATCGCCGTGCTCGCCCCGTCGGCCACGAGGAGCCCGAGGTTCGCTGCGGCGGCACCCGCCGCGCCCACGAGCACCACGCGTCGCGGTGGCAGCGTGTCGGCGATCGTGAGGACCGCGCTGGCGACCGCGCCCGTGACGAAGCCGAGCTGCACGGCGATGGTCAGCCAGGCGCTCGCGCCAGGACCCAGCTGCCAGAGGTCCCGGAGCTGGGGGATCACGGCACTGGCCGAGAACCAGGTGGTCATCGCCAGCAGCATGGCGGTCCCGAGGCGGAACAGCGCCCGCCAGCGGCCCGGCGGCTCGGCCACCACGACCGGCTCCACCGCCCCCGTCGTTCCCACGTGGCGCCCCTCCCGACTCGGTCCCCAACGCCTCGGCCCGCCTCGTGCTTCCGACCTACCCTCCGATCGGGACGGCGAGGTCTGGAGCGAGCCGGTGGCAGACAGCGAACCACGCGGCCTCAAGGCCGGGAGGTGGGCGCTCGCGGCGCTGTTCGGTGGCATGACCGTGGCGCACCTCGCCGCGCCGGCCGCGTTCGAGTCGATGATCCCGCGCTGGCTGCCCGGGTCGCGCACGGGCTGGAACCTCGCCGCCACGGCTGGCGAGGCGGCGTCGGCCGTACTGCTCGCGCGGCGCCGTACGGCCGCGCTCGGCGGTCGTGTCGCGTTCGCCACGCTCTCCGTCGTGTACGTCGCCAACGTCCAGGCCGCCATCGACGGCGGGTACCGGGGAGCGCAGGGATGGCTCGGCACGCCGGAGGCAGCGGTCGCCCGCCTGCCGCTGCAGTTCCCGCTGTTGTGGCTCGCCTACCGGCAGGCGAAGGACCAGCCATCGCCGCCCGGACCCGACGACGCCTAGTCGAGCTCGAGCGTTCCGCGCATCAGCGTCCGTCCAGCGTCGAGCACCTCGACGACGTCGCCCGAGGAGACCTCCGGGGTCCACGTCGACGCGTCTGACGACCGACGCAGCCGCCCGCCACCGTGGCGGAGCTCGAAGGAGCCGAGCGTCCAGCCGTTGACCACGACCGACAGCGTCGTGTCGTCCACGAGCAGGTGGCGGACCGCGATGTCGAAGCTGACGACTCCGTCGGCGTACCGCTCACGCTCGAAGCGGCCGCGAGCCCGGGAGCGGGAGTCGAAGACGGGCTCGAGGTGCGCTTCGTAGGACTCGAGGACCTGTCGCCGCGGCATGGCCCGCCTTCCTCTGCCGGCGGCCCTCAGGGTAGGCCTCAGGCCCGCCGGAAGGCGGCCGTTCGCAGGCGATCGAGGACGAGGTTCCAGTAGGTCACCGCGCTTCCGGCGACCGCCTGGGGCACGCGCCAGCCGGCGTGACGGAACGTGAGATGACACCCCGTCTCGCGTTCCTCCAGCTGCCAGGCCACGCCCGTGCGCTGCCAACCCGCTGGACCCTCGACGATCTCCCAGACGAGGAGTTCGCCGGGCCTCGCCGAACGCACGCGGCCCCGAGCCGGGGCGTGCTCGACCGACCACGCGAACCGGTCGCCGTCGGTGGTCGTGGC
>JBFHRB010000298.1:0-3553 GCA_041591915.1 Nitriliruptorales bacterium
CGGCGAGATCGAGCCCACTGGTCGGTACGAGGAGCAGGTCGACCACCGTCCGGCCGAGTTCTACCGGTTCACCCACGACAGCGCGGTGTGAGGCGACCCCTCGCGCGCCCCAGGAGGCCACACGATGGCTGAGATCACGAAGTACCCGTTCGTCCGCCACTACCGCGGCGAACCCACGTTCCACGCGCTCCGGTACCGCAACGGCCGCCTCGTCCGCGAGGGCCGTGGCCTCGTGTTCTGGTTCCGGCCGCTGACGACCGGCATCGCCGAGATCCCGCTCGACGACCGCGAGGTCAGCTTCATCGCGACCGGGCGCACCGCCGACTTCCAGGAGGGCATCGCCCAGGGCGTGGTCACGTACCGGGTCGCAGATCCGGCGACCGTCGCCGACCGGATCGACTTCACGGTCGACCTCGACACGGGCCTTTGGAAGGAGACCCCGCTCGAGCAGCTCAGCGGGCTCGTCAAGCAGCTCGCGCAGCAGCCGGTGCTCGACTACCTGGCGCGCACGGGGCTGCGGGACGCGCTGGCCCGCGGCATCGACGAGATCCGCCGGCTCATCGCTGCGGAGCTGGCCGGCGACCACAAGCTCGCCGCCATGGGCATCGAGATCGTGGCCGTGCGCGTGACGACGGTGCAGGCGACGAGCGAGGTCGAGAAGGCCCTGATGACGCCCGCACTCGAGGCCGTGCAGCAGCAGGCCGACGAGGCGCGGTTCCAACGGCGGGCCCTGGCCGTCGAGAAGGAACGGGCCATCGCGGAGAACGAGCTCCAGAACCAGATCGAGCTCGCCCGTCGCGAGGAGGACCTCATCGCGCAGCGTGGCGCCAACGAGCGCCGCGAGGCGGAGGAGGAGGCCGCCCGCGAGCGGATCGCCACGGAGGCACAGGTCGCGCGTCGCCGCCTCGACGCCGAAGCGCGGGCGAACCAGATCCGCGAGCTCGCCGCCGCGGAGGCCGAGCGGACCGAGAAGGTCGAGGGAGCCGCGGCCGAGGCGGAGGCGAAGCGCATCGAGGTCTACCGCGACCTGCCGGTGGGTGTCCTGATGGGGCTCGCGGCGCGCGAGCTGGCCACCAAGCTCGAACGCATCGACCACATCAACCTCGCGCCTGACCTCGTCACCCCGATCCTGGGTGACCTGCTGCGGGCGGGCGCCGGCTACCTCAACGGGGGCCCCGCGACCGGAGGTCCGACGCGATGACGCTGGTCCCGCGGGCGGTCGTCGTCACCCGCGCGACCGAGCTCGAGGAGGTTCTGGCCGCGCACGCCACGCGCGGCCAGGCCGCCTTCTTCCTGCGCGAGCGGGGACGTGACATCGCCGAGGTCGAGGAGCGGCACCGCCAGCACGAGAAGGCGCTGGCGACCGTGTCCGGATCGATCCCGGTCGAGTGGCGTCGCGCGGAGGTCCGACGTGTCGAGCTGGACCGTTTCCTGTTCGAGCCGGAGGACGTCGTGATCACCGTCGGCCCCGACGGCCTCGTGGCGAACGTCGCGAAGTACCTCGACGGCCAGCCGGTCATCGGGGTCGGCGTGGGCGACCGCGGGGTCGGGGTGCTCGCCGACCACCGGGCCGAAGACGTCGCAACCACTCTGTTCGCGCTCCGATCGGGCGGGGCCGTCATCGAGGACCGCACGATGGAGGAGGTCGAGACGGCCAGCGGACTGCGGCTGCGAGCCCTGAACGAGCTCTACGTCGGACACCGGTCCCACCAGTCCGCGCGGTACGTCCTGTCGTGCCCATCGGGTGTCGAGCGTCAATCGTCGTCGGGGGTCATCGTGTCCACGGGGACGGGTGGCACGGGCTGGGCCGCGTCGATCGCGCGTGAGCGCGGCGCGGCGCCGTCAGCATGGCCCGAGGAGCCGGAGGTCGAGTTCTTCGTTCGCGAGGCCTGGCCCGGGCCCGGCTACGGCGTCGACCACACGCAAGGACTGCTGGCCGAGGCCCGCGAACTCGTCATCACCAGCGAGATGGAGGACGGGGTCGTGTTCGGTGACGGCGTCGAGGCGGACGCCCTGCCGGTGGGCTGGGGCGAGGTCGTGAGGGTTCGCGTGAGCGAGACGCGGTTGCGGCTGGTTCGACCGGGCCGATCGTTGCTCGCACAACCCGACTGAGCAGCGCCCGGACGCCAACCGTGGCAAGGTCACCACGTGGAGACCGATGCGCTGATCACCTCGCTGCTGGTCGCCGCCGGACTGGGCGGCGCCATCGGCCTGCAGCGGCAGGTGGTCAAGCCTGAGTCGTCGGAGGGTGCGCGCACGTTCGCGCTCTTCGGGATCTGGGGCGCCGCCACGGGCTACCTCGGCGCGACGGTCGGCCCGCTCGCGTTCGCTGCGTCGACGCTGGGCATGGTCCTGGTCGTGATCGCCACGTACGCGGCGAACGCGGTCGACGGCGAGCGCGGCGTCACCGGCGAGGTCGCGACCGTCGCGACATTCCTCGTGGGCGTGTTCGCGTTCGACGAGCGCTTCGTCGTCGCGGCCGCCCTGGCCGTCGGCATCGCGGCCCTCCTCGAGTCCAAGAAGCGGATGCGCCAGATCACGCAGAAGCTGTCGGACGCGGATGTGGCGAACGCCATCCAGTTCGCGGTCGTGACGGCCGTGATCCTTCCCCTCGCGCCCAACGCCGACATCGGCCCCCTCGAGGCCCTCAATCCGCACGAGATCTGGCTGATGGTCGTGTTCGTGAGCGCCATCGGGTTCGCCGGCTACATCTCGCTGCGCATCAGCGGGTCGCGCGGCATCGGTGTCACCGGCCTGCTCGGTGGCCTCGTCTCGTCCACGGCGGTCACGCTCGGCTTCAGCCGGATGTCGAAGACGGTGCCCGCCGCCCGGCCTGCACTGATCGCCGGCGTCCTCGGCGCCTCGGCGCTCATGTTCATCCGGGTCTTCGTCGAGGCGCAGGTCATCGCCCCGGCGCTGGGGCGCGTGCTGATCTTCCCGCTGGCGGTTCTGACGTTGCTCGTGGGCGCGGCGGCCGTGCGCTGGTTCCTGCAGCCCACGCAGCCGAACAGCGATGCCAGCGAGATCGAGCTGAGCAATCCGCTGACGTTGATGACCGCACTGCAGTTCGGTGCCCTCTACGGCCTCATCAAGCTCGTGTCGAAGTGGCTCCTCGAGCAGACCGGCGAGGCCTCCCTGCTCATCGTCGGCGCCGCGAGCGGCGTGGCGGACGTCGACGCCATCACCCTGTCGGTCGCCAACCTGGTCGACGAGGGCCTCGACCCCACGGCCGGCGCCCGCGTGGTCCTGCTCGCCGCCAGCGTCAACACGATCGTGAAGACGGGCATGGTCGCCAGCCTCGCCACGCCGGACATGCGCCGGGTCGTGCTGTCCGTGATGGGAACGGCCTCGCTCGTCGGCCTGGTCTTCGTCGGCCTCTACGGCTGACGAGCCGTTCCGGCACGTCTCAGCCCTCGAACACCGCCTGCACGGTCGTCAGCACGCCATCCGGCAGGAACGTCTCGGCGACGGCCGCGTCCCACTTCCGCAGCGCCGCGAAGACCTTGCCCGAGCGGCGCTTGGCCTTGTCCGAGGCGGCCAGGCCCGGGAGTTC
>JBFHRB010000299.1:0-3510 GCA_041591915.1 Nitriliruptorales bacterium
CCCTCGCCCTCACGGGCCGCTCGCCCCGGTCGCGCCGGGACTCAGTGGGAGCCCGGGTCGTAGCTGCCGATGTCCCCCAACGCCGGACCCCCGGCCGAGGCCGGGGGTCCGGGGTGGTGTGACCTCAGGTGAGGTGGAGGCTCAGAAGGTGGCCGAGTCGCCGCACGCGCAGGTGCCGCCGGCGTTGGGGTTGTCGATCGAGAAGCCGCTGGCCTCGAGCGACTCCTTCCAGTCGATGACGGCGCCCTTGAGGTAGGGGGTCGACATCTTGTCGATGCGGATCTTCACGCCGTGCTGCTCGGCCTCGAGGTCACCGTCGAGCTTGCGGTCGTCGAAGAAGAGCGCGTACCGGAAGCCAGCGCAGACGCCGGCCTGGACGGCGACGCGCAGCGCGACCTCGTCGGCGTTCTCCTCGTCGGCGAGGAACCCGCGGACCTTGTCGGCGGCCTCGGACGTGAGGTTGATGATCGTCTCGGTCGTCTCGGCCTCGGGGGCGACGATGTCGGCGCTCAAGATGGACTCCTACGAAGGTGGGTTCTGGGCGGCGGCGCGGCGTTGGATGCCGGGCACGCCGGCGGGGACGTCAACGCGAGTGTACCGGAGGGTGTTCCCGCTCCCCCGGAGCACGCGGCGGTGGGCGCACGGTCCCTGCAGGAGGGGTTCGAGCCGGTGACGGTCCCGGATCGCGCGACGTAGCCTCCGCGCCCACGATGACCGACGGCCTGCACACCGACGACGACGGCACCACCCGATGCTGGTGGGGCGCCAGCGACCCGCTCTACGTGCCCTACCACGACCACGAGTGGGGCTACCCCGTCGCCGACGACGTGCGACTCTTCGAGAAGCTCTGCCTCGAGGGCTTCCAGTCCGGGCTGTCCTGGCTGACGATCCTGCGAAAGCGCGAGAACTTCCGGGCCGCGTTCGCCGGCTTCGACCCCGAGGCCGTCGCCCGCTTCGACGATCGCGATGTCGAGCGCCTGCTCGGCGATGCCGGCATCGTGCGCCACCGGGGCAAGATCGAGTCGACCATCAACAACGCCCGGCGGGTCCTCGACCTGGTCGAGCAGGAGGGCTCCCTGGCCGCGTTCGCGTGGCGCTTCGAGCCCCCCGTCGAGGAGCGACCGGCTCGCGTCGACCGTGCGTCGCTCATGGAGCTGTCGCTGACGCCGACGTCGAAGGCGCTCTCGAAGGACCTCAAGAGCCGCGGCTTCTCGTTCATCGGGCCCACGACGGCCTACGCGTTCATGCAGGCGATGGGCCTCGTCAACGACCACCTCGAAGGGTGCTTCGCCCGACGCGAGGTCGAGTCCGCGCGCGTTGGCTTCGAACGCCCTTCGTGAGCACGCCGACACCTCAGCGGGCGATCGAGGCCGACACCGCGTTCACGCCGGCCTCGCTCGCGGCGAGCTTCGTCATGCTGTTCGTCCTCGGCGGTGGCGTGTCGCTGTACGGACCGTCGCTGTCCGCCTTCGCCGACCGTTTCGACGCGTCACTCGCGGTCGTCGGCACGATCCCGCCTGCCGGGGCCGTGGCGTCGTTCTTCGGCGTCACGATCTGGGGTGCGCTGGACCAGCGTGTGGCCTCCCGGACGCTGATCGCGACCGGGGCTGGGACGACCGCCACCGGGGCACTCCTGCTCGGCCTGGGCCAGACCTTCTCGGTGGGGATGGTGGGCGGCCTGTTGCTGGGTGGAGGCTTCGGCCTCATGGACAGCGGCATCAACACCCGACTCGCGCGCGACGCCCGCTACAGCTCGGCTGCGCTGCTCAACGCGTTGCACGGCACGTTCGGCGTCGGTGCCGTGGCCTTCCCGCTCCTCTACTCGGTCACGGGCGACCGCATCGCGTGGGTGACCGTGGGGCTCATCGGCGCCACGGCGACTCCGCTGCTGCTGGGTATCCGTGGTCGGGTCGTCGATGAGTCGTGGGCGGACGACCCCGGGATGCCGACCGGGCGCGCGAAGCGACGGCTGCTCATCGCGTTCCTCGTGTTGTACTTCGCGTACCTCGGGATCGAGGCGGGCGCGGGTACGTGGATGGCCAGCGCGCTCATCAGCGAGGGCATGTCCGACGGCGCGGCGGCGAGGTGGACGTCGGCGTTCTGGCTGGTCTTCACGGCCTCGCGCTTCGTCACCGTTCCCCTCGCAAGGCGGGTGTCGGCTCGCCGGCTCGTCGTCCTCATGGCCCTGCTGACCATCCCGGCGGCCCTGCTCACCGGGATCGCGTCGCTGCAGGCGCTGCCCTACCTGCTGCTGGGCGCGGCGGCGTCACCGATCTTCCCCAGCGGACTCGTCTGGCTCGCCAAGGCGCTCCCGAACGTCCGTCGCGGAACGTCGTACGTGATGATGGCGGCCGGCGTCGGAGCCGCGGTCGTCCCCGCCGGGATCAGTGCCGGCGTCGGGTGGATCGGGCTCGACGCCGTGACCTACGGACTCTTGCTCTCCGCTGTGGCCACGGGGGCGGCCGCGGTCGCCATCAGACGTCGCACCGCGGCCTGACTCAGCCGCCCCGCGGCATGGCCTCAGGTGAGCCGTGCGCGGGCGCGGTCGAGCGTTACAGGCGGCTCGCGAGCCGCTCGGCGGCCGCCCGCACGTCGCGGTACGGGTCGTCACCGGGCCCGCCCGGCGATGCCTGCTCGATCGCGTCGATGCCCTCCGGGGTGGCGCGCAGCTGGCCCACCACGGCTGCGACGGGCAGCTCGGCCGCCTTGGCGACCTCGCGGATCAGGGTCACGACCTTGCCGCTCGTCGACTGGTCGTCGAGACGGCCCTCGCCGGTGATCAGCAGCGATGCCCCGTCGAGCGCCGCCTCCAGGCCCACTCTCCTCGCGACCGCCAGGGCCCCGAGCCGGTACTCGCCGCCGAGTGCGGAACGCAGTCCGTAGCCGAGGCCGCCGGCGGCTCCCGACCCGGCGTCAACGCGGGCCTCGGGGGCCACCCCGAGGTCGCGTTCGGCCACGTCGGCGAGACGCGCGAGGCCCTGCTCGAAGTCGCCGAACTGGTCGGGGCGGAGCCCCTTCTGCGGCCCGTACCTCCTGGGAGCCGCCGACAACGGATCGAGCACGTCGATCCAGTAGTCAACCTCGACGTCGTCCCAGGCGTCGTCGAGCCAGCCGCGCTCGATGCGGTCGAGGTGGACCAGCTCGCCTCCGCCCTGCTTGAGGCCGTTGCCGTCCTCGCGGAGGAGGCGCAGCCCCAGCGCGAGGAGCGCGCCCGTGCCCCCGTCGATCGTGGCCGAACCCCCGAGGCCCACGTGGATGATGCGGGCACCGGCCTGCCGAGCCGCGTCGAGGAGCTGACCGACCCCGTAGCTCGTCGTCCGCAGGGGGTCACGCTCGTCCGTGGCGAGCAACGCGAGACCGCAGGCCTGTGCCGACTCGATGACCGCCTCGCCACCCCCGAGGTCGAGCCACGCCGCCCTGGTCTTGAGACCCTTCACGCCGACGACGTCGACCTCGCGGCGGACGCCCTGCGCCGCGAGCGCGTCGAGCAGGCCCTCTCCCCCGTCCGAC
>JBFHRB010000300.1:0-3464 GCA_041591915.1 Nitriliruptorales bacterium
ATGAAGGGCGTCGAGGTCGGTGACGGCTTCCGCACCGCCGCGCGGCCCGGCAGCCGCGCCCACGACGAGCTCGAGTACACCGACGGCACCTTCACGCGCACCACCAACCGCGCCGGCGGCCTCGAGGCCGGCATGACCAACGGCGAGCCGCTCATCGTCCGTGTGGCCATGAAGCCGCTCTCGAGCCTGATGCGGCCGCTGAAGACCGTCGACCTGCGCACGAAGGAGGAGGCCGAGGCGATCACCCAGCGCAGCGACGTCAACGCCGTGCCTCGCGCCGGGGTCGTGCTCGAGGCGGTCGTCGCGATCGAGCTGGCCAACGCCCTGCTCGAGAAGACCGGCGGTGACACCGTCGCCGAGGTGAAGCGCAACCTCGCCGCGTACGTCGACGAGGTGGCGAGCCGGTGACCCGCTCGATCGCCCTGCTCGGCATGATGGGCGTGGGCAAGACCACGGTCGCCGGCCTGCTCGCGGGACGGCTGGGGCGGGAGGCGGTCGAGACCGACGACCTGATCGAGGCGCGGGCCGGGCGTGCCATCCCCGACATCTTCGCCGACGACGGGGAGGCGGCCTTCCGAGCGCTCGAGCGCGACGTCGTGGCGGAGGTCTCCGGCAGGGCCGACCTCGTCATCGGACTCGGCGGTGGCGCGGTCCTCGACGATCGCAACGTCGAGGTCCTGCGCGAGCAGGCGGTGCTCGTCCAGCTCCGTGCGCCGGTGGAGGTGCTGGTGCCACGGCTCGCCGACGAGACGATGGGCCGACCGCTGCTCTTCGGGACCGACCTCGCCCTGACGCTGGCCGCACTGGTCGAGGCCCGCGGGGCGCGTTACGACGAGGTCGCCGACCACACGGTCGATGCGACGGCCGAGCCCACCGAGGTCGCGGCGGCGATCCTCGCCTGGGCTGCCGCCCGTGACGACGTCCTCGCCGACCACGAACGAGCCCGGATCGAGGTGGGCGCGTGACCACCACCATCGAGGTCGGCCTCCGCGACCGGGCGTACGCGATCCACGTCGGTCGAGGGCTGCTCGAGCGCGTCTCCGCACACCTCCCGGTCGCCGACGGCGCTGAGCGGGCCGCCGTCGTGACCCAGCGCCCCGTCGCCGAGCATCACCTCGACGCGCTCCTCGAAGGCCTGGCACCCACGGGGCTCGACGTCGAGGTCATCGAGATCCCCGACGGCGAGTCCGCGAAGAACCTGGCGACCTACGGCGAGCTGCAGCGACGCCTCGCGCACCTGCCGCTGTCGCGACAGGACCTCCTGATCGCGCTCGGCGGCGGCGTCATCGGCGACCTCACCGGCTTCGTTGCCGCGACCTACAACCGGGGCATCGGCGTGGTGCAGGTGCCGACCACGCTGCTGGCCCAGGTAGACGCCGCCATCGGGGGAAAGACCGGCGTCAACCTCCCCGAGGGCAAGAACCTCGTCGGCGCCTTCCACCAGCCACTCACGGTGTTGTGCGACGTCGACACCCTGGACACCCTCCCGTCGCGCGTACGCGCCGAGGGGCTGGGCGAGGTGGTCAAGTACGGCCTGATCCGCGACCCCGACATCCTGAGGATCCTCGAGCAGGGACCCAGCGAGCCCGACCTCGAGACCCTCGAGGACCTCGTCCGCCGCAGCGCTGCCGTGAAGGCCGCCGTCGTCGCGGCCGACGAGCGCGAGTCGGGGGAGCGCGCCCACCTCAACCTGGGCCACACCTACGGTCACGCGGTCGAGGCGCTCACCGGGTACGCGGACGTGCTCCACGGCGAGGCCGTGGCCATCGGCATGTGCGTCGCGCTGCGCCTCGGCGTGCGGATGGGGCTCACGCCGGAACCGCTGGTCGAGCGCACCGAGTCGGTCCTCGAACACCTCGGGCTGCCGACGTCGGCGCCGCGCCTCGACCGCTCACGCGTGTGGCAGGTCATGGCCCGTGACAAGAAGGCCCGCGGCGGCGTGCGCTTCGTGGTCCTCGACGACCTGGCCCGGCCTACGCTCGTGACGCCGACGACGGAGGACGTCGACGCGGCGATCGACGAGGTGGAGGTCGGCACGTGACCCGGATCCTGCTGCTGCACGGCCCCAACCTCAGCCAGCTCGGGGAGCGGGACCCGGAGCAGTACGGCTCGCTCAGCCTCAGCCAGCTCGTCGACGCCGCAACGGAGGCCGCCGGCGAGGCCGGAGCCGACCTCGACCACGCGCAGTACGAGCGCGAGGGCGAGCTCGTCGCCCGCGTGCACCTCGCGCGGACCGACGGCACCGACGCCGTCGTCATCAACCCTGGTGCCTTCACGCACTACAGCTACGCCCTGCGGGACGCGCTCGACATCCTCGACATCCCCAAGGTCGAGGTGCACCTGAGCAACGTCCACGCGCGCGAGTCGTTCCGCCACCGCAGCGTCGTCAGCGCGGTCTGCGACGGCACGATCGCCGGGCTGGGCGTCGACGGCTACCGCGCGGCCATCTCCCTGGCGGCTGCCCGTGCCCGCGCCTGACGACGTGGCCGAGGTGGCCGATCCCGGGTTCGACCACGGGGGGCGGCGTGACCGGCTGCGGAGCGAGCTGGCCGGTGTGGACGTCGCCGCGATCCTCGTCACGCACCCACCGAGTGTGCGGTGGCTGACGGGTTTCACCGGCAGCAACGGCCAGGCCCTCGTCTCGTCCGAGCCAGAACAGGACCGCCTCTTCACGGACGGTCGCTACGCGGAGCAGGCGGCCGCCCAGGCTCCCGGGCTGCACGTCGACCTCGAGCCGCCGGTGGGCGCCGCGCGCGTCGCGCAGGAGCTCGGCGGCCGGCTGGGCGTCGAGGCCCGGCACACGACCTGGGACCTCGTCCGACGGCTCGAACGGCCCGAGGACGACGAGGGCCGCGCCGAGGTCGTCGCGCTCGAGGACCTCACGGGCCGGCTGAGGGCGGCCAAGGACCCCGAGGAGATCGCGCTGATCAGGCAGGCCTGCCGCATCACCTGCGAGGCCTTCGAGGACCTCCTGACCTGGGTCCAGCCCGGCATGACCGAGCGGTCCGTGGCGCTCCGGCTCGAGCGGACGATGGAGGACCTCGGTGCGCAGGGCCGCGCGTTCGAGTCCATCGTCGCCTCGGGCCCCAACAGTGCCCGTCCGCACCACCGACCCACCGGGCGAGCGATCCGGTCCGGTGAGCTGCTGAAGCTCGACTTCGGCGCGAAGCACGCGGGCTACCACTCGGACATGACCCGAACGATCGCCATCGGCGCCCCGGACCCCGAGCTCGTCGAGATCCACGCGATCGTACGCCGGGCCCAGCAGGCGGGCGTCGAGGCCGTGGCGCCTGAGGTCCCCGTGAGCGACGTCGACGCCGCCTGTCGCGGGCCCATCACCGAGGCCGGCCACGGCGACCATTTCGTGCACTCGACGGGCCACGGCGTCGGCCTCGAGATCCATGAGCACCCACTCTTGGCCAAGACGCGTTCTGATAGCCTCCAGCCCCGCTACGTCGTCACGG
>JBFHRB010000301.1:0-3438 GCA_041591915.1 Nitriliruptorales bacterium
CGTGCCTCCCGCTGGCCGGTCGATGTGCAGCACGACCTCCGACGCCCCGTCCGCGAGCGACCCGCAGTCGAGTTCCCGCACCGTCCCGTGGCCGTCGTTGTGCACGAACCGCAGCGCCCCGTCCTCGACGTAGAGGCCGTAGCCGCCGCCCTGGTCGCCGTGGGCGAGCAGGTACCCGGCGTCGCCCGGCGCGTGACGCAGCCGGATCGTCGCCCGGGCTGACCGGAACAGGATGTACTGCAGCGACCGCCATCGCTCGAGCGTCGGCGTGCCGAACGGGATGACGGTCGGCTCCAGGAACACGTCGTCGCGTTCGGGGCGGATCATGTACTTGAGGCCCGAGCCCTCGTCCATCGGGAAGACCTGGTTCTCCCAGGCCGCCTTCTGCCAGGCGGCCGACAGCTCCGCGACGAGCTCCGCGTGGTCGGCGGCGACGTCGGTGGTCTCGGTCGGGTCGGTCGCGAGGTCGTAGAGCTCCCACTCGCTGTCCTCGAACTTCGCCAGCGGCTGGTGGAGCGTGACGATCTCCCAGTTGTCGCGCACGTACGCGCGGTTGCCCGCCAGCTCGAAGACGTGCTCGGTGTGGTCGGTGGGGACGCCTGCGTCGTCGAGCCAGGGCGTCATGACGTGCCCGGTCGGCTGGACGAGTGGCATGCCTCCCCGGTGGCTCGGCGGGTCGATGCCGAGCACGTCGAGGACGGTGGGCAGCACGTCACTGAGGTGTGCGTACTGGTGGCGGATCTGCCCACCGTGCGAACCCCAGCGCCGCGGCCACGACACGATGGCCGGGACGTGGCGGCCGCCCTGGTGGGTGGTCGTCTTGTAGAGCCGGTACGGCGTGTTGCAGGCCATGGCCCAGCCCTGGGGGTAGTGCGGCATGGTCTGGGGGCCGCCGATGAGGTCGAGGCGCGCGAGGTCCTGGCTCACGTCGACGGCACCGCCGAGGTGGGTGTAGTACGAGGTCGTGCCGGTCGGGCCGCCCTCCTTCGACGCACCGTTGTCGGAGGTGAAGACGACCAGCGTGTTCTCCCACTCACCGAGCTGTTCGAGGGCGGCGCGCAGGGTGCCGAGCGAGTCGTCGATCGAGACGATCATCGCGGCGTACACCTCCATGTACCGCGCGAAGACCGTGCGCTCGTCGTCGGTCAGCTCGTCCCACGGCGGCGCCTCGTACCCGGGCTCGGAGTTCCGCGGCGGCAGCGCCGTCCCCTCGGGGACGACGCCGAGCTCCATCGTCCGCAGGTGCCGTGCGGCTCGGATCGCGTCCCAGCCTGCCTCGTAGCGGCCCCGCATCCGTTCGATGTCGATCGCCTTGGCGTGGAGCGGGGCGTGGGCGGCGCCGTGGCTGAGGTAGAGGAAGAACGGCTTGGCCGGGTTGGCCGCCTTCGACGCCCGGATCATCGCGATGGCGCGGTCGGTGAGGTCGTCGGTGAGGTAGTAGTCGTCGGGGTAGCGGTCGACGTCGATGGTGTGGTTGTCCTCCACGAGCCGGTGCGGCTGGTGGAAGTTCGTGAAGCCGTCGAGCATCCCGTAGTAGCGGTCGAACCCCTTCTGGATCGGCCACGAGTGGCGCGACCCGGCGTCGCCGAGGTCGGAGTCCTTGGCCATGTGCCACTTGCCGACGCAGAACGTCGAGTAGCCCGCGTGGTCGCGCAGGATCTCCGGCAGGGTCGCCGCGTCCTCCGCGAGCTCCGCGGTGTAGCCGGAGAAGCCGGGGTCGGAGTGGCAGACGTGGCCGATGCCGACGCGGTGGCCGGTCGCCATGCCGGTCATGAGCGACGCCCGCGAGGGTGAGCACATCGGCGTCACGTTGAAGTTCGCGAGCCGCAGGCCCTCATCGGCCAGGCGATCGAGGTGGGGCGTCGGGATCTCGGAGCCGAAGCACCCGAGGTCGCTGAACCCGACGTCGTCGGTGAGGATCACGACGACGTTGGGCGCCCCGTCAGGCGGCGTCGGCCGAGCCGGCCACCACGACTCGGAGTTCGCGACGCGGTCGGTCACGGCCCCCTCGAACCCGGCGTAGGGCGCGGCGGAGCCAGCCGGCGGGAAGTCGCGGCGGGGGAAGGGCGGGGCGTCGTCGCTCACGGGCAGGCCTCGGCGGGTGCGGTCGGACGGAGGTCGCCCGACGGTCTAGCAGCGCACCACGCCCCGCGTCAGCGGAACCTCGCACTCCCGCTCTCAGACGATGTTGCGCTCGAGGACGGGGAGGTCGGCGGCGATGCGGGCGTGGTGGAACGGGGAGAGGTCGAGGGTGCGGTAGGCCCCGTGGGCGATGAGCTCCGCGAGGGCGCGCCCCACACCCGGGGCCTGCTGCAGTCCGTGCCCGCTGAAGCCGTTGGCGAGGTGCAGGCCCTCGACGCCCTCGACCGGGCCGACGATGGCGTTGTGGTCGAAGTGGTTGACGGCGTAGTGGCCGGCCCACGCCCCGGTCACGCGGACCCGGTCGAAGCTCGGGACGCGGTCGACGAGCCGCGGCCAGATGCGCTCGTCGAACCATGCCCGGTCGACGTGGAGGTCGTCGGTCGGCGGGTCCAGCTCCGGTGGCGGCGACAGGCCCGCGATGTAGCCGTCGCCCTCCGGCCGCCACCAGACCCCGGTCGGGTCGATGACGAGCGGCATGCCCGACATCGACTCCTCGCTCGTGAACGCGAAGACCATGCGCTTGCGCGGCGTGACCGGGATCGAGACGTCCGCGGTGTCGAGCAGGCGTGCTGCCGTCGCGCCTGCCGCGCACACCACGACGTCCGCCGCGGCCGTGGCGCCGTCGCTGAGCTCGACGCCAACGACCCGCTGGCCCCCGACGACGATCCGCTCGGCGGCGGCCTGGCGGTAGACGGCCCCGAGGTCGGTCGCCTTCCGACGGAGCGCGTCGAGGAGCCCGGCACCGTCGAACCATCCCTCGCCGCTGAGGCCGAGGCACCCCGCCGCGATGCCGTCGACGGACAGCCACGGGAAGCGCTCCCCGAGCCCGTCCGCCTCCAGCAACGCGATGTCCGCACCGGCGGCGACCTGTGTCGCGTGGTTGGCCGCGAGGACGTCGCGTCCGGCCTCGGTCGCCAGGAACAGGTAGCCACCCTCGACCAACCCGACGTCGGGGCGCTCGTCGCCGACCGCCAGCCGGTCACCGGCCTCGCGCAGGAAGGCGATCCCGTACTGCGACAGCGCGATGTTCAGCGGGTGCGAGAACTGCTGGCGGATCGAGGCAGCGGAGCGCGTCGTCGACGCCCGCTCGTAGGTCAGGTCGGCCTCGAGCACCTCGACCGTGCCGTCGAACGCCGGGTCGGCGCCCAGGTGGAACGCGATCGAGCTGCCGACGGCCGCACCGCCCACCACCACGACGCGCGGGCCGTCAGCCACCCGCCACGAGCTTCTGCGCGGCCGTCACGATGTCGTCCTCCGAGATCAGCACGAGGTTGGCGGCCTCGCCGAGCGGGATGA
>JBFHRB010000302.1:0-3398 GCA_041591915.1 Nitriliruptorales bacterium
CGCCGACCTCGTCGAGCACCCGGTCCTCGACGAAGCGCCGCACGGTGTCGCGCAGCAGGACCTCGTCCTCGGACAGCAGGCCATCCGTGTCGAGCAGATCGCGCGGATCCTCCGCGCGCGGACGCAACGGCTCGGACATGCCACCTCCAGTCGCTGTACGAGATGCTACACAACTGCACCTGTAGATGTAATGTGCCGTTCATGACGACGGAGACCCTCGCACGGACCCTCGGCCAGCGCATCGCGGTGGCCGGGGACACCCTGACCCCGACGGAGCGACGGGTGGCCGAGACGATCCTGGCCGACCCGACGCTCGTCGCCTTCCGCACCGTCGCCGATCTCGCGGCCATGGTCGACACCAGCGGCCCCACCATCGTTCGGTTCGCCAACAAGCTCGGTTACGACGGCTTCGGCGAGCTGCAGGCGCAGGCGCAGCGTGCCCTCGCGGCCCAGCTCAAGCGGGCCACCGACCGCATCCGCGTCGACGGTGCCGATGCCAGCGTGTTCGAGCGCGCCCGCGAGGCCGCGACCGCCGGGGTCGTCGGCGTCTTCGACGCCGTCGGGGAGGCCGACATCGCGGCACTCGCACGGCCGATCGTCGGGGCACGGGGCGACGTCTGGGTGGTGTCGTCCGCGACGACGTCGGCGCCGGCCCACGTCCTGGCCACGGGCCTGCGTCTCGTGCGCGGCCGCGTGCACCATCTCACGCGATCGCCCGCGACGATCGCGGCCGAGATCACCGATGCCGGGCCCGACGACGTCGTCGTGGCGATCGACTTCCAACGGTACGAGCGGACCGTCACGGAGGTCGCGCGGACGCTCAGGGAGGCCGGCGCGGCGGTCGTGTCCATCACCGACGACGCGCTCTCTCCGCTCGCCACCATCGCTGACGCGTGGGTGGGCATCGGCGTGCCCGCCATCGGACCGTTCGATTCCACCCTGCCGGCCATCGCCCTCGTCGAAGCGCTCGTCGCCCAGGTCGCGCACGAGCTGCGCGATGACGCGACCGCGCGCCTCGACCGCACCGAGGCCCTGTGGGCGGCTGCCGACGTGTTCCTCCCCGAGGCCGACCGATGAGCCGACCCGACGACCTCCACGACCTCGAGGCCTCGCTCCTCGACGGCATCGCGGCCCTGTCGTCGGCCGACGGTCGAGGTTGGCCCGAGGGGCCGCTCGACGTGGACGCGACGCGGTCGTTGTTCACGGCGCAGGTTCGCTCGCGGGTGCTCGACCACACCGCGCGATGGCTTCGGGCCCTCGGGCACGGCTACTACACGATCGGCTCGGCCGGCCACGAGGGCAACGGGGCCGTGGCGCTGGCGCTGCGGGTGACCGACCCGGCGCTGCTGCACTACCGGTCCGGCGGGTTCTACCTCGCGCGGGCGGCTCAGGCCGAGGCGCAGCGAACCGGCGCGTCGCGTGAGGCGGTCGACGACGTGCTTCGCGGCATGCTCGCGTCCACGACCGAGCGCATCGCCGGCGGACGCCACAAGGTGTGGGGCAACGTCGACCTCAACGTGATCCCCCAGACCTCGACGATCGGCTCGCACCCGCCCCGTGCGGTCGGGCTGGCCGCGAGCTTCGGCCACGTCGGGGCGCGGGCCGCGTACCCGTCCGACGCCGTGGTGGTCTGCTCGTTCGGCGATGCGTCGCTGAACCACTCGACCACGCAGGGCGCCATCAACTGGGCATGCCACGCCGCCCACCACGGACGCCCGGTGCCGGTCCTGTTCGTGTGTGAGGACAACGGCCTGGGCATCAGCGTGCCGACACCTCGGACGTGGGTGGCCGCCGTGGTCGAGGGGCGCGGGGACCTGCGGTACGCGGACGCCGACGGCGCGGACCCGGCGGCCGTGGCGCGAACGACCGCCGAGCTCGCCGACCACGTCCGCCGGACACGCCAGCCGGCGTTCCTCCACCTCCGCACCGTCCGCTACCTCGGCCACGCCGGGGCGGACGCCGAGATCGCGTATCGGACGCCGTCCGAGATCCGTGCCGACCACGCCCGCGACCCGCTGCTGGGAACGGCACGCCTGCTCGTTGCGGCAGGCGGGTTCGACCCTGCCGAGCTCGTGGCTGCCTACCTCTCGGAGCGCGAGGCCATCCGCGCCCGAGCGCTCGAGCTCGCCGAGCGCGAGCCGGCCTTCAGGACCGCCGCCGAGGTGATGGAGCCCCTCGCGCCTCGCCGGCCTGACGCCATCGCCCGCCGGGCGGCCGACCTGCGCGCACGTGGAGCCGCGCACGGGCACCGCGTCGCCGGTGCGGCGGCGGACGGGCGGCTCACGCTCGCGCAGACGATCAACGAGGCCCTGGCGGGGCTGCTCGCCGCCGAGCCGGACGCGCTGGTGTTCGGCGAGGACGTCGGCCGCAAGGGCGGCGTCTACGGCGTGACCCGCGGCCTGCAGCGAACGTTCTCGGAACGACAGGTGTTCGACACGCTCCTCGACGAGACGTCGATCCTCGGGCTCGCGCTCGGGTCGGCGCTCAACGGGGCGCTGCCGATCCCCGAGATCCAGTACCTCGCGTACCTGCACAACGCGGGCGACCAGCTCCGGGGCGAGGCCGCGACGCTGTCGTTCTTCTCGCAGGGCCAGTACCGCAACGGCATGGTCGTCAGGATCGCGGCGTACGCCTACCAGGCCGGGTTCGGCGGGCACTTCCACAACGACAACTCCGTCGCCGCGCTGCGCGACATCCCGGGCCTGGTCATCGCCTCACCGTCGCACCCCGCCGACGCCGGACCGATGCTGCGGACGTGCGCCGCGGCGGCCCTCGAGGACGGCACGGTCAGCGCCTTCCTCGAGCCGATCGCGCGGTACCACACGACCGACCTCCACACCGAGGGCGACGGCGTCTGGCTCGCCGCGCCCACCGACGAGCACGTCCCGATCGGCAGCGCCCGCACCCACGGGGACGGCAGCGACCTCACGATCGTCACGTGGGGCAACGGGGCGTGGCTGAGTCGTCGGGCTCGCCGCCGCCTCGGCGAGGCCGGCGTCGAGGCGCGGGTCCTCGACCTGCGCTGGCTGGCACCCCTGCCGGTGGACGACCTGCTGCGTGAAGCACGCGCGACCGGACGGGTGCTGATCGCCGACGAGACCCGGCGGACAGGGGGCGTCGGGGAAGGCGTCGTCGCCGCCCTCGTCGATGGCGGCTTCGACGGCACGATCGCGCGCGTCGCAGGCGAGGACTCGTTCATCCCGCTCGGCGAGGCCGCCAACCTCGTGCTGATCTCGGAGGACGACATCGTGACGGCCGCGCAGAAGCTCGTGGCGGGTGGCTGACGGCCCGCGCGTCGTGGTGGTGGGCGGTGCGGCCGTCGGCAGCTCGGTGGCGTTCCACCTGTGCGCCGACCCGGCGTTCGACGGCACGGTCGAGGTGCTCGAGGCCGACCTGAC
>JBFHRB010000303.1:0-3342 GCA_041591915.1 Nitriliruptorales bacterium
CCGAGGCCGACCGGCCGGCGCGCGTGATCCGCCCGAGTGAGGTGGTGAAACAGCAGACGCCTCCGAGCCCGACCCCAGCGGCCCCGGTGCGGCGTCGCGGTCGCCGACGCCGCGAGCCCGCGCCGGCCACGCCACCCCCACCGATCGGGCTCGAGCACCTCGCGGACCGCGACGAGCAGGCGTGACGACTAGCGTGCGGGCCCGAACCCCATCGACGGAAGCGGTCAGTCAGTGACGAAGGTGCTCGCGGTCGATGACGACCCGGTCATCCAGCGCCTCCTCCAGGTCAACCTGGAGATGGAGGGCTACGACGTCGAGCTCGCCAGCGACGGCGAGGAGGCGATCGCGCGAGTCAAGAGCTTCGGGCCCGACATCGTCCTCCTCGACATCATGATGCCGAAGAAGGACGGGTGGCAGGTCTGCGAGGCGATCAAGGGCGACCCGGCGACCAAGCACATCCCGGTGGTGTTCCTGTCGGCGCGCGCCCAGGACGCCGACGTGCAGCGCGGGAACAAGATCGGGGCCGAGGCCTACATCACCAAGCCGTTCGACCCGATCGACCTGCTCGACCTCGTCGCGGACCTCACCGGCGGGTCGCTCTAGCCGGGGTCCTCGTCAGCGTCCTCTGGCTCGCCACTGGCACCGAGGGGTTCGGCGTCGGGCCACTCGAGCTCGGCGTCTGACGGCTCCTCATCGGGCTCCTGGTACAGCACGTAGCGCCGGTAGCCGGCCTCGATCGCCTCGACGCGTTCCTCGAGCTTCGGGGCGAGCGCCATCGACGTGATGGTGAAGCCCGGCCGTCCCTCGTCGTCGGTCAGCTCTCGTGCCACGAACCGGGCCAACCGCGACATCCGCGCCTCCTCCCACCACTCGTGGTCGACGAACGCGACGAGGATCTTGTCGCCCTCGCTGTCCTCGCGGATCACGACGTCGCCCAGCTGGTGCCAGGGGATGGTCGGCTTGCGGCGGACCGTGACACCCTCCCGGTCGATGCGGAACTCCTCGCGGCGTGCGATGTACATCCAGACCGCCCCGAAGAGGATCGTCGCCCCGAGCGAGCCGACCGTCGTCGTCAACGTGACCGGGGCGAGCTCGCGGCGCATCAGGTTGGCGATGACCAGCAGCACCACCCCGACCACCATCATGAGGCCGGCCGTGACCCGTGACTCGTACGCCACGTAGAGGGGCGGCTCGTCGTCGGCCATCCCCGACCCCCTTGGTGCTGGCAGGCACATCGTGGCACAGGCCGCGCGGAAGCGGCCGGGAATGGGCCCGCCACCTACCCTGCGCCGCCGACCCGCTCGCACCGCTCACGTGTGGAACCGATGCCCACTCCCGCCGACCTCGACCCGCAGCTCGCCGACCTCGGGGACCGCATCCGCCGCGCCCTCAAGGCGGCCGGGCTCCCCGACGCCGACCCCGGGTTCGAGCGTCCCAAGCAGGCCGACCACGGTGACTGGGCGACGACCCTCGCCCTTCGCCTCGCCAAGGAGGCCAAGAAGGCCCCGCGTGACATCGCACAGGCACTCGTCGACAACCTCGAGCTGCCGGACGTCGTCGAGTCGGCCGAGATCGCCGGGCCCGGTTTCGTCAACTTCCGGTTCGCGCCCGCGTACTGGGAGGGGATCGTGCGCCGGGTCCTGGCCGAGGGCGAGGCCTACGGACGCCACCGTGACCCGGCCGCCGAGCGCATCAACGTCGAGTTCGTCTCGGCCAACCCCACGGGCCCGCTCCACGCCGGGCACGGCCGCTGGGCGGCCGCCGGGGACGCGCTCGCGGAGGTGCTGGACTGGGCTGGTCACGACGTGGCACGCGAGTACTACGTCAACGATGCCGGTGAGCAGGTCCGCACCTTCGGTGAGTCGCTGCTGGTCGTCCGCACGGGCGGTGAGCTCGGCGACGACCACTACAAGGGCGACTACGTCGTGGAGATCGCGGCGGAGCTCGCGGACGAGCACGGGGAGGACCTGTTCGCCGGCGACGATCGCGCCGCGCTCGTGACGACGCTCGGGCGGCTCGGCACCGACCGGATGCGTGCCCACATCGAGGCGACGCTGCACGACATGGGCGTCGACTTCGAGACGTGGTTCAGCGAGCGGTCGCTCCACGAGGGCGGTGCCCTCGAGGCCACGGTCGAGGACCTGCGCGCCGGCGGCCACGTCTACGAGACGGACAGCGCGGTCTTCCTCCGCACGACCGACTTCGGTGACGACAAGGACCGCGTGCTCGTCCGCAGTGACGGCCGTCCGACCTACTTCGCCGCCGACTGTGCGTACATGCGCGACAAGAAGGCCCGCGGCTACGAGCGACTCGTCTTCATCCTCGGCGCCGACCACCACGGCTACATCGGTCGGCTGAAGGCCGTGGCCCAGGCGCTCGGCTACGACGCCGACCACATCGAGGTCATCATCGGCCAGCTCGTGAAGCTGGTGCGCTCCGGCGAGCCGGTGAAGATGTCGAAGCGGGCCGGCGACTTCGTGACCCTCGAGGAGATCGTCGAGGAGGTCGGCTCCGACGCGGCCCGCTACCACTTCCTGCGCCAGTCGACCGACACCCAGGTCACCTTCGATCTCGACGTCGTGGTCCAGCGGTCGATGGACAACCCCGTCTACTACGTGCAGTACGCACACGCGCGGATCGCGTCGCTGGTGCGCGAGGCCGACGAGCGCGGCTACGAGCACGGGCCGGCCGAGGACGCCAACCTCGCCCGGCTCGTCGAGCCCGCCGAGCTCGAGCTCGTCAAGCGGATGTCGGAGTGGCCCGAGGTCGTGATCGCGGCGGCGGACCTCCGCGCGGTGCAGCGCGTCGCCCGCTACGCCGAGGACCTCGCCGCGGCGTTCCACCGCTTCTACACCGACTGCCGCGTGCTCGTCGACGACACCGAGCTCGGCGCCGCGCGCTACTGGCTGGCGGTCGCCGCGAAGCGGGTGCTCGAGAACGTCCTCGCCGTGCTGCGGGTCTCGGCTCCCGAGCGGATGTGAGCTGATGCACCAGTCGCCCTGGCCCACCAACACCACGCGCGTCGACGGCGTCCTGCACGTCGGCGGCGTCAGCGTCCTCGACCTCGCGCGCGAGCACGGCTCGCCGCTGTGGGTCGTGGACGAGGACGACTTCCGCGAGCGCTGCCGTGCCTACGTCGAGTCGTTCCCCGGGGTCAACGTCGCCTACGCGAGCAAGGCCTGGTGCGTGACGGGCCTGCTCCAGATCGCCGACGAGGAAGGCCTGTGGGTCGACGTCGCCACCGGCGGCGAGCTCTACACGGCGGAGAAGGCCGGGGTCCCACCGGAGCGCATCGTCTTCCACGGCAACAACAAGTCCCGGGACGAGCTCCGGATGGCCGCC
>JBFHRB010000304.1:0-3330 GCA_041591915.1 Nitriliruptorales bacterium
ACGCCGAGGAACGGCAGGCCCTGCCGGGCGGCCGACTCGAACTCGAACCCGTTGAACCCGAAGCTGCCGTCGCCGTAGACGACGCAGACCTGCTTGTCGGGCTTGACCAGGCGCGCGGTCATGGCGAACGGCGCGCCGACGCCGAGGCACCCGAACGGACCGGGGTCCATCCAGTGGCCCGGGTGGTTCACCTCCACGAAGCCAGCCGTGATCGCGACGATGTCCCCGCCGTCGCCGATGACGACCGCGTCGTCGTCGAGGAAGGATGCGACCTCCTTGGCGAAGCGCATCGGGTGGATCGGCGCGCTGTCGGAGGAGGCCTCCTCGTCGCGCTTCGACCTCCGTGACGCATCCTCGGCGCGGAGCTCGTCGAGCCACGCCCGCTCGCCGGCGACCCCGAACGTCCCCGCGTATTCGTTGAGCTGGCGCAGGAAGGTGCGGATGTCCGCGACCACGCCGCGGTGGACCTTGCGGTTGTGGCCGAGCTTGTCGGCCTGCGGGTCGACCTGGACGACCTTGACCCCGTCGGCATACCCCTCGCCCCGGCCGTACCCGAGCCGGAAGTCGAAGTCGATGCCGAGCGCGAGGATGACGTCGGCGTGGCGCAGCGCGTGCTTGCGGGTCAGCGCGAGCAGGTGCGGGTCGTCGCACCCGAGGATCCCGCGCGACATGCCGTTGACGTACAGCGGGAACCGGCCCGTCGAGACGAGCGTCGCCAGCTCGTCCCAGCCCTGCGCCCAGTACGTGCCCGAGCCACTGAGGACGACCGGGTTCTCGGCGCCCGCGAGCAGCCCGGCCACCTCGGCGACGACATCGGGATCCGCGGCGGCCGGCGTCGTGAACCGCTGGTCGTCCGCGTCGATCAGCTGGTCCTCGTCACAGCCACCCATCAGCACGTCCATCGGGAGGTCGAGGAAGGCCGGGCCCATGCGGGGTGAGCGCGCAGCGCGGAACGCGTACTCCAGGAACTCGGGGAGACGGTTGGTGTTGAGCGCGACCTCCGAGCGCTTCGTGACCGGGCGAAGGAGCTCGACCTGCGGGGCGTCCTGCAGTGCCCCCATGCCCTCGAGCCCCAGCGGGTTGCGGCCACCGAGCAGCACCATCGGCGAGTTGGCGTAGAAGGCGTTGGCGGCGCCGGTGATGGCGTCGGTCAGGCCGGGGCCTGCGGTGACGGCGGCCACGCCGGGCTTGAAGGTGAGGCGTCCGTACGCGTCGGCCGCGTGGGCAGCGGCCTGCTCGTGGCGGACGTCGACGACCCGGACGCCCTCCTTCACCGCCCCGTCGTACAACGGCGAGATGTGCCCGCCCGTGAGCGTGAACATCGTGTCGATGCCCTCAGCGGCGATTCGCTTGGCGACGATGTGCCCGCCGTGCAGCCACTCCCCCATCGCGACGTCCTCCCTCGGTGCGATTGCCCGAGGCTACGCGCGGATCTCGGCGATGGCGCGATCGAGGTCGGCCTGGGTGACGGACGGCGTCGCGCCGTCGCCCTCCTGCCGAGCACGTACCAGCCCGTGGAGGGCGGCCTGCTGGCACACGGCCTTCAGGTCGGCACCGCTGAGGCCCTCGGTGTGCGTCGCGGTGTGCACGAGATCGACGCCGACGGTCGGCATGCGCTGCGTGAGCATGGACAGGATCGCGAGCCGCGCCTCCGTGTCGGGCAGCCCGATCGTGATGGTGCGGGAGAGCCGCCCGCCCCGCAGGAGCGCCGGATCGAGCACGTCGGGGCGGTTGGTCGCGCCGACGACGAACACCCGCGAGGACGGCTCGAGGCCGTCCATCTCGTGGAGCAACTGGTTCAGCTGGCGGCTGGACCAGTCGGCGCCGCCACGGGTGGCGCCGATGGCATCGATCTCGTCGATGAAGACGATCGAGGGGCGGTTGGCCCGCGCACGCTCGAACAGCTGGGCGATCCGCTGCTCCGACTCCCCGGCCCACTTCGACGAGACGTCCGCGGCCGACACGGGGTAGAAGCTCGCCTGCGTCTGTGCGGCGAGGACACGGGCGATCGTGGTCTTGCCGGTGCCGGGCGGACCCGCGAGCAGGACCCCGCTCGGCGGGTCGATCCCCATCGAGGCGACGAGCTCGGGGTCCTCGATCAGCGCCTCGAGCTGCTGCAGCTCGGCCACGACCTCGTCGGGCAGGACGATCCGGTCCCAGGTCCAGTCCTCGACGGTCGGGCGGTCCGCCCCGCCACGGTCGCGGACCGCCGCGAGGAGGTGCTCCATCGTGATGTGCACCTCGTCACCGGACGCGGCCGCCTCCTTGAACGCGGCGAGCGATGCTCGTTCGACCGTCTGGGCGATCTCGGCCGGCGTCAGACCCCGGGTCCGGCGCGCGAGGTCCGCCAGGTCGACGCCGTCGGCGACGAGTCGGTCTGCCAGCTGGGCACGGAAGACGGAGCGCCGTGCGGCGTCGTCGGGGCGGTCCACCCGGACGTGCCGGTCGAAGCGCCCGGCCCTGATGACGGCGGGATCCAGCGCCTCGAGCGAGTTGGTGGCCGCCATCACGACGAGGTCCGCGTACCCGCGGTGCTCCTCGAGCGACTGCAGGAGCTGGTTGACCGCGCGGCGGTCCTCCTGGTTCGGCGTGGCGTCCCGACGGCCGGCGATGGAGTCGAACTCGTCGAAGAACAGCACGCACGGTCGGTGCTGCTCGGCCGTCTCGAACGCCTTCTGCACGTTGCGGGCGGACTCGCCGACGAACGAGCTGACGAGATCGCCCGTCGACACGTGCAGCAGGTTCAGGCCGAGCTCGCCCGCCGCGGCCTTGGCGAAGAAGGTCTTGCCGACGCCGGGCGGGCCGTGGAGCAGCACGCCGTTCCACGTGATGCCGTACTTCGCAGCCTCGTCCGCGTGCTCGATGAGCAGGCCGACCGTGTCGCGCAGCTCGGCCTTGGTGTCCTCCATGCCACCCAGGTCCGCGAACGTCGGCAGTGCGTCCGCCGGCGTGACCTTGAACTGCCCGGACTCGCCGGGCCCGATCGTGGCCGCCACGGTCGACTTCTGCTCGAACCGCGACACGTGGAAGAACGGGTTGTGGTCGAAGGGCTGCGCGACGCCGGGCTGGTCCTTCCACGGCCGCTTCGGCGGAGGCGCGAAGTAGTCGACGTCGTCGGGGTCCGCTGGCGGCGGCCGTTCGGCCTCGCCGGCCGTCCGGGTGCGTTCGCGCGGGGCGGTCTGGCCCTCCACCGCGACCTGGACGTCCTGCCCGGTCTCGCGGTGGATGGCCTCCTCGAGGAAGGCGGCCATCTTCGCGTTGTCCCTGGCGTTGTGGCGCTTGTTGTACGTGACGAACTGGTAGCCGAACGCCCCGAGGATGCCCAGCGCG
>JBFHRB010000305.1:0-3298 GCA_041591915.1 Nitriliruptorales bacterium
ACCAAACCCGACACGCGCGTCAGGGTAGACGCTCGGGCGTCAACTACGTAGGTAGCCCGCTCGATCGGGCGGGTAAACAGTGCGTGCCAAGCAGGCCGCCTGCGACGGGTCGGGAGCTCGACCCGTGCGTCTAGCTCGTGGCCGAGCGGGCCTCGAACTCGCTCCAGCGAGCCCGGGCGGCCGCGTAGTAGGCCGTCGCGCCGAGGAAGTCGTCCTCCTCCAGGTGGGCCACGGCCTGCCACAGGTCCGAACACGTGCGGTCCTCTTCCAGGAGTCCGGGAGGCACGAGCCGCGCCACCTCCGCGTAGTCGAGCTCGATGACCGACGCCGGGTCGAAGTGCCCGAGCCAGTCAGCGAGTCCCTCGAGCACCGCCGACAGCTCCTCCCCGTCCTCGATGACGGCCTCCACCAGCTCGATCACGGCCTCCATCCGGTCGGATGCCGAGGCGAGCCGGGTGAGGTAGGTGATGCGCGCCCCGGCCGGGTGGTCGTGGAAGCGGCGCTCCTCGGGCTCGAAGAGCAGGAACCACTCGAGCGGCACGGCCCACGCGCTCTCGCGGATGTGTGGGGCGCGCTCGGCCGCAGCGATCTCGTCCACGGCGCGGGCTGCCGCCGCGGGCTCGACGAACGCGTCGATCGCCTCGAGCGGCAACGCCTGGCGGAACGTCAGCAGGGCTACCGCCGTGCGCAGTTCCAGGTCCAGTGGGCACAGGTAGGACTGGTCGTTGACGCGGCGGACCAGCGCCGCATCCCGCGAGCCCGCGCGCCCGGTCAACAGCCGGGTCTGCGCGACACGCTGCTCGAGGGCGATGGCCGTCCGGCGTCCGAGGCCAGCCTCGCGGTCCAGGTACGCGGTCCAGCGGAGCCGCTCGGCCTCGGGGAAGGCCGCCAGCGGCTCGAAGACGCGCAGATAGGCGAGGGGCACGGGCATGGTGGCGACACGGTACGGCGAACGCCCCGTGCACGTCCAGACACCTCTACAGGTCCCGCAAGTGGGCCCACGGCTACTCTGCGTTCCACGGACGAGCGTTCCGGACGACGAGCAGGGTGCGACCCATCCGCCGTCGTCGCCCTTCCGCCTCCCCCTGCGGTGACCCCGGTCGAGGACGCGGACGACGATCCACGGAGTGATCCGATGCCAGGCCCCTTCGAGTTGTTCCAGGACCACGAGCAGGTGGTCTTCTGTCGCGACGAGGCCTCGGGCCTCCGCGCCATCATCGCCGTCCATTCGACCGCGCTCGGTCCCAGCCTCGGCGGCACCCGCTTCTACCCGTACGCCACGGAGGAGGAGGCGCTCGTCGACGTGCTGCGCCTGTCGCGTGGCATGTCGTTCAAGGCCGCGTGTGCGGGCCTCGACCTCGGTGGCGGCAAGGCCGTCATCATCGGGGACCCGACCAAGGACAAGACCGAGGCGCTGCTGCGCGCCTTCGGCCGGTTCGTCCAGAGCCTGAACGGGCGCTACATCACGGCCTGCGACGTCGGCACGTACCCCGAGGACATGGAGCTCGTCGGGCGCGAGACCCGCTGGGCCACCGGCTCGGACCCCGTGTACGGCGGCTCCGGCGACTCGGGGATCCTCACCGCCTACGGCGTGTACGTCGGTATGAAGGCCACGGCCGAGCGCGTCTGGGGCACGCCCGACCTCGGTGGGCGGCACGTCGCGGTGCAGGGCCTGGGCAAGGTCGGTCGTCGGTTGGTCGAACACCTCGTGGAGGAGGGCGCCAAGCTGACCGTCGCCGACGTCAACGCCGCCGCCGTCGCACAGGTCGCCGAGGCCCACACCGTCGAGGTCGTGGCACCGGACGAGATCCACGGCGTGGACGCCGACATCCTGTCGCCGAACGCGCTGGGCGCCGTGCTGACCGAGACGACGATCCCCGAGCTCCAGGTCGAGGCCGTCTGCGGCGGGGCCAACAACCAGCTCGGCCGCGACAGCGACGCGGACCTCCTCCGCGAGCGCGGCGTCGTGTACGCACCCGACTACGTCGTCAACTCGGGCGGGCTGATCAACGTCAGCGACGAGCTCCATCCGGCCGGCTACAGCTCCGAGCGGTGCATCCGTCGGGCCGACCGGATCGGCCAGACGCTGCGCGAGATCTTCGAGCTGGCCGACGAGCAGGGCGTCTCGACGGAGGTCGCGGCCGAGCGCGTCGCGATGCGCCGCATCGAGGGCGTCGGCCGGCTGCGGGGCATCTACCTCGGCTGAGCCGCTCCCGGGGCCGCGCTCGCCTCGAGCGGTGCGGGCTCCGTCGCGTCGGCCTCGTCTCCCCGGCCGTTGTCGGCCTCGGTGGCACCACCGGCCCGGCGCCCCTCGTCGGACGGTGGAGCCGCGATGACGCCCTCGTCCGTCAGGCCGTGGCTGCCACGCGGCAGCCACACCGTGAAGACCGTTCCGCCGCCCTCGCGCGACTGCACGCCCACGCGGCCTCCGTGGGCCTGCGTCAGCGTGCGGACGATGTAGAGGCCGAGTCCGACACCCCCGGCGCCGGGCCGGTCGACCTGGCGGAAGCGGTCCCAGACGTGGGCGAGCTCCTCGTCGGGGATGCCGATCCCGCGGTCGGCGACGTGGATCGAGACGGCCTGGTCCCGATCCTCCACGTGCACCTCGACCGCACCGCCGTCCGGCGAGTACTTGACCGCGTTCTCGAGCAGGTTGATGAGGATGTGTCGGAGGGCCTCCGGGTCGCCGGCGATGATGCCCGGCTCGCCCTCGATCGTCACCCGGACCTCGTGCTCGCTACCGGTGACCGCCGTGCCGGCCTGGCGGATCGTGTTCGCGGTCTCGTCCACGAGTCGCGCGACGTCGACGGGCTCTCGGCGCAGTTCGTGCCCCGCCTCCGCGCGGGAGGTCCGCAGGATCTCGGCCACCATGCGCTCGAGCCGCTGCGTCTGGTCGCTGACGCCGCCGAGGGCCTGGCGACGCTGGTCGACGTTCAGCCGCTCGAACCGGTCCTCGAGCAGGCGCGCGTAGCCAGCGACGGCCTGCAACGGGGCACGCAGGTCGTGGACCATCATCGCCACGAAGTCCGACCGCTTCTCCGCGGCCTCGGCCAGGCGCTCGACGGTCTCCCGCTCGTGTTCGAACCGACGCGCGTTGGCCACCGCCGTCGCGGCGTGCTCGGCGAACAGGACCACGGCGCGCGCCTCGTCCGGCCCGAACGGGGCGTGGTCGCGCGTGCGACCCACGGCGAGCACGCCGACCCGCCGCCCGCCGACCTCCAGGGGCGCGATGACCGCGGACCCGCCCGTCGCTCCGTCGGCCATCAGCCCACGGACGTGGTCCTGCGCTCCGAGGTCG
>JBFHRB010000306.1:0-3264 GCA_041591915.1 Nitriliruptorales bacterium
CAACGTGCGCAACGAGGGTCCGGAGCTCCTCGAGCGTGCCGAGGACTGAGCGCACACCGGGCTGACCTGTCGTAACCGGGCCGGGACAGCGTCGTTGGACCTCGCGACGCCACGTCCCCCCTCGCAGGTCCCCCCCGATGTCCCGACGCTCGCCTCGCTACGCCGCCACCGCCGTCGCCGCCCACCGTCGGCGCAGGCCGCGCGTGCCGGTGCTGCTGGTCGCGACGGCCATCGCGGCCGGGCCCTCCTTCGCGAGCGCATCCCAGGCCCCCGAGCCAGCGCCGGCTCCCGCCGTGGCCATCGCCCAGCGCGGTCCGGTCATCCCGCTGCCCGTCGTCCCCGAACCAGCGCCCGCGGAGGATGTCGCCGCGCCTCAGGTGTTCGCGGTGATCGAGGGCGTCGAGCTGTTCGAACCCGCGGATGAGGTCCTGGCCATCGGCTTCCACGAGACGAGGCGCCGCTCCGACCTCGAACTGACCCCGGTCGGCACCCTCGTCGCCGACGAGACGCACCGCCACGTCCCCGACGTCCTGCCCGACAGCGACGCCGAGGTGCGGGTCCTCGCCTCACGCGGCCGCGCGGGCGGGCCGACCAGCGCCGTCGACATCGCCCTCGCCCATGACGCTGCTGTCCGCAGCGTCGTCACCGGCACGGTCGTCGGCGTCCACCGCTACTCGCTCTACGGCCGCATCGACGACGTGCTCGTGCAGATCGCCCCCGATGGCCACGAGCACCTGCAGGTCGTCCTCATGCACCTCGTCGACGTCCAGGTGTCAGAAGGCGATCGCGTCGTCGCCGGCTTCACGCCGATCGCGGCAGGTGCGCGCGCCCTGCCCATGGGGTCGCAGATCGACGACCACACGGGGTGCGCGTGCCCGCACGTCCACCTGCAGGTGGAGCGCCGCCAGCTCTAGCTCCGCGACAGCACCCTCGCCGCGGCACGTTCTGCGCTGCCGATGCAGGGGGCCACGCCGATCCCGTGGTAGGCCGCGCCAGCGACCTGGACGCCCGGTGGCAGGCTCGCCTCGATGGCCGCCACGCGGTCGAGATGGCCCACCTCGTACTGCGGCAGCGCACGCTCCCAGCGCGTCACGAGGGTGTCGGCGGGTGCGGCGTCGAGCCCGTACATCGCCGCGACCTCCTGCGTGACGGCGGCCACGAGGTCGGGGTCGTCGAGGCCGAGCGCGCGCTGGTCGTCGATCCTGCCGACGCTCGCACGGAGCAGGACGTGGTCGAGGCCGGCGAGGTGCGGCCACTTGGCGGACTGGTTCGTGACGGCCTTGACGAGCCGGCCCTGGTCGCTGGGCACGAGCACGCCGCTGCCGGCGGGGACGCTCGTGAGGTCGGACCGTCGGTAGGCGAGGGAGATGGTGGCAACCGAGGCGTAGCGGATCGACCGGAGCCCGTCGCCGGCCTCGGGCGCGAGCCCGTTGAGCAGGCCACCCGTGACGAACGACGGCGTGGCGAGCACGACCGCATCCGCGACGATCTCGTCGCCCCCCGCGAGGCCGAGGACGTAACGGCCGTCACGCCGCTCGATCGAGCGGACCGGGTCCGGGGAACGCACCTCGACGTCATCGGCGACGAGCGGGGCGATGATCGAGGACATGCCTCCGCGGAGCGTCGCGAAGATCGGGGCGTCCGGGTCGGTGCCGCGCCGCGCGCGTCGCAGTCCGACGAGGATGCTGCGGGACGTCCGCGCGGCTTCGGCGATCGTCGGTGCCGTGGCCGTGACGCTGAGCTGGTGCGGATCGCCCGCGTAGACGCCACCGAGGAGCGGATCGATCAGCCGGTCGACGATGCCGGCCCCGAACCGTTCCGCCACGAGGTCGCCCAGCGAGCGGTCGCGCAAGCGTGGCTCACGAGGAAGGACGAGGTCGAGCCCGGCGCGCGCCGCCTGCCACGGCGTCACGGCCCCCGAGCGGAGCAGCGCCGTGAGCGAGGTCGGGACACCGAGCACCGTCCCAGAGGGCAGGCTGGCGAGCCGATCGCCGATCCAGAGCCGGACGTCCGAGGTGGCGGGCGTGACGAGGTCGCTCCCGCGACCCGTGGCTTCCGCCAGCGCGAGTCCCTCGGGACGACGCGCGAGGAACGCGTCGGCACCCACGTCGACCGTCGTGCCCGCGAAGGCCTCGGTCCGGAGCTTGCCGCCGAGGCGGCTGTCCGACTCGACCAGGGTGACGTCGAGCTCCGTCGACCCGGGCAGGCCCTCGGCTCCGTGTCGCAGGAACCAGGCCGTCGCCAGGCCGGCGATGCCGCCGCCGACGATGACGACGTGGTGGCCCACGGTCAGCCTTCCACCTTGCCCTCGGTGTGCACGAGGTCCACGACCCGGGCCAGCACGTCGGGGTCGAGCGACGGCAGCACGCCGTGGCCGAGGTTGAACACGTAGTGCGGGTGGCCGCCCGAGCGATGCAGGACGTCTCGGACGCGGTCCGCGACGACCTCCCACGGCGCGAGGCAGCCCGTGGGGTCGAGGTTGCCCTGCAGACCGACGTGGCTCGGCACCCGCTCGCGGGCGGCGTCGAGCGGGACGCGCCAGTCGACGCCCACGACGTCGGACCCGGCCGTCGCCATGTCGGCGAGGAGCTCTCCCGTCATGACGCCGAAGTGGATCGACGGGACGCCGAGGTCCGCCAGCTCGGCGAAGATGCGTCGGCTGACGGGCAGCACGTGGTCGCGGTAGTCGGACGGTGACAGTGCGCCGACCCAGCTGTCGAAGAGCTGGAAGGCCGACGCGCCCGCTCCGACCTGCGCGCGGATGGTCGCGATGACGACGTCGGCGAGGCGTTCGAGGAGGTCCCGGAAGAGCTCCGGCTGGCCGAGCATCATGGCCTTCGTGCGCGCGTGGTTCTTCGACGGCCCGCCCTCGACGAGATAGCTCGCGAGGGTGAACGGTGCTCCGGCGAACCCGATGAGCGGGACGTCGAGCTGCTCGACGAGGCCGGTGACCGTCGCCAGAACGTGCGGGATGTCCTCGGACGGCTCGAGCGGGCGGAGGCGGTCGAGGTCACCGGCCGACCGGAAGGGCTCGTCGATGACCGGGCCCACGCCGGCCTTGATCTCGAGCCCGATGCCGAGCGCCTCGAGCGGTGTGACGATGTCGGAGAACAGGATGGCCGCGTCGACGTCGTAGCGCCGCAGGGGCTGGAGGGTGACCTCGACCGAGAGCTCGGGCGTGTGGATCACGTCGAACATCGAGTGCTCGGCGCGGATGGCCCGGTACTCGGGCAGCGACCTGCCGGCCTGGCGCATGAACCAGAC
>JBFHRB010000307.1:0-3223 GCA_041591915.1 Nitriliruptorales bacterium
AAGAAGACCCTCGCGGTCGCGGTCTACAACCACTACAAGCGGGTCCAGGTCGGTGCGACCAGCGGCGACGACGTCGAGCTCGCCAAGTCCAACATCCTGCTGCTCGGTCCCACGGGGTCCGGCAAGACGCTGCTCGCCCAGACGCTCGCCCGGCTGCTCAACGTGCCGTTCGCCATCGCCGACGCCACCGCGCTGACCGAGGCCGGCTACGTCGGTGAGGACGTCGAGAACATCCTGCTCAAGCTGATCCAGGCCGCGGACTTCGACGTGAAGAAGGCCGAGACCGGGATCATCTACATCGACGAGGTCGACAAGATCGCCCGCAAGTCGGACAACCCCTCGATCACGCGCGACGTGTCGGGTGAGGGCGTCCAGCAGGCGCTGCTGAAGATCCTCGAGGGCACGGTCGCCTCGGTCCCGCCGCAGGGCGGCCGCAAGCACCCGCACCAGGAATTCATCCAGATCGACACCGCGAACATCCTCTTCATCTGTGGCGGGGCGTTCGCGGGCCTCGAGCGGGTCATCGAGTCGCGCATCGGCACCAAGGGCGTGGGCTTCGGTGCAGACGTCCGCAGCCGCCAGGAGAAGGACCTCGGCCTCCTGCTCACCCAGGTGCTGCCCGAGGACCTGCACAAGTACGGGCTGATCCCCGAGTTCATCGGGCGCCTCCCCGTCGTCACGGCGGTGGAGCCGCTCGACCGCGAGGCCCTCGTCGACATCCTCACGACCCCGAAGAACGCCCTGGTCAACCAGTACCGCAAGTTCTTCGACTACGACGGCGTCGACCTGGTCTTCGAGGACGAGGCGCTCGAGGCCATCGCCGACATGGCGATCCTGCGCCAGACCGGCGCCCGCGGCCTCCGCGCCATCCTCGAAGAGGTGCTGCTCAACACGATGTACGAGCTGCCCTCGCGCGACGACGTCGACCAGTGCGTCATCACCGCCGACACCGTCCGCGAGAAGGTCAACCCGACCCTCGTCCCGCACGGTGGGGGCGTCGTGGACCTCGAGCCCCCGGAGGAGCGCTCCGCCTGAGCCTCCGCCCCGCGGCGTAGTGCCCCGCACCTCCGGGCCGTCCGCCGCTTGTCGCCGGGCACCCTCCGGCGGAGCATGGTCCTCGTCGAGGCGTGCCTCGGAGGTGACCCGTGTCCACCGACGTCGAACGGCCAACGATCATCGACATCCGTGACGCCCACGACGACCTCGAGCGGCTCGACGGCTGGGTCGACGCGGGCCTGCTCACGGCCGAGCAGGCCGACGCCATCCGCGAGCACGAGCGCGACCGGCTCGCGACCATGCCGCCGCCCGCGCTGCTGGCACCGCCGAGCGACGGCCCCGACGTCGAGCCCGCCCCACCACCGCCCCAGCGGCGCATCTCGCTCGTCGCCGAGGCGCTGGGCTACCTCGGCGTCGCCCTCGTCGGCGTCGCGGCCACGATCCTGCTCACCGAGATCTGGGAGCAGCTGCGGTACGGCGCCCGCCTCGGCCTCGTCGTCGTGCTGACGCTCGTCGTCGGCGGCGCCGGCGCCTACGCGCGTCGTGCCGACGAGCCCGCCTTCCAGCGCCTCGCGAGTTTCTCGTGGGCCCTGACCATCGGGGGCATCGGGTGGCTCGCGTTCCTGCTCGGCGGCGAGAACGGCATCGGCCTCGGAGAGGAGCGGCTCGGCCTCGCCGTCGTCGGCTCGATGGCTGCCGGTGCATGGGCCCTCTACCGGCTCGAACCCCGCTGGCTCCAGCACGTCGTCACCTACGCGACGACACTCAGCTTCGTCGTCGTCCTGCTCCTCCAGCCGGAGGGCGAGATCGGGCCCTTCTACTTCGGGGTCGCACTGACCGCGTTGGCCCTGGTGTGGGTGCTGCTCGGCGCCGCGCGGATGCTGCCGCCGGACCCGGCGTCGCAGTGGGTCGGCCTCCTCGGCCTCCTGATCGGCCTGAACGTGCTGTCCGTCGGCCAGCACCAGAACGTCGGCCTGATCGTCGCGCTCGTGGCCACGGCTGGCCTCCTGCTCACCGGCGTGGTCGCGGAGCGGACGCTGTACCTCGGCTTCGGCGCTGCGGCCGTGTTCCTCTTCGTGCCCCAGACGGTCTTCTACTTCTTCGGCGACACGCTCGGTGCCCCCGTCGTCCTGCTGATCGTCGGCGTCCTGCTTCTGGCGACCGCCCTCGGCGTCGTGCGGCTCCGGGGCGCGGTGGAGGAGCCACGACACGAGGGTGAGGAGGTGGTGTCATGACCACCACATCGACCGACGACGCCGAGCTCCGCCAGGCCCAGCCGGGAGCGCGGGGCACACGCGAGCAGCGTCTCGTCCTGGCGGCCGGCGGCGTGGCCGTCGTCGCCATCGCGGTCATCCTGCTGTTCGGGTACGTCCCGCTCCCCGCCTTCCCGTCGCTGCTGGAAGCCCCCGACCAAGCCATCCCCGGGGAGATCGCCTACCTCGCGGAGGCCGAGGGGGACGACGAGCAGTGCCTGCGGATCGTCGAGGCGAGTGGCGCCTCCGACCGCGAGCTCCGCTGCTACGACGGACGCCAGGGTGACTGGCCCGACCGCGTCGCCTGGACCGCGGACGGCGAGGTGGTCGTGGTCCTGTACGGCCAGTTCGGTCCCGAGACCCACGTCCTCGACGCTGCCAGCGGTGAGTTGCTGCGGACCCTCCGCTCGGAGGACCCGCTCGGAGATCCGGTGGAGGAGCCGGTCCCGCCGGACTTCCGTGACGGCGGCCTCACGTCCACGCGCAACGCCGACGGCGCACGGCTCGTCGTCGACGACGGCTCGGACGGCCGGGTCACGGTCACCGTCGTCGCGGCCGACGGGGCGCGCAAGGTCGTCCTCGACGTCGAGGGCCCGTTCGACTACTGGCTCCACGACGCCCGCTGGTCGCCCGATGGCGACTGGTTCCGCGTGACCGACAGCCGTGACCGGCTCCTGATCGGCGACGCGACGGCCGACAGCGGTGTTCGCCTGCTCCTCACCGACGCACGCGGCGCCGCGTGGTTCGTGGGCGGCGTCGGTGGAGACACCGTCGACCTCGACCGCTGACCGGGCCGGACCTGCTCAGCCGATGCCGAGCAGCACCGGGATCGTCCGCGCGAGGATGCGGAGGTCGAGCGACGGTGACAGTTCGCGGATGTAGCGCAGGTCGGTGTCGACGTGCAGGTGCATGTAGCCCTGCTCGTCGCGCTCGGTGACCTGCCACAGGCCGGTCAGGCCCGGCTTCACGAGGTG
>JBFHRB010000308.1:0-3218 GCA_041591915.1 Nitriliruptorales bacterium
GGTCGCGACCCACCGGCGCCACCATGCCTACTCCGACGAACTCGGTGACCCGCACTCGCCCCACCTCGTCGAGCAGCCGGGCGTCAGGGGCGTGCTGCAGGGCCTCTGGCACGCGCACCTCGGCTGGTTCTTCGCGCCCGAGCGGACCAGTCACGAGCGGTGGGCCCCCGACCTCCTCGAGGACCCCGATCTCGTCTGGATCGAGAAGCACTTCCCGGCCATCACGGTCGCGTCGTTCGTGCTCCCGGCGTTGCTGGGGCTGGTCATCACCCAGAGCATCGTCGGCATGCTGACCGCGTTCCTGTGGGGCTCGCTGGTGAGGATCTTCCTGCTGCACCACGTGACGTGGTCGATCAACTCGATCTGCCACTTCTACGGCACCCGCCCGTTCCTCAGCCGCGACGAGAGCCGCAACAACGTGTTCCTGTCCCTACTCTCCTTCGGTGAGTCGTGGCACAACGCGCACCACGCATTCCCGACGTCGGCCCGCCACGGCCTTCGGTGGTGGGAGATCGACCTGAGCTGGATCGTGATCAAGGTGATGAGCTGGGTGCGGCTGGCCCGCGACGTCAAGCTCCCGACGGCTCGGCAGTTGGGGCGCAAGACGGCTGCCGTTTGAGCGCCCGCGAGGGGAACTCCAGCGGCAAGGGCTCGAAGCGTCGTGTGCGGATGACCGGCCAGGAGCGGCGCGAGCAGCTCCTGGACGTCGCCCGTGGCCTCTTCGCGAACAAGGGGTACGAGGCGGTCTCCGTCGAGGAGATCGCCGATGCCGCAGGCGTGTCGAAGCCCATCGTCTACGAGCACTTCGGCGGCAAGGAGGGGCTCTACGCCGTCCTCGTCGATCGCGAGATGAACGACCTCCTGTCCCGGATCACGGCCACGCTCGACGACGAGGACCCGCGGGCTGCCGTCGAGCACGCGGCCGATGCGTTCCTCAGCTACATCGAGGAGGAGAGCGAGGGCTTCAAGGTGCTCGTGCGCGACGCCCCTGCCGGTAGCGGCGCCGGTCGGTTCGGGAGCCTCCTGGACGACATCGCCGCGGCGGCCGAGGGCGTCTTCCTCGTCCACTACAAGCACCGCGGCCTGCCGACGAAGTACGCGGCCATCCACGCCCGTGCGATGGTCGGGATGGTCGCGTCGGTCGGGGAGTGGTGGCTCGACGCCCGCAAGCCCTCCCGCGACGTCGTTCGCAACAACCTCGTCGAGCTCGCCTGGTACGGCCTGCGCGGCATCGACACCACCAAGCGCTGACACCGCGCAGCCGAGCGCGAAGGGCGTCGGACGGGGCTCGCGCGGTCAAGTCGCGGGTCCACCGTGCCGATAATGGAAGTAGTGCCGGTGCGTAACCCCCTCAGCGCTTCGGCGGCAGGGTCCGGCGGACACAAGGAGCCGGCGGACTCGAGGACCCCGTACGTGACCGGGCCAGAAGCAAGCTGCCCGACGGCGACGGGGTCCGTGCGTTCCTCGATCGGCTGAGGGGCGGAAGCCCGCTGGGCCGAGGCAGCACCGCTCGTGCGGGCTCGCGCATGCTCTTTCGGGTGGTCGTCCACGACCCGGCGCGTCGCGTTCACGTTCCGGCCGTGCTTCCCTGACCGGCGCATCCGACCGGGGAGTGTGCGCGTGGGGCGAATGCCGTACCTGACGTCGCGGCTGCAGGGGTTCGGCACGACGATCTTCGCCGAGATGACCGCGCTGGCCATCGAGCACGACGCCGTGAACCTCGGCCAGGGCTTCCCGAACTTCGAGGGACCCGAGCCCATCAAGCGCGCCGCCATCGACGCCATCCAGGCCGGGCACAACCAGTACGCGCCGGGCATCGGGCTGCCCGTCCTGCGCGCGGCGATCGCCGCCCATCAGCGCGACCGGTACGGGCTGCAGTACGACACCGACACCGAGGTGACGGTCACGGCCGGCTGCACCGAGGCGATCTGCGCGACCCTGCAGGCGCTCTGCGAGACGGGCGACGAGGTCGTCATGTTCGAGCCCTACTACGACAGCTACCGCGCCTCCGTCGCGATGGCCGGTGCGGTCGAGAGGGTCGTGACCCTGCGATCGCCGGACTTCTCCTTCGACGAGGCCGAGCTGCGGTCGGCCATCACCGACAAGACCCGCCTGATCCTGCTGAACACGCCGCACAACCCGACGGGGAAGGTCTTCACGGCCGAGGAGCTGGCGGTCATCGCGGACATCGCCATCACGCACGACCTGCTCGTGGTCACCGATGAGGTCTACGAGCACCTCGTGTTCGACGGCCAGCACGTGCCCATCGCGACACTCGACGGGATGCGCGACCGCACGGTCGTGATGTCGAGCGCAGGCAAGACGTTCTCGTTCACCGGGTGGAAGGTCGGCTGGGTCTGCGCGCCGCCCGAGCTGACCGCTGCCGTCCGCACGGCCAAGCAGTTCATGACCTTCACGAACGCCACGCCGTTCCAGCACGCGATCAGCCGGGCGCTGGAGCTCGGAGAGGGCTACTTCGAGGCGTTCGTCGGCGACTACCGCGACAAGCGCGACCGGCTGTGCGACGGCCTGGATGAGGTCGGGTTCGAGGTCATGCGGCCACAGGGCACGTACTTCGCCACCGTCGACATCCGGCCCCTCGGGTACGACGATGACATCGAGTTCTGCCGGATGCTGCCCGAGAAGGTCGGCGTGGCGGCCATCCCGCACTCCGTCTTCTACAACCACCCCGACCGGGGGCGCCACCTCGTTCGCTTCGCGTTCTGCAAGACGGATGATGTGCTCGACGAGGGCATCCGCCGACTCCGGGAGCTGCGCCGATGAAGGTCGCCGCCATCCAGCACGACGTCGTCTGGGAGAACGCCGAGGCGACGTGCGCACGGCTGGTCCCCCAGGTCGCCGCTGCGGCCGCCACGGGCGCTCGCCTCGTCGTCCTCACCGAGATGTTCTCGACCGGCTTCTCGATGAACACCGGGGCGATCGCCGAGCCTGGTGACGGGCCGTCGACGCGCTGGCTGCAGGCCAACGCCCGAGAGCACGGGGTCTGGCTCGCGGCATCGATCCCCATCGACGACGGCAGCGGCCGCAAGCCCGCCAACACGCTGACGCTCGCCGGTCCGACGGGCGAGGTGGCGGCGCGCTACGAGAAGATCCACCCCTTCACCTACTCGGGTGAGCACGAGCACTACCGCGCCGGTGAGTCGTTCGTCACGGTCGAGGTCGAGGGCGTCCGGGCGACCTTCTTCGTCTGCTACGAC
>JBFHRB010000309.1:0-3204 GCA_041591915.1 Nitriliruptorales bacterium
GAACCTGCGGTGCGGCCGAGCCCGGTGTGTCGCCCCTCACCGTGGCTCGGCCCATCTCCCGCCGCCCCGTCCCAGGAGTCCAGAGATGCGCATCGAGGTCGAGACGACCATCGAGGCCCCCCGTCCGGTCGTGTGGGACGTGTTGACACAGTGGGAACGGCAGCCCGAGTGGATGCTCGACGCCAAGGACGTCATCGTCGAGTCCGAGCACCGCGAGGGCGAGGGCGTCACGATCCGGTGCCCCACGAACCTGCTCGGCGTGACCGTTCAGGACGTCATGCGGGTCACGGGCTGGCGTGACGGGAGCTACCTCGAGGTCACCCACCTGGGCAAGATCATCACCGGGACCGGTGCGTTCGAGCTGCGCGACCACCCGGAGGGCACGCACCTGCTGTGGTGGGAGGAGATCGACCCTCCCATGGGCGCGTTCGGGGCGTGGGGCGCCGAGACCTTCGTGAAGCCCGTGATCGACCGGATCTTCGCCCGGTCGCTCCGGAACCTGAAGCGGGTCGCGGAGGAGGATGCGGCGACCGTCGCGCGATGATCGCGCCGCGCGGCCGGCTGCAGGGCGTCATCGCGTCGAGCGGGTTCGCCAGCGGCGACCGCGTCGTCATCGGGCACTGGCGGTCCTCGCCGATCGGGCCGCTGTCCGACGTGATGTGGGCCGCCCCCGACGGCCGACGCACCCTCTTCGTGGGAGCCGCCCGGGCCGCTGACTACATCACGTCCATCTACGACTTCGACGCCGTGGAGGTCGGGGAGTTGTCGGTCGTCGGCGACGACCGCTCGCTCGAGGCCCGCGTCGGGGATCGCTGGGTCCGGCTCACCGGCGGGCGGCGCATCCCGGTCCTGCCGGTCCCTCGGCCGCGATGGTTCACGACCGCCGTCGAGGCGCCCCTCGCGAGAGCCATCCTGGGCGTCGAGGCCGTCGGCACCAGCCCGCGCGGCGTCCGTGAGTGGTACCAGGCGCGCTGGGTCCGTCGCGTCGTCGAGGCGGAGGCCAGGATCGGCGGACGCGACCTCGGCGCCTTCGGTGACGTCTGGCCGCCGGTCGGTGTCGGGTTCAGCGAGCCGCCGCGATTCCCGTCGCTGGTGCGCGTGGACACCCGCGTCGTCACAGCTCCTTGAAGGCCTCGAACGGCTGGTCGCAGGTGTTGCAGTGGCGGACGTCGCGGCAGGGGGTCGGCCCGAAGGGCGAGTCCTGCACCGTGTCGTCGGAGCCGCAGTAGGGGCAGGCCCGGTGGCCCGTCGCCGGTCCACGTCCCATCAGGGGCAGGCGCCGTGCGTCGTCAGGCACCTCGGAGACCGTTCCCGTGCCGGTCGGTGGGGCGATGCCGAACTCGCGTAGGCGTTCGCGGCCCTCGTCGTCGATGCGCTCGGGGGTCCAGGCGGGGGAGTAGCGGAAGGCGACGCGGACCTCGTCGATGCCGTCGATGGCACCAACGGCAGCGACGACATCGCGTTCCATCATCTCGGTGGCCGGACAACCGGCGAACGTTGGGAGCAGCTCGATGCTCGCCCGGCTGCCGACCACCTCGACGGCATGGACCATGCCGAGCATCCCCATCGTCACCGGAGGCAGCTCGGGGTCGGGCACGGCCTCGACCGCGGCGCGGACCTGCTGCTCGAGCGTCGTGGTCGTCACCACTGCGCGCCCGGGTGAGCGCGGTGGAGGTGGGTCATCTCCTCCCACGCGCTCGTCCAGTCCTCGGTGTGGACGCCGCGCCGTCCGCCCGGGGTCGCGAAGAAGTCGTCGGGGAGCACCCAGCCGTCGCCGCTCATGGTCAGGTCGGTCGGGATGGTGTCGGCCAGCCCGATCTCGTCGTGCATGGCGACCATGAGCTCGGCCCACCGGACGAGCCACGACGCCGTGAAGGTCGGCATCAGCCCGTCGGCGACCATCTCGTCCTCGCGCGGGAGCGGCTCGAACAGCCACAGGGCCTCCGGCCAGACCGCGCGAAGGCCCACGGCGAGCTTCTCACGGGCGGTGTCGTCGCCGCTGAACCGCCGAACCCACGAGTCGGCGTGCTCGAGGTGGTAGCGCTCCTCGTGGAGGAGCTTGGTCGCGACCGCGGCGATGTCGGCGTCCGTCGAGTCCGCGAGCTGGCCCAGTCGGATGGCGTCGAAGTGGTCGTACAGCCACTGCCGGGCGAGCGTGTAGGCGAAGTCGAGCGGTGGCCGTTCGCACAGGACCGCGTGGCGGTACTCGTCGGGCTTGCGGCCGAGGGCCAGTGCGTCGACGGCGTCGCGGTCGTTGCTGCCCACGAGGATCTGCAGCCACACGTCGGCATGGTTGATCTCGTCCTGGGCGAGCGTGGAGAACGCGAGGTCCTCCTCGAGGCTCGGCGCGACACCGGTCCAGTGCGAGTGGCGGTGCCCGGTCACGAGTTCGTCGTCGGCGAGTGTGAGCAACAGCAGGGAGCGGGGGGCGGTCAGGTCGAGGTCCACCTCAGTCCCCCTTGGTGGCCGGGGCAGCGCCCGGCACGGCGCGCTCGTCGAGCTTCCAGCGGCCGCGCTCCTTCGCGCGCTCCCGAGCGGCCGCACGCTTCTCGCGGAAGCCCGTGTAGCCGGCCTGGAGTCGGTAGGTCATGTCCACGGTGTGCTCGAGGGTCGACGGGTCCTCGAGCCGGTGCAGGTGGTCGCTGCGGACCACGGCGTAGTCGACGCCCTCGTTGTGGCGGAAGTGGGTCTCGCGCACCAGCAGCAGCGCGGCCTCGTGGTCGGGGGCGTGCACGGTGCCGACGTGCTCCAGGGGGTCGGCCCACTTCCGGCGACCGAAGACCTCGAACGTCGCCATCACGCCACCTCCGCGGTCACGCGCGGCGGCGCGTCGCCGGTGACGATCTGCAGCAGCCAGTCGTGGTGGCGCCGGATGTTCCGCCGCCATTCGAGGCGTGTGCGGGTCGCCTCCGTGGGTTCGCCCTTGACGATGGCCATGAGCTTGTCCCAGTCGGGCTCGGTGTAGACCCAGCGCTTCTGGGCGGCGTCGTAGCGCAGCTCGGGGTCCGGTACCTCCACGCCCATGTCCCACAGCTTGGGGACGTACTGGTCGAGGAACTCCTGGCGGGACGCCTCGTTGCTGCGGGTCTTGATGCCCCAGTGGATCAGCGCGTCCTTCTCCGCCGGGATGTCCGTGCCGAAGAAGTGCATCACCGGCTCCCACCAGCGGTTCACGGCCTCCTGGAGCATGTCGAACTGCTCGTC
>JBFHRB010000310.1:0-3174 GCA_041591915.1 Nitriliruptorales bacterium
ACGGGAGTGCCCCTTGTGTCCGTTGGGTGGCGGTGCGGTGCCTCGCCGGTGGGACGTCGCACCCCGCGAACCACGACGCGTGCCGGCAACCAAGAACTTTATAGGACTTTATGTCCCGGTGGCAACGATCCGCACCCAGTCGGCCACGAGGGGCGACACGTCCGCGAGCACCTCGCCGGGGTGGTGCACCCGCCCGTCGCTGGATGCCTTCTTCGCGACCTTGAGGGAGTGGTCGCCACCCTGGACGGGGTGCAGCGTCGCCTCGCCGCCCAGTCGGTGCAGGTGCGTGGCCACCTCGTCGGCGCCCCCGAAGGTGTCGCCGCTCCCCTGCAGGAACAGGCACGGCACCCCGATGTCGGGCCAGTGGTCGACCCGCAGGGCCTCCGGCTTGCCCGGCGGGTGCAGCGGGTAGCCGTAGAACACGAGGCCGGTGACGTCGAGGCCCGCCGCCACCGCGAGCGACGCGACGCGGCCGCTGTACGACTTCCCGCCGACGACCCACCGCCGACGCGGCCCGAAGGCCCTGCGCGCCGCGTCGAGCACGGCGCCGTACTGCTCGACCGCTCGGTCTGCTCGAGGCGGCCCGCCCCTGCCGCGTTCGCGGTAGGGCAGGTTCGCCCGTACGGCGAGCGTCCCGAGCGCGGCGACGCCGTCGCACAGGGCGACGAGGCCCTCGCTGTCGAGGTCGCCGCCGGCCCCGTGGCTCATGAGCAGCGCCGGGCCCGTCGGACGCGCCGGGCGATGCACGACGGCCGTCACGGTCTCAACGACCTGCCCCTCGACGTCGAGGGCGACCCGCTCGGTCTCGACCTTCATCCCTCGAGCTCCTCGGCCATCTGCGTCGCGGTGGTGCGGTCCAGCTTCTCGTTGCCGCCGCGCGGGAGCGCCTCGACCACGTGCACCGCGTGGGGACGTCGGTAGCCGGCGACCTCCTCGCGACACCAGGCGAGGAACTCCCCGGCGTCGAACGTCTTCGCCGACCGTGGCACGACGAGCACGACCGGACGGTCGCCGAGGCGGTCGTCCTCGACGCCGACGTAGGCGAGGTCGAGCACGTCCGGGTGTGCCCGCAGGCTCTCCTCGACCTCCGCCGGGAAGACGCTGAACCCGCCGATCTTCAACCGGTCGCGCTTGCGCCCCGCCAGGGTGATCAGCTTGCCCGGCCACAGCCGTGCGTAGTCGCCCGTCGCGAACCATCCCTCGTCGTCGGTGGCGTCGGCGCGGCCCTCGTACCGCGACAGCACGCCGGCCCCGCGGAACTGCAGCTCGCCCACCCTGCCCCAGCCGACCCGATCGCCCTCCTCGTCGACGACCCGCGCCTCCATCCCCGGCAGCACCAGCGCGAAGCCCGGCGTCGGCATCGAGGGGACGATGGCGGGCGGGAAGATCCGCAGGGCCGCCGCACCGGACAGCTCCACCATGCCGTACGCGTCGACGAACGTGGCGTTGCCGATGCCGCGCCCCAGCACCTTCGCCGCACCTCCCAGGCGTTGGAAGGCCCGGATCCGCGAGACGGGCATGACATCAGCGGCCGAGACGAACAGCTGTATCGACGACAGGTCGTGGCGCTTGACGCCATGCGCCTCGAGGTCCGCGTACATCGTCGGGACGCCGACGAAGACGTTGGGGCGTGCCGACTCGATGAGGCGGAAGGCCTCCTTCGCGTCGAAACGACGCTGGTGCAACAGCGGCACGCCGGCCGCCATGGCCGCGAGCGTGACGCCGAGTCCCATGATGTGGACCTGAGGCAGCGCCGCGAGGACCCGGTCACGGTCGGCCCGGATGCCCGACTGCATCCCCACGGGCGCGACGGCCAGGAGCCCGACCGAGGTCAGGAGCCCGGCGCTCGTGAGCGCCGCGGCCTTGGGCAGCCCGGTCGTCCCGCTGGTGCAGAGCAGGATGACGACCTCGTCGACGTCGAGCGTGTGGGGGGCCGAGAGGCTCTCGTCGGGGTGGCCGTCGAGCCACTGCTGGACGTCGCCGTCCGGGTCGTCCAGCGTCAGCCAGTCGAGGTCCTTCGGGCCGAACGCGCCTTCGAGCTCGTCGCGAACCGCCGCGTCCGCGAGGACCAGCGTGGCGCCCGTCGCCGCCGCGACGGCGTCGAGCTCCTGCGGCTTGAGCCTCGGGTTGACCGGTGCCGCGATGGCCTCCAGCCGTGCGACGGCCGCGGCGAGCAGGACGACGTCGGTCCGGTTCCCGACCAGGATCATGACCCGCTGCCCGGCGTCGATCCCGAGGCCGCGGAACGCCGCGGCGTAGCGGGCCACGATGAACTCGGTGTCGTTGGCGGTGCGCTCGCCGCCGGGGTGGATGCCGGGCGTGGGGTCGGGGTCGACGAGCAGCGGGCGGTCGCCATAGGCCCCGGCCAGCACCGCGGTCAGGTTGCCGAGGTGGACGCTCCCACCTCGGACGAGTCGGAGCACATCCCGCAACGCCACACGCCCTCCTTGCCGGTGAGGAGCCTAGGCTGGCGACCATGGGCTACCCGAGCGAACTCCTCACCGAGGACGAGGTCGTCCTCCGGTTCTTCCGCCCGCACTGGCGGGTCCTGCTGGCGCCGGCGATGTGGACGGCCGTGGCCGTGGCGGGTCTGGTCGTCGTCTGGGCCGTCGGCGACCTCGCGCGAGCGGGCCGGCTCGCCATCAGCGCGGGGCTGGCGTTGGGCTGGCTCGCGATCAGCCTGCCGCCGGTCGCCCGTCGCCAGTTCACCCAGTACGTGCTGACCAACGAGCGGATGATCGTGCGGGGCGGGATCATCTCCCGCAAGGGCACGGAGATCCCGCTGGAGAACGTCAACGACGTGCACTTCTCGCAGACGCCCCTCGAGCGCCTGCTGGGGTACGGCGACGTCATCATCGAGTCCGCCGGCACGCGCGGGCAGAGCCACCTCTTCGACATCCCGCGCCCCGAGGCGTTCCAGGCGCAGGTCTACGCGGCTCGCGAGGAACGGTCGAAGGCGATCCACGGCAACAACGTCGCGCCCGATCCGGTCGCCCAGCTGGAGCGGCTGGCCAGGCTCCGCGACGAGGGCGTCATCACCGAGGACGAGTTCCTGTCGAAGAAACAACGGCTGCTGGACCAGATCTGAGTCCTACACTGGGATTCGGACATCCCAGGGGGTTGCAGGTGATCGACGCGGCGGACCTGAAACGCAGCGAGCTCCTCTCGGCGCTC
>JBFHRB010000311.1:0-3157 GCA_041591915.1 Nitriliruptorales bacterium
CCCCACGCGCCCTCCTCCGGCCAGGTGGGGAAGCAGTCGATGCCGCCGATCCGTGTCGGCTCGTTGCCCTCGTGCAGGCCCGGGGGCGCCCACTCGAGGTGATGCCAGTGCGCGCTGTCGCCGCGCAGCAGCAGGCGGCTGGTCCCGTCGATGTAGGCCTCGATGATCAGTGCGGGTGGATCGGCCACGGGGCGCTCTTCGGAGCACTGGGACTCCTGAGCGACCTCGACGACATCCTCGGGTCGTTCCTCGGGGCACGTGGCCTGCGGGCAGGTGGCCAGCATGATGGGTGCGCCACCGAATCCCTCACCATCGGTCGCGCCCCTCGGGAAGGCGGCCACGAGCGACCCGTCCCGGAGCGAGACCGCGTCTGCCTGTGCGACATGCGCGTCGGAGATCGCGCTCGTGGACGTCTCGGAGCAGGCGGCATCGCCACAGGCCAGGACGCTCAGGTCCGCGGTGTCCCACAGGCCCCCTTCGGTGGGACCGGCGAGGATGACCGGCATCCCGTCCGGGCCTGAGAGCAGCGTCGCGGCCGGGCTGCTGCCGTTCTGCTCGACCTGTACGCGAGACACGGCCGGGTCCGCGCAGCTGACGTCACCGCATCTGATGAGCCCGAGCTCCGTGTCGAAGTGGTCGAACACCAGGAACTGCGGCGCCGTGGCGGTGGCATCGACCGCGACCAGGCCGGCGCCCTCCGCGACGAGGACGACCCGGCCACCATCCCGGCAGGTCGGATCGGCGCAGGACGAGACGAACACGCCTTGCGCGGTGCCCGTCGCCGGCCCCCTGCTGGCCTCGTACACGAGGAAGGGCGCGCCGACCTCGTCGAACCCGATCGCGGCGTTCGTCCCGAAGCCGCCCGTCGACAATGCGTCCATCACCGCCTCGGTCGACCCCTCGCACGTCGCGTCGCCACAGATCAGGAGCCCGAGACGGGCCGTCTCGAAGGGTCGCCCTCGCAGGTAGGCGAGCACGGGAGCGCCCTGCGGACTCACGGCCACGTCGAGCGTCAGTCCCGAGGCGACGTCCACGGTCCGGCGGATCGGCTCAGTGCACTCGGGGCTGTCGCAGACCAGCAGCACCCCGTTGCTGCAGAGCTCGGGACCGCCGCCCTCCGGCTCCTCGCGTTGCCGCTCACAGACGTCCGCGGCGGCCGTGTCCACGAACGCGATCACCGGGGAGCCGTTCGGCAGTTGTGCCGCGTGCAGGGACTGCGTCGAGGCGCCGGACGCGACGATGTTCGTCACGGTCTCGTCGCAGTCGGCGGTGAGGCAGCGGGTGATCACGACGTCCATGACGCCGGCTTGCGACTGCTCGGTGTCCTGCCGACCGTGAACGACGGTGGCGAGGCCCGCCCGGTCGACGAGCAGGTGCGGCTCTCGCCCCGGCGGCAGCGTGACGAGGCTCGCCGGCGTTGCGGAAGCCCCCGTCGCGGGCTGGTCGGGAGGGGTGGCCGCAGCCTCGGGAGGCGCCTCGGTCGTGGCGACGTCGCCGTCCGCGTCCGCTGCTGCGCCCACCTCCTCCGGGCCCGTGCAGGCGGCGAACACGAGCGACGCGGCGATCATCCCGACGGTCCAGCCCCGCGTCGCAGTCACGGTCCTCCGCCTTTGGGCCGCAGGCGAACCGCCGGAGCGCAGGCGTTCCGGCGCACGGCCGATGCAGGCTGCTTCCACCCAACATCCGTAGGGGAGGAAGTGCGCGAAAGGGCCGAAGGGCCCTGTTCGCCTCGTGTGACGACACGCCCGAACGCGAAAGACCCCGCCAGGAGGCGGGGTCTTCGTCGTGCTCGGCGATCGCGCCGCTCCGGCGGCCCTTGGTGGCCAGTCCGGACGGGACGATCTCCCGCCGCCGGCCCTTGCGGCACGCGACGAGCGAGGTTGTGTCGGCATACACAGACAGGTTGTGTGCACAGCCGGTGGTGGACCTGCCGGGGATCGAACCCGGGTCCCGCTGTCCCGACGCTCAGGGCGCTACGTGTGTAGGTCCCGGATGATCTCGGGCGCGGTGCTCCGGGGCCAAACAGCCTCCGCGTCCCATACCACCTGAGGTTGTCCCGATTCACCCGGTGGTCGGGGATCCTCGGTTGAGCCTTCTGATGTCGATCACATCCGCCTAGAAGGCGTCAGCGGGTGATCGTCGCGGCGTGTTAGGCCGCGAGAGCCAGTTCATCGTTGGCAGTTATCACGTGCCGGACCGGGATTAACGAGGGCGATCCGACGACCCTCGACACGCTCCCCTCGCATCGGCACTGACAACGGTCGAAACCATGTCAGGCCCATGTGAGGTCGCTCGGACCTGTTGTGGTCCTTCGAACCTCGATGCAGTTGTCAACTGGATACAGGGTAACGGCGGGGTGCGACGTCGTGTTCCCGAGGTTGCCGCCGAACGGGCACCGCCCACGAGTGCAGCCGACGGCGCGCGCCAGGCGGGCGGCGGAGGGGAATGGGGAAGAGGCGTCGAAGCACCTCCCGACACGGCCCCCGACCCGGAGCAGACCCGTGCGCACCAAGAAGATCCTGGCGAGCCTGGCTGCCGCCACCGTGGCGCTCAGCGGCCTCGCCGCGGGCGAAGCCGGCGACGCCCACGTCGACCTGTACGACGTCCACGTCTCGTCCGACGGCACCACGCTCACGATCGAGGGCGCGCTGTCCTACGGCGGCGCCGTGCTCGTGGCCGACGACGCGACCGGCGACGCGACGGCTCCGGGGCTCGGTCTCGACCTCTCGACCGCGACGATCGAGCAGGACGGCAGGATGCTGACCTTCACGCTCGGCATCGCCGACCAGATCCCCGGCGCCGGGACGTTGCCGGACAACATCCGCTACGCCTGGCCCGTCGGTCTGACCGACTCGTTCGACGACTTCGAGCTCGGCGCGTGGGCGTCGAACGCCTGGCAGACCGCGCAGGGCCACCAGGGACTCACCCCGTTCTTCAGCCTCGACACGTTCGGGACCGACGAGGCCACCGGCAATGGCACTTTCGACAGCGCACCCGTGAACGGAGCCATGCGCGATGGCGTCGTGAGCTGGACCGTCCCGACGAGCATGCTCGGCGGCACCGCGGGGGACGCCATCGTCGCGGGGACCCGCGGCGCCCTGAAGACGGGCACCGGGACGGCCGGGTTCGTGCAGTGGAACGGCAGCGCGACCGTCCA
>JBFHRB010000312.1:0-3113 GCA_041591915.1 Nitriliruptorales bacterium
CCACCGACCTCGTGCAGCAGCGGGTGCGAGCGGTCGATGTCCTGGATCTCCCCGGCGTACTGGGTCGTTCGCGTCACGTCCACGGGGCCGACGAGGCGCATGGCCGACAGGCCGAGCAGCGCCTCGTCCGTGAGCACGACGGTCCCGCCGTCCTCGGCGAAGGCTCGGACACCCGCCCAGAAGGCGCCGCCATCGACCTCGGCGAATCGGCCGTCGTCGAACTGGATGCGCGGAACGTCGCGGTTCGTGATGACGAGCCGCTCGACACCGTCGAGGTCGCCCTCGATGACGTTCAGGGGCGACACGGGCACGAGGCTGCTGTCCCCGTCCACGTAGCCGGCGAGGTCCTCGAAGTAGCGCATCGAGGTCGCGGTGTAGGGGCGCTGGGGCAGGTTGAAGCCGGTCTTCGGGATCGGACCGGTGCAGGGCGCCGACGGCGCGGCCAGGTCGCGCAGGCACGCCTCCGTGAGGACGACGGGGTTGACCACGTAGCCGACGGTCACGCCGCCGAGGTCCGCGACGTACTCGATGCCCGTCGTGTAGGCGACGATGGTCGTCGCGATGGTCGCCTCGAGCAGCGCACGCGAGGTGTCGACGTGCACCTGCTCGAGCTCGGCGATGAAGACCGAGGACGGCGCGACGTTGCTCAGGATGTACTCATGGTCCATCTCGAGGATGCCCTGCTGGACCAGGTAGTCGCCCTGGAAGCCCGAGTCGTCGTAGCCGATGGCGTCGTAGGCCGTGTGGTACTCGGCCGGGTAGACCGCGTCGTTGGACTCGCTCAACAGCCCTGCAGCGCCCGGGTGGACCGACGTGTTCACGTTGTACTTGATGGCCTCGGCCAGCTCGACCTGGCCCGCAAGCTGGCCGGGGTCGAACTCCCCGGCCGGGAACATGATGGCGAGCAGCACGTTGTCCCAGTTCTCGCCGTGGAGGTCGGCCGCACCCTCGGGCACCCCGAGCTCGCCCTCGATCAGGGCCTTGCCGGCGATCGCCTCGGGCTGGGAGAGCGTGTTGTACTGGGGGCCGGAGGTGCTGTGCCATCCGAGCGTCGGCCACTGGCGGTTGAGGTCGATGCCGTTGTCGTTGGTGCGCTTGAACAGGCGCCGGCCACCCCAGCGGTCGCCGTCCGCCCAGCCGTCGGGGTTGAGATCGACGAAGACCAGCCGCGCGGCCTGCAGCGCCTCGGTCGTGGTGAGCTCGGTGTAGAAGGGCCGCGCGGGGTCGCCGTTGCGCAGCAGGTGGGTGGCGCCGTTCTCGCGCTCGTCGTAGAAGTCGATGGCCAGGTCCTCGATGTAGCGCAGTGACCCCTCGAGGCCCGCCCGCTCGTTGCCGTGGATCGACATCGAGAAGTAGAGGTCGATGCGCTCGTCCACCTCGACGTCCGTGTGGGACTCGTCGGTGACGGTGATGACCTTCAGGTCGCGCCCGCCCACCGACGTGATCCGCTCGATCCGACCATCGGCCGTCTCGACGGTCCAACCGCCGGCGCGCAGCTTGGCGACGTCCGCATCCGTGAGGTCGTCGCACACGAGCTCACAGATCTCGTTCACCTCGATGGCGTCGGGGTAGCGCTCCGCGAGCTCCTCGAGGCCGTCGAGGTACTCGCTGCGGCCCGTCACCGGGTCGGGCGAGAACTGGATGAAGTCGCCCTTGATCAGCGGATCCGGGAAGACGCGCGTCGGGTCGAGGCCGTCCGCATTCCCGATCGCCGGCGTGGCGGCGAGCGGGGTGAGGGCGAGGGCGGCGACGGCGAGCGAGGCGAGGAGGGAGCGGGAGCGCATCTGTGGGAGCCTGATCGTCCGGAGGGGGTGGAGCAGGGCTTCGACGTCGCGCGCGACGGGTCCTGCCCTACGTTCGCTGTGCGTGCGGGCGCTGGGAGCCCCCCGGGAGAGGACGAGCATCCATGGCCCACCATCCGATCCCGGCGTCGCACGCCCCGGCGGTCACTGCCCCGTGGCGCTCGCACGAGGGCGTGGGGTGAGCGCGCCCGGCCCGCGCATCGCCGTCCGTGCGCTGCTCCTCGATGCCGGGGCGATCCTGCTGGCTCGGTCGTACGACCGGTACGCGCCGGACCGGCTGTGGTGGGAGCTCCCCGGCGGCGGGGTCGACCCAGGCGAGTCGCGCGACGAGGCGCTCCGCCGCGAGCTCCGCGAGGAGACCGGCTACGTCGACGTGGAGATCGGGACCGAGGTCGTCTGGTGGGAGACGACCTGGGTGTTCACGGATCGCGAGGTGCACCAGCGCGACCACGTGCACGTCGTCACCCTGCGCTCGGGTGAGCGCGTGGAGCCGTCGCCCCTGGCGACCGAAGGGCTGCACAGCGTGTCTTGGGTCGACGTCGACCGGCTCGCGCGACTCGAGGGCCCGATCGTGCCGCCGTCACCGATGGACGTGGTCCGACTCGCGGGCAGCCTCGGCTCGGCCGACCCGGTGCGGCTCGAGGTCGGCGATCACGTCCCGTGGCCGCCCCCCTGAGGACGTTCCTGAGACGTTCCTGAGACGTTGCGGGTCAGGCGCCGGGATCCGCCGGGTCGAAGGGCGGCAGGCCGAGGCGCGCCCGGACGTCGTCGCGGCGCAGCGGCGGGACGCGCGGCGGCGGCTGGCGTCGGGCAGGCAGGGACGCGAGCAGCTCGCGCGTGATCTCCGCGATGTCGGCGATCGCCCGCTCGTAGCCGGGCTCCACATCGGCGTTCGGCTTGCGGAGCCCGGTCACCTTGCGGACGAACTGCCGGGCCGCAGCCGCGACCTCGTCCTCGGTCGCCGGGGGCTCGAGGCCTCGTAGCTCCAGGATGTTGCGGCACATCTGGTCTCCCTCCTCGGGAAGGGGATCGGGGCTGCGGTGTCGAAGTCTGCGGCAACGGACCCCTCTGTGCCCGGAGACATGACATGTACCGGAAGTTCCTCGGCGCGGCCCTCGGCGCCACGATGCTGCTCTCGACGGCCGCCCCCGCGCTGGCCCACCCGACGATCCAGCTCGACCCGGCGCTGCCGCTGGACGTCACGCACTGGAAGACGGACAACGTCGAGTACCTCGGCCGCTTCCCGGAGCACGCCTCCACCGCCGGTGGCCGCCTCGTCGGCGACACGTTCTACGTCACCGACGGCAAGGG
>JBFHRB010000313.1:0-3071 GCA_041591915.1 Nitriliruptorales bacterium
CCTCGACGCTCGCTCCCCCGCTTCGCACCCCGTCGGCAAGCGACTCCACGGCGTCGACCGAGATGTACTCGTCGGCGGTGCCGATGTGCATCTGCACCGGGCACGCCACCTTGCTGAGGTTGGGGTCGCCGTACCAGAACACGGCGTAGAACGGTGCGGTCGCCGCGACCTTCTCCGGGGCGATGTTCGCGGCAACGAGTGCCAGTGCCCCGCCCATGCAGAACCCGATGACCCCGACCTTCGAGGACGAGCACTCGGCTCGGAAGAGCAGCACGTCGATGGCCGCGGACAGGTCGCGTGCCGCGTCCTCGACGGCGAGCTCCTGCATCATCCGGCCCGCCTCGTCCGGCTCGGTCGTCGACTCGCCGTGGTAGAGGTCGGGCGCGAGCACGCAGAAGCCCTCGGCCGCGAAGCGATCGGCGACGTCCTCGATGTGCGGCACGAGGCCCCACCACTCCTGGATCACGACGAGGCCGGGGCCAGACCCACCCTCGGGCACGGCCAGGTAGCCGGTGGTCGGGCCGTTGCCCGTCTGGATGTCGATGCGCTCGCCCACGTGGCGCTCCCCTGATCGTCGGTGGCGCCGCCAGCGTAGTGACGGGCTGTGCGGCGCCGGCGGGTCAGTTCGTGCGTGCCCGCCGCCCGCTCCACACCGGTGTGCCGACGTAGCGGAACCGCTCGGGGAACTCACCAACGACGCGCCACTCGAGCGAGTAGGCGTGGGCCGCGAACTCGAGGCCCTCGTCGTCGACGTCCCCCGCGACGTAGGCGCGCAGGACCTCGACGAACGCTTCGGAGTGCAGCGGGAACCCGACGTCGACGACCCGTCCGTCCACGACGGCCCACAGGTGGTCGACCTCGGCACCGCCGATGTCGAGGCCCCCGCGGACGAGGATCGCCTCGAGCGTCAGCTTCTCGGCCAGGCGCAGGACCCGGTGCGCGGACGCCCGGACGTCGCTCGGCGAGAAGGGCGTTCGAGCGTGCTCGGTGGCGAGCACGCCCCGGAGCCTGCCGGCGATCGGGGGCGCGAACGGTCGGGGCGTGAACCGGTGCGGCAGACGCTGCCTGGCGACGACCACCTGACCGGATCGGTCGCTCGGGGAACCGGACACTAGGTTCACCTCCCGTGGTACCCGTCGGCATGCGGTACTCGTGGATGAGCCCGTCTCAGGGCATCTGAGGACAAGTGTGCCGCCTCGACCGGCTCGATGCCCGGAGGTTTCAACCCGTGACCCACGCCGACGACTGGCGCCCCCTCGAGGGGCGCACCGCCCTCATCACCGGAGGCTCCCGTGGGCTGGGCGCCGCGACGGCGCGCAAGCTCGCGGGCTGGGGCGCGCAGGTCATCATCACCTACCGGAAGCAGAACCTGCTCGGGGAGAAGATCGCGTCGGAGTGCGCGGAGCTGACGCCGGGCGCGCGGGCCGTGCACCTCGACCTGCTCGAGGAGGAGTCCGTCCACGCGCTGTTCGCCGACATCGCCGAGAACGAGGGCACGCTGGACCTGATGATCGCGAACGCGGCGCAGACGGCGTTCAAGCCACTGATGGAGCTGAAGCTCCACCAGGTCGACAAGACCTTCGCGATCTCGGTCCGCCACTTCATCCTCATGGCCCAGCTCGCCCATCCGCTCCTCAAGCCCACCGGAGGCCGGATCGTCGCCGTGTCCGGCGCCGACACCGTCGGCTACATCCCCGGGCACGGCCTCCTCGCGGCCGCGAAGGCCTCGATGGAGACGCTGATCCGCTACCTCGCCTGTGAGCTGGGCCCCGAGGGGATGACGGCGATCGGGGTGCTGCCGGGCTACATCGACACGGACTCCATCAAGCTCATGGCGGGCCCGCTGCACGACAAGCTCGTGACGGCCGAGGTCGAGACGCACCCGCTGCGTCGAGCCGCGACGCCGCACGACGCGGCGGAGGCGGTCGCGCTGGCGTGCCTGCCGGAGGCGAAGTGGCTCAACGGCCAGATCCTGCAGAACGACGGCGGTGGCCTGTTCGCGATGATCGCACGGTTCAGCCAGGCCTGGGCGCAGGTCCCCGACGACCACGAGTTGCCCGAGGGCGCGGACGCCTCCGTGCTGCTCGGCGGCGACGCTCGTCGGTGAGCACGGGCCCGCGGGCGCTCAGCCCGTCCGGTGGCACACGAGGTGCCAGGTCCCGCCGTCCGTGGACACGGGCTGGGCGCCGGGTACCGATCCCCACTGCTCGATGATCTCGAGTCCCGCGCGGTAGGTCAGTGCTCGCAGCTCGCGCGGGAACAGCGCGATCGCGTCGATCTGGTCGTCGAGCACCGCCCCGTCCTCGAATCGGTAGCGGATGGTCGCGGTCTGTCGTTGGGCCCAGGCGTCGAAGCGCACGCCGCGGATCTCGACCTCGATGGGCGCGTGGTCGCCGGTGGGGACGATGCGCCCTGCGCCGCCGGTGGTCGGCTGTGCCATCCAGAAGGGGTTGAGGACCTGCAGCACGACACGGCCGTCGGGGCGGCAGTGCCGCGCGGCGGCGGACAGGGCGTCCGCACGCTCCCCCGGGTCGGTGATGCCGTTGAGGAGGTTCGACGGCATCACCACGAGGCCGAACTCCTCACCGAGCTCGAGCTTCTGCGCCGGCGCCTCGACGAGCTGGACGGTGTCGCTGAGGAAGGGGTGCTCGACCAGCCGCGCCCGGAAGGCGTCCAGCATCGCGGCGTCCACGTCGACGGCGACCAGCTCGTCGCAGGCCTCGGCGATCGGCAGGGCGAGGCGCCCCGTCCCGCAGCCGAGGTAGAGGACACGGCCGCCGGGACTGTCCGCAGCCAGCTCGGCCCACCAGGAGACGTCCTCGGTGACGGGGAGCCGCCGGTACAGCTCGACCGGGTTGTCCATCCGGTCTGCCCCCATGCGGTCAACCCCTCAGCCGGCCCCGCCGCGGGCCGCTGGGGGCCACCCTCGCACGTCAGGCTGCGTCTGTCACCAGCTTCTGCAGCCGCGCGGCGAGCAGGGTCTGGCGGTTGCGAGGGCGGTCGTGGCGGGCTGCCGACCGGAAGGCCTCGGCCTGGCCGACGATGATCAGCGCCCTCGACGCCCGGGTCAC
>JBFHRB010000314.1:0-3063 GCA_041591915.1 Nitriliruptorales bacterium
ACCGGGCTGGCCGGGTCGGACGCACCGATCCTCCTCACGCCCGGCGGCGCGGACGTGCCCCTCGACCCGGGCATCCGGGCCGAGGTCGACCGCGTGCTCGCCGATGGGGGCGTGGTGCACCTCGTCGGCGGCGTCGCGGCGGTCAGCCAGGCCGTCGAGGACGAGCTCCTCACCGCCGGCTACGACGTGCGTCGCCATGCGGGGGCGACGCGCATAGAGACGTCGCTGCGTGTCGCCGATGCCATCCGAGCCGAGTTCGGTGAGGTCGGTGTCGCGATGATGGCGCGGGCGTGGCCGGACGGCAGCGCCGGCTGGGCCGACGCCGTCACCGGCGGCGCGTACGCCGCTGCGCGGCGCCACCCGGTCCTCTTGACCCGCACCGAGGCCGTGGCCGACGAGGTCGTCGCCTGGCTGCAGGACCCGGCCAACGGCGTCCAGGAGACGGTCATCCTCGGCGGCTCCGCCGCGATCACCGGGGCGGCGGAGGCCACCGTCGGGACACCACAGGTCACGCGCGTGTTCGGGCAGACCCGCTCGTTCACCGCGGTCGAGATCGCGCGGCAGCTGTGGCGTCGCGAGGGCGCCCCGCCGGTCCAGGCGCTGGCGCTCGTCGACGCCTACGACCCGGGCGACTGGCCCTGGGCCCTGACCGCGTCCGTCTACTCGGCCGCGCTCGGTGCCCCGCAGCTCGCCACTCGCCACCTCGTGCCGCGCCACTCGACGGGCGCCTACCTCGACGAGCTCGGTGACCTGCCCGCCTACGTCATCGGCGGACCCGGGGTCGTCGCGCCCCGCGTCGACGCGGCCGTGGCCGGCCAGTCCGCCAGTCAGTCCTGAGGGTCCCCGCGGGCGCCCTATGCTCGCCTTCCATCGGGGAGGTCCACGGGTAATGGCACAGGGTCACGGGGAACGACTGACGTCGCTCGACGCGTCGTTCCTGCACATGGAGACGCCGACGCAGCACATGCACGTCGGCGGCGTCTTCATCTTCGACGGCGAGAACGCGCCGAACTTCGAGTTCTCGACGTTCGTCGAGCTGGTCCGGTCGCGCCTGCACCTCGTGCCGCGGTACCGCCAGAGGCTGGCCTACGCGCCCCTGAACGTGGCCAACCCGGTGTGGGTGGACGACCGCCACTTCGACCTCGGCTACCACGTGCGCCACGCTGCGCTGCCCGCCCCGGGGACCATGTCGCAGCTCATGGAGTACGCCGCCCGGATCTTCAGCCGCCAGCTCGACCGCGACAAGCCGCTCTGGGAGCTGTACGTCATCGAGGGCCTCGAGGACGGGCGCTTCGCCGTTCTGGGCAAGAACCACCACGCCATGATCGACGGCGTCTCCGGCGTCGACATCGCCACGGTGATGCTCGACTTCTCGCCCGACGTCGCAGACCCGATCCCCGCCGCACAGCCGTGGGAGGCGGAGGATCCCCCGTCCGGCTACGAGCTCGCCTTCTCCGCGGCCCGCGACCTCATCACCGCCCCCAAGGATGCGCTCGACGCCGCCCGCCGCGTCGCGTCGACGCCGACGAAGGTCCTCCGGTCGGCGTTCCAGGTCTCGACGGCGGCCACGTCCTTCCTCCGGGCGAACGTGCCGAACCGTGCGCCGAGGAGCCCGCTGAACGTCCCGCCGGGCCTGCATCGGCGGTTCGCCGGCCAGCGCATCGCGCTCGAGGACGTCAAGTACGTCAAGAACGTCTTCGGCACGACGGTCAACGACGTGGTCCTGGCGATAGTGGCCGATGCGACCGGGCGCTACCTGCGCTCGCGCAACACGCGGACCGACGGCATGTGGCTCAAGGCCATGGTCCCGGTCTCGGTCCGGGCGGAGGGCGAGCAGAACCAGCTCGGCAACAAGGTCGCGTCCGTGTTCGTCTCGATCCCCATGTTCGAGATGGACCCGATCGAGCGGCTCGAGACCTGCCACGAGGCCATGAAGGAGATCAAGGGCCGCCACCACGCGGTGGGCGCCGACTTCCTCATCGGCCTGCAGCGGTTCGCCGCACCGACGATCCAGGCGGCGGCGGCGCGGCTGTCGGCGCGCGCCCGGATGTTCAACTTCCTCGTCACCAACGTGCCGGGTCCGCAGATCCCGATCTACTGCCTCGGTGCCCAGCTCCTCGGGGCGTTCCCGTTCACCCCGCTGTCCAGCACCCAGGCGTACGCCGTGGGCGTGCTCTCGCTGTCGGGCTACCTCAACTTCGGCTTCACGGCCGACTACGACGCCCTGCCGGACATCCAGAAGGTCACCGGCTACCTCGTGGACGCGCTGGACGACCTCAAGCGCTCGGCCGAGGCGACGGAGCAGCGCCACGAGCTCGTCGAGCGCCGGGGCAAGACCGAGAAGAAGGCCAGCGAGGCCTGAGGAGGCACCACCGTGGACGTCGCGCTACGGATCCAGCTGCTCGACGACGCCGCCGTCGTGCCGGCCTACGCCCACCCGGGTGACGCCGGCCTCGACCTCACGTCGATCGAGGACGTGACCCTCGCACCGGGGGAGCGACACGCGGTCCGCACGGGCATCGCGATGGCCATCCCGGACGGCTGGGTGGGCCTGGTCCACCCGCGTTCCGGCCTCGCGCTGAAGAAGGGGCTCACGGTCGCCAACGCGCCCGGGACCATCGACGCCGGCTACCGCGGCGAGGTGAAGGTCATCCTCGTCAACCTGGGCAACGACCCGGTCGACGTGAGCGCCGGCGACCGCGTCGCCCAACTCGTGCTGCAGCAGGTCGGGCGTGCCGTCGTCGTCGAGCAGGACGAGCTCCCAACGTCGTCGCGCGGCGACGGCGGGTTCGGCTCCACCGGCGTGAGTGCGGGCGCCACGACCGGCTGAGCCGGCTGCTGTCTGACCGTTCTTCGCACGCTGCGTTGGTCGCCCGCGCGCGTCTTGGCTACCCTCCGGCCCGCATCACGCGGACGTGGCTCAGTTGGTAGAGCACCACCTTGCCAAGGTGGGGGTCGCGAGTTCGAATCTCGTCGTCCGCTCCAGACCATGAACACGCGAGAACCGGCCCCTCGGGGCCGGTTCTCGTCGTTCTGGGGGAGTCGTACTACCTCCCGCGCACG
>JBFHRB010000315.1:0-3023 GCA_041591915.1 Nitriliruptorales bacterium
ACGAGGATCGCCGCGGCGAGGTTGCGGGACATGAGGCACTCCGGGCACGTGAGGTGGCCGGCCGCGCCGGCCGGTGTCCGATGGCTTCGACACGTGCCGACCGGGCTCCTGCTCCGCCCGTCTTGCCATGCCTGCCCTGCGTGGCCGCCTCGACACGCCCCGCCGGCCGAACGTTCACGCTCCGTGACGGTCATGCGTCATCCCCAACCTGCAGGTGAATCCACAACCGGTGCCCGGTTCGCCCGCTCCGACGTGGGCGTTTCCACACGAGCACTGTGGAAACGGTGGATTACATGAGGTTGACACCCTGTACGGAGGGGCAGGAACGTCACGCTCCGTCGTCACCGCGGGGTGGCGCGACCCACAGGTGTGGAAAATCGACGTGGATGTCAACTTCTCGTCCACCGGCCGAGAACCCCTCCGTTCGGACTAGCCGGTTCACGGGGAGTGAGCATCACCGGACCGCGAGCGTCCACATCGCCGCGCCTCGACCGAACGTTGTCGGCCCATCGTCCGTGCCACGTTTCCCGGCGCCCGGAGCCCTGCCGCTAGTATCCGGGCCCGTTCATCCATCCACCGGCCGGTCGAGGCCGTAGACGTTCCGGAGGGTCCTGTGGGGCGCGCCCAGGAGATCTGGGATCGACTCGTCGAGGTCTGGCAGACCGCTGACGTCGAGGACATCCCCGAGCTGTACACGGCTGATGCGATCTACCTCGAGCCGTTCAACCCGCCACATCGCGGGAACCTGCTCATCCAGGCCTACCTGAAGGACTACCTGGCCGGGAAGGACGACATCGCCATCGACACCAAGCGCGCCTTCGAGGACGCCGATGGCAACGGCATCGCGGTCGAGTGGACCCTCAGCTACACGGCCGTGGGGCGTCGTTGGCACGACCTGCCGCGGGTCAGTGTCATCGAGACCGACGATGACGGGATGGTCGTCTACCACCGCGACTACTCGTAGGCCTCACCCGCACAGCCAAGAGCGCGGCCCCCGGGCCGCGCTCTCGTCTTGTCGAGGACGCTTCCTCAGTCCGGGTCCCGGCTGATGAGCCTCCAGGCCAGCAGGCCGATGCCGAGGATGGCCGCGCCGGCGAGCAGGAGGTCGCGCGGTTCGGGCTCGACGTCGGGCAGGCGCGGGAGCCGGTCCCGCATCGAGACCGGGCTGATGAAGTCGCGGATGTCCCAGCCCATGGCGACGGCGGCGGCACGCAGTTCCTTGTCCGGGTTGACCGCCACGGGGTTGCCCACGACGCCGAGGAACGGCAGGTCGGTGATCGAGTCCGAGTAGCAGTAGCAGCCGTCGATGTCGTAGCCGCGTGCCTCGGCGATCTGGCGGACCGCGGTCGCCTTGTTCCGGCTGTACGCGTAGAACTCGATGGTTCCGTCGTACCGGCCCTCGTCGTCGATGCCGGAGGTGGTCGCGACGACGTTCGGGATCCCGAGGAACTGTGCGAGTGGGCGAACGATCTCCTCCCCGGACGACGACACGAGCCACACGTCACGCCCGGCGCGGCGGTGCTCGTCGAAGAGGTCGAGGGCCTCCTGGTAGACGTAGGGGACGATGACCTCCTCGAGCGTCTCGCGGACCAGCCGCTCGATGCGTGCGGCCTCCCAGCCCTTCGTCAGCTCGAGGAGGGCGTGGCGGCTCTGCTCCATGCGCTCGTGGTCCGCGCCCACCAGCAGGTAGACGGCCTGGGCGTACATGCCCTTGACGAGCCAGGTCGGGCTGATCAGCCCGTCCCTGAAGAACGTCCGGCTCATCGCGAGCACGGAGGAGCGGGCGATCACGGTCTTGTCGAGGTCGAAGAAGGCGGCCTGTGTGGCGCCCGTGCGCTCACGAGCGATCCGGTCGAGCATCGCCTCGCTCAACCGGTCGGCCTGGTCCCGTGCGTACTTCTCGACCGTCTCCTTGGCCGCGTCGTCCCGCTCGGTGTGGACCTCGGGCAGGTCGTCGATCGGCGCCCGCGTCTCGGCAGCGTCAGCAGACTCGGTCATCGTGGGTCTTCCCGGAGTCGTCGGTGGGTCGCGTTGCAGGGCGAGCGTAACGGCGTCGCCCGTCCACAGGGGCTCCGACCCCGTCCGGTGGTCCGGCGACGCCTCGCCGTACGGTCCCCGGAGGTGTGAGAGGAGGGGGCCGTGGCGCTGCCCGTGCGACTCGAGGTGTCGGAAGGTCGTCGTGCAGAGGTGCGCGACTGGCTCGAGAGCGTCCTCGGCTGGCAGGTGGTCGACGAGGCAACCGCGCGACTCGTCCCTGCGGTGATGGCCATCGCGGACACCTCCTGCGTCGTCGCCCCGGTCCTGCCGACCGTCCTGCTCGTCCCGGACGCAGCGACGGGTGCGGATGCGGCGGCGGCCGCCATCCGGGTCGGCGCCCTCGCCTCGATCTCGTGGCCGGCCGACCGCGGCCAGCTCGCTGGCCTGGCAAGCATCGGATCGGCAGGGCGCGCGGACCTGCAGGTCCCCGTCCTGCGCGTGGGCGGCGCGGGTGGTGGGGTCGGGACGACGACGGTCGCGGCAGGCGTCGCGGCGCTGCTGGCCTGGTCCGGGCGGCGGACGCTGCTCCTCGACGCAGCGGGCCGCGGCGGTGTCGAGTCCGTGGAGACGGCCCCTCGGCTGTGGGAGGCGGCGCGGGCCGTCGCCGGTGTGGAGCGACTGCGGAGCCTGGCGGTCGCCGGCTCGCCCGAGCAGCTCGGTGCGGCGTCGGGGGCGCAGGCGGCCGTGCTGGACGCCGGCAGCGCCGAGGACGTCGACGTGCTCGTCGTGGTCCGCGATCACCGCGGGCTGGGTTGCCTCGGATCCACCACGGCGGCCGCGGTCGTGGTCCGCGACGAGGGGCCGGTCCCGCTCGGCCGCGTCGTCGCTGCCGCAGGTGGCCGCCGGGTGGTGGTCGTGCCCACCTCCGGGCGGGTCGCGCGTGCGCACCTGCGACAGCGCGTGCCGGCGGACCTCCCCGGCTCCTACCTCCGCAGGCTGGCAACGGTGCTCGCCGGACGCGAGCTGTCCACAGGGCAGCGAGGCGG
>JBFHRB010000316.1:0-3006 GCA_041591915.1 Nitriliruptorales bacterium
CCGCGCGCCCACGGGCCTCGGCATCGGCCTGCCCCGCGGGCTCTCCACCGTCGGCCGGAGCACCAGCCTCCGGGGGCTGGTCGCCCAACGCGCGACGTTCCGCGCGGCGGCGCTCGGCCTCCGCCTCGGCTCGCGCTCGCCGGTCTCCCACGCGCCGATCCTGCTGGTGCTCTGCGGTCGGCGCGACGCCGTCGAGCAGCTCGTACGGGCGCACGATGGCGACGGCATCGAGCTCCTCGTCGTGGACCTGGTCCTCAGGGTGGTGCACCTGCGTGTAGCCGCCGTCGAAACGCAGTCCCCAGGTGCCCGGCAGCGACGCACGTTCGCCGATCACGTGCACGTCGGGCAGGTCGGCATCCTCGACGTCGTCATCGCCGTGGAAGCGTGCCTTGACGTCCCGCTTCGGGCGACGCACCCGTGGCGCGTCGGTCAGCTGGCGCATCCCCACGTACGTGCCGATGCCGAGGGCGGGCACGACGACCGCCGCAACGCCCAGCGCGATGTTGCGGACGGTGCGGACCGGTGACCTGCCGACAGACTCCTCCATGCACCGGCGATGGTGGACCTCCGCGGCAGGGATGTCACCCGAATACGGCGTATCCGTTGGGCGGTCGAGTCGTTTGGTACCGCGACCCCGGGAGGTTCAACGAGATGCGCCGACCCCTCACCATCCTCGCGCTGCTGGCCCTCACGGCCCTGCTCGTGCCTGCAACGGCCGGTGCCGACGAGTGCGACCAGCTCCCCGAGCTCGGCCCGCGCGCCTGCAAGACGGTCGAGGCCGGTGGCGGCATCGCCGCAGGTGCCTGCGACCAGGTTCCGGGCTCGCCACCCGAGGCCTGTGGTGTGCCGCGCGGGCAGGCGGTGGACGCCGCCCTGGTCGACGCCTACGAGGAGGGGACCCTCCATCGCCTCCACGCCCTGCAGCGGGAGCTCGGTGCCTCCGTCCCGCTTGCCGAGGCCCAGGTGCTGGCCACGCACAACTCGTACAACAGCTCCTCCTACTGGCCCACGCTGTCCAGCAGCGACGCGAACCAGTGGTACGGCCTGGCCGATCAGCTCCGCCTGGACATGCGCGCCCTCGAGCTCGACGTCCACTGGTGGTACGGCCCGCAGGGTCGGCGCGCCGTCCTCTGCCACGGCACCGGCCCGCACCTCGGTTGCAGCAACGACCGCCCGCTCGAGGATGGCCTGGCCGAGATCCGCACGTGGTTGGACGCCAACTCCGGTGAGGTCGTCATGATCGACCTGGAGGACCACCTCGAGGGCCAGGAGGGCCACGACGCGGCGGCCGCGGCGATCGACGCCGTCCTGGGCGACCTCGTCTACAAGGCCGAGCCCGTGGCCGAGTGCCGCGCGCTGCCCCTCGACCTGAGCTTCGACGACATCCGCCAGGCGGGCGCACAGGTGCTCATCGTCTCGTCCTGCGGCTCGGGTGCCGCGTGGCAGTCGCTGGTCCACTCGTACGGCGAGTGGAAGCAGGGCCTCTTCCACGGCTACTCCGAGTTCCCGGGCTGCGGCGGCGACTACGCGCGCGCCGACTACCTCGGTGCGTGGACCCGCTACTGGGAGGACACGACCTGGCTGTCCGCCATGGCGGGGGCCAATGGCGAGCGCCTCACGGCCGACGTGACCCGCGAGCTGATGCGCTGCGGGCTCAGCCAGCCCTCCTTCGACAAGGTCCACCCTCACGACGACCGGCTGGCGGCCGCACTCTGGAGCTGGGCCGAGGACGCTGACCTCGAGGGCGGGACCGTCGCGGTGCAGTCCGACGACGGCCGGTTCAGGGCCGTGGACGTCGCGGCCGACACGCGACGCCGCGCCGCCTGCCGCGACGACGATGGCACCTGGTTCGTGACGACCGCGGCCGTTCCGTTCCAGACGGCAGATCTCGCCTGCTGGGGCCGAGGTGGGAAGTTCGACGTCCCGGGCACGGGTCTGCAGAACGAGCTGCTGCGCGAGGCAGCGGATGGCGCCGAGGTGTGGCTCGACTACGCCGTCGTGGACGGCGCGTGGACGCCGCGCGCGGCGCAGCTCGATCGGAACGAAGGTGTCGCGCTGCGGATGCTGCTGCGGGCCTGAGCGCTTTCGCGCGCGGACCGCGTGTTCATCACTCGACACCCTGACGCTCCCGTCGGCTAGTTTCTGACGGGTCGTCAGGAACGAGCTGGGGGTCGCGTGCGCTTCGCCATCACGCTGAGCCAACTCCACCCTGCTCGTTGGGAAGAGGCAGCGATCGCGGCCGACGAGCTCGGGTACGAGTCGGTGTGGCTGGCCGAGCACCTCGTGCTCCCGGTCGCGATGGAGGGCGAGCTCGTCCCCGGCGAGGAGCACCCGCCGATCCCCGCCTCGGTCCCGGTCTTCGACGCGCCGGCCTACCTGAGCTACCTCGCCGGGCGCACTCGACGCATCCGGCTCGGCACCTTCGTCTACCTGCTGGGCATCCGCCACCCGTTCATCGGGGCGCGGGCGTTCGCGACCCTCGACGTCGTGTCGGGCGGTCGGGCGGAGGTCGGCGTCGGGGTCGGGTGGCTGCGGACGGAGTGGGTGGCTGCCGGCCTCGACCCGCGCACCCGTGGGCGCCGCCTCGACGAGGCCATCCACGTCTGCCGTCGCCTGTGGACCGACGAGGTCATCGAGCACCACGGCGACTTCTACGACTTCGACGAGGTCATGTTCGAGCCGAAGCCGGTGCAGCGGCCGCACCCGCCCATCGTCGTCGGCGGCGAATCCGAGGCCGCCCTGCGACGGGCCGCCCACCTCGGCGACGGTTGGATCGGCATGGCGCACACGCCCGACTCGGCCGCTGCACAGGTCGACCGCCTGCGCGGATTCGTGTCCGAGGCGGGACGCGACCCCTCCTCGCTCACGGTGACGGTGATGGGGGCCTGCGAGGGCGCCGACGACGTCCGCGCCTGGGAGAAGGCCGGCGTGGACCGGCTGATCGTCGTCCCGTGGGAGCGGTCGAGCGAGGCGGTGTCGGGCCTCGAGGGATTCGCCGAGCGGTTC
>JBFHRB010000317.1:0-2923 GCA_041591915.1 Nitriliruptorales bacterium
ACCCACGAGGGGTCGTCGGGGCGCGGGTCGTCGAGGAGCTCCAACGCGGTGCGGAGGTCGGGGGCCGCGCGACGGAGGTCGCGCTGGACGGCCGACGCGAACTCGTCGCCGGGGATGACGGCCGCGTTCTGGAGGTCGTTGAACACGACCATGCGGCCGGAGACGGAGGCGCCGTCGGCGCGGATGAGGTTCGAGTACCAGGCGAGATGGCGGTCGCCGTCGACCGTGCGGAGCGTGACGGTGCCCTCGCGGCGCCCCTCGAACAGGTCCTGTTCGAGCATGCGCAGCTGGCGCCGCAGGTCGGTCGACCGCGCGACCGGGCCCTGCGCGCGGCGAACCAGCTCCGCGAGCGTCATGCCCACGGGTGGGGCCATGAGGCCGAAGAGCTCGAGGAAGCCGTTGTTGGCCTCCGTGACGACGCCGTCCGTGCCGACGACGACGAGCGGCTGGTCGATCGAGTCGATCACGACCGAGCCGGTCACGCTGGCGGCGGCTGCCTGGCGCTTCGTGGCGAGGCGGACGTCCGGCACGGCGGGTCGGTCCGGCACCTCGAGCAGCCGGTCGGCGATGCCCGTGAACGCTCGGACGACGTCGGGGTCGAACTGGCTGCCGGCCTCCTCGCGGAGGATGTCGAAGGCACGGTCGATCGACATCCCCTGGCGGTAGGGGCGGTCGTGGACCATCGCGTCGAACGCGTCGCAGATGATGAACATCCGCGCGCCGAGCGGGATCTCGTCGCCCTTCAGGCCGCGCGGGTACCCGCCGCCGTCCCAGGCCTCGTGGTGGGTGGCGATGATGTTGAGGGCCGGCCGGAGGAAGGACACGCCCTTGACGAACCGGATCCCGAACTCGACGTGGCTGCGCATCACGCGCCGCTCGTCGGGGTCGAGGGGGCCCTGCTTCATCAGGACCGCATCGGGGACGCCGAGCTTGCCGATGTCGTGGAGGAGGAAGCCGTAGATCAGCTGCGGGTCGTCGCGCAGCTCGGGCGCCATCTCCTCGGCGAGGATCGCGCCGTAGTTGGCCACGCGGTAGACGTGCCCGCCGGTGACCTCGTCGCGGACGTCGACGGCAGCGGCGAGCGCGGCCACCGTCTGCACGTGCGTGTGGGCGAGCTCCTCCGCCGTCGCGCGTGAGCGCTCCAGCGCGACCCGGAGGTCCTGCGCGTACGCGAGCACCTGCTGCTGCATCGCCTCGGGGGTGAGCGCTGGCGAGCGCCCGCGGAGCCGCAGCTCCCCGGTCGTCGGATCGGTCTCGGAGCTCATCTCAGGCGCTCGTCGCGTCCTGCCAGCTGTCGACCAGGTCGAGCAGCTGCATGGGGCTGAAGGGCTTGTTCAGGAAGGCATCCGCGCCCGCTCGGGTGAAGGCGGCGCGCACGGACGAGTCCGCGCTCGCGGTCAGGCCGATGATCCGCGTCTGCGCGCACCACTCCTCGCGGCGGAGGATCTCGCAGACCTCGCTGCCGCTGAGCATGGGCAGGTCGTTGTCGAGGATGATCGCGTCGGGCTTGTGCTGGCGTGCGACGGCGAGTGCCTCCAGGCCGTCCTCGGCCATGAACAGTTGCCAGTCGTCGGGCACCGTCGCGGCGATGAGCGCGCGGATGGGCTCGTCGTCCTCGACGATGAGGACGCGGAGATCGTGTGAGGCGATCAAGGGCACCTCCCGCAGGCGCGTCTCGTTGGGGGCCATGCGGCCGCGGTGCGGTCCCACCGGGCCAGGTTGTCCATGGTCCTCGGGTGGGGCGCGATGTGCAACCCACAAGGACCATGCGTTCAATAGGTACAGCGAGTGACCTCGCCGCAAGTGACGGGCCGAGGGCAGGGCGTGCGCTGTCCGTACGCCGCCGAACGCGGAGCGTTACGTCATCGGCGCGGGCTAGGCTCGCTGGCTCGCCGCGCTCCGACGCAATGGAGGTTGTTCGTGCAACTCGACGGGCGTACAGCAGTCGTCACGGGTGGAGCCTCGGGGCTGGGCAACGCCAGCGCTCGCGCGCTCGCCGAGGCCGGCGCGAACATCGTCATCATCGACCTGCCGTCCTCCGACGGCGCGGCCCGGGCCGCCGAGCTGGGCGACGCCGGCGCCTTCGTCCCGGCGGACGTCACCGACGTCGAGGCCGTCCAGTCGGCGGTCGACACGGCCGTGGAGCGGTTCGGCGGACTGCACGTCGCCGTCAACTGCGCCGGCATCGCCATCGCCCAGAAGGTCGTCGGCCGCGAGGGGCCACACGACCTCGACGCCTTCGCACGGGTGCTGCAGGTCAACCTGATCGGCACGTTCAACGTGCTGCGGCTCGCCGCGGCGCGGATGGCCAGCCAGGACCCCGTGACGGCCGATGGGCAGCGAGGGGTGGTCATCAACACCGCCTCCATCGCCGCGTTCGACGGCCAGATCGGCCAGGCCGCCTACAGCGCCAGCAAGGGCGGCGTCGTCGGGATGACGCTGCCGATCGCGCGCGACCTCGCCACGATCGGCATCCGCTGCAACACGATCGCGCCGGGGACGATGAACACGCCGATGCTCGCGATCCTGCCCCAGGAGGCGCGCGACGAGCTGGCGGCCGGCATCCCCAACCCTCGCCGCCTCGGCGAGCCGGGCGAGTTCGGCGCGCTGGTCCGCCACATCGCCGAGAACGACTACCTCAACGGCGAGGTCATCCGGCTCGACGGCGCCCTGCGCATGCCCCCTCGCTGACCCATGCCACGCGACCGGCAGCGTGAACGCCCCGACGGCTTCGGGGAGGTCCGCGCCGCCGAGCTGACGGGTGAGTTGCCGGCGTTCGTCGCCGACGCCATCCGGCGCGAGCCCGTCGACGAGTTCTCCGAGGAGGACCGCGAGACCATCGAGGCCCTGCGTGACTTCGGCGTCTCCGACGAGGAGGCGAAGGAGGCCGTGAGGGAGGGCCGGGTCCCGCTCGTCCTGCTCA
>JBFHRB010000318.1:0-2907 GCA_041591915.1 Nitriliruptorales bacterium
ACGGCGTGCCTGCGGACGAGGTCGCCGCGATCACGCACGGCAACGCCGAGCGGCTGTTCCGGTGGCAGCGGGCGGACGCGGCGCTGGCCACGATCACCTGAGCCTCAGCTGGGTGCGGTGACCCCGAGTCGACGTCCCATCTCCTCGGCGACGGCACGGAGGCCGGACATCGGCCTGATCATCACGACGAACTCGGTGATGAGGCCGTCGTCGTCCGTCGTGAGGTAGTCCCACCCCTCGAGCTCACGGTCGCCGACACGGGCCCGGAAGACGAGGCCGGTCGTCGCCTCGCCCACGAGCTCGTCCACGTAGTGGAAGTCCTCGAACACCTGCGCCACGGTGTTCAGCAGGAAGGCGACCGCCTCCTTGCCCCGGTAGGGCGAGTGCACGGCCGGCGAGCGGAACTCGACGTCGTCGTGCAGCAGCGCCAGCGCGGCCTCGTGGTCACCAGCCTCGATGGCGAGTCGGAAGGGGTGCGGCATCTGGTCGGTCCTTGCGTCCCTGGGCCCGACAGTGGAGCACATCGGCCACTCGTACCCTGAGCCGCGATCTCGACGGCGGGGGAGTGGTGGGTCGCAGCGGCGGGCTGAGCGCGGCGCTCGCCGTGGCGGCGCTGACCATCGGTGCCGTCGCCGCGTCGGCGCTGTCGCGGCCCGGTGGGCCCGCCCCGACCGGGGTCGCCGCCGACCCTCCGAGCGCGGTCGCGGAGGACGAGGTGCTCACTTCCGAGGCCGGGGAGCCCGTGATCGGCTCGACACCACCACCGCGGCCCGAGTACGTCGGCCCGGTCGCCTCGGCCGGCCCGCCGCTCGCCGACGTGTACGCGCAGGCTGGGCTGTCCGTCCCCGATGGCCCGACGGAGCTCGCGGGCTGCCCGCCGCCGCCACCCGAGCCGGGGACGGGCGGAGGCGGCATCGGCTGGTCGCCGCCGATCACGGTCGCCGAGTCGGCGTTGCCCGCACCGGCAGCGACGGGCGCCCTCGGCGGAGACGTCGACCCCCTGCGCGGCAAGGGGATGTGGATCTGGCAGTACCGCCGGACGGAGGGCGGCGACTACGGCGCGATGATCGACCGTGCCGTTGCCGCGGGGCTCGACCACCTGTGGGTGCGAGTCGGCGACTCCCGCCACGGCTTCTACGGCCCGAAGTACCTCGACACGCTCGTGCCGATGGCGCACGCGGCGGGGCTCGAGGTGATCGGCTGGGGGTTCCCGTTCCTCCACGACCCCATGCACGACGTCCGCTGGTCGACGAGCGCCATCGAGTGGGTGGGGCCGCATGGCCGTGGGCTCGACGGGTTCAGCCCGGACATCGAGATGGCCACCGAGGGCGTCGAGCTGTCGGCCGTGCGTGTCGCGGTCTACCTGAGCCACCTCCGCGCCGCGGCACCGGACGCCCTGATCCCCGCGACCGTGTACCCGCCCGTCGACTGGGTCGTCGAGGCTGGGTACCCGTACGAGGTGATGGCGCCGTTCGTCGACGCGTTCGTGCCCATGGACTACTGGATGTGCCGCGAGCCCGGTGACCTCGTGGCCCAGTCCATCGAGCGGCTCTCCCACCTGCGACCGGTCCACGTGATCGGCCAGGCGTTCCACAACACGACGCACGGTCGACGGGTCGCGCCGTCGGCCGACGAGACACTGCGCTTCCTCGACGTCGCGGTGCGCGACGGCGCCATCGGCGCCTCCCTCTGGGTCTGGCAGGACATCGGGACCGAGCAGTGGGACGCGCTCGCGGCCTATCCGTGGCACGAGGCGGTCGGGGCGCTCGGCCACGCGCCCTGACCTCGCCCGGATGGCCCGTCGTCACGTCAGCGGCGCGCCTACGGTTCGCGGCAGACGAGGGGGATGACGATGCCTGACCGCCTGCCGGTCACCGACGCGGGCTGGCTGCTCATCGAGGGTCGCGAGACGCCGATGCACGTTGCCGGCCTGCAGCTCTTCACGCTTCCCGACGACGTCCCTCCGGAGTTCGTCCGGGAGCTGTACGCCTGGCTCCGCAAGCAGACCGACATCCAGCGGCCGTTCGACCAGCGACTCCAGCACCCGTACGGGCGCGCCGGGACCTACGCGTGGGAGACCGATCCGGGGATCGACCTCGAGTACCACGTGCGCCACTCGGCCCTGCCGCAGCCGGGCCGGATCCGGGAGCTCCTCGCCCTCACGTCGCGGCTGCACTCGACGCTGCTCGACCGGCACCGCCCGCTCTGGGAGATCCACCTCGTCGAGGGCCTCGACGACGGTCGCATCGCGGTCTACACGAAGTTCCACCACTCGATGTTCGACGGCGTCGGGGCCATCCGGCAGATGCTGCGCTCCTTCTCGCCGGACGAGGAGGCCCGTGACCTGCCCCCGCCGTGGTGCATCCCGCCGGTCGAGCGCACGGCGACGGGCGAGGCCTCCGCGCTCGAGGTCCTGCGCAAGACCATCAGCGCCCCGGTCGGCCAGGCCACCGCCGCGGTCGGCGCGACCCGCGCGCTCGCCAAGCAGCTCATCTCCAAGGTCCGGGGCGTCGAGGCGGAGGTCGTGCCCTTCCAGTCGCCGAACTCGATCCTCAACGGGCGCATCACGGGTGCCCGCCGGTTCGCCGCGGACTCCTACGACCTCGAACGGGTCAAGGCCCTGAGCAAGGAGCTCGGCGCCACGCTGAACGACGTCGTGCTCACGGTCTGCTCGGGGGCCCTGCGGGCCTACCTCGACACCATCGGGGGCCTGCCGGACAAGCCGCTCATCGCGCTCTGCCCGGTGTCCATCCGTCGCGACGACGAATCGACCGGGGGCAACGCGATCTCGATGCTGCTCGCCGACCTGGCCACCGACGAGCCAGATCCGCTCCAGCGCCTCGCGAGGATCAAGGCGTCCATGGACCGCGGCAAGGAACGCCTCGCGTCGATGAACCAGACCGAGCT
>JBFHRB010000319.1:0-2823 GCA_041591915.1 Nitriliruptorales bacterium
CGGCCGGCGCTCCTGGAGGAGGGTCCGTCGCTGCCCGGCGACGGCTTCGTGAACCGGATCGTCGAGCACGACCGGCTGTCACGGACGACCTTCGTCGTCGAGGATACCGGGGCGACCGTCCGGACCGACTACGACGGTCTGGGGCGGAAGGTCGCGCAAACGCTGCCCGACGGGAGCACCGTGCAGTACGCCTTCGACGCCAACGACAACCGGGTCGAGACGCTCGAGACCGAGCTCTCGTCCTCGGCGGGCCCTCCCGACGAGCAGTTCTTCACCACGATCTTCTTCGACGCCCTCGACCGGGAGACCAGCATCGTCGACAACCTGGGGCAGACCCGGCGCTACCTCTACGACTCGCTCGACGGCGTGGTCACCGAGACCGACCCCGACGGTCCGGCGGGCGGCACGATCAACCGGCGCACCCCGGGCCACACCGGCGTGAGCGTCTCGACCAACGATCACGGCAACGTGACCGAGCACAGCTACGACGGAGCCGGCCGCCTGCTCACGGTCCGCCGGATCCTGACCGCCAGCGGGAACGGGGACGGGACGACCTCGCCCACACCCGACCCGACCCAGAGCGGGGACGGGTTCGTCACCACGAGCTTCGCCTGGGACCGGAACTCCCTGCTGGGTTCCACGAACGACGACAACGGCAACACGACCGCCTACCTCTACGACAACCTGGATCGCGAGACCCGCAGGACCGCGGACGACGACACGCGGACCGACTACCTCTACGACACCGAGGACAACCTGACCCACGTCACCGATCCCAACGGCTCCGTGATCCTGCATACCTACGACGCCGCGAACCGCAGGACGCGGACCGACGCCACCCCCGCGAGCGGGCTCGAGGGGACGACCGGGCAGACCTTCGAGCACGACGGCCGGAACCTGATGACGCGGGCCAGCGACGACAACGACCCGCTCGACAGCACCGACGACACGGCGGTGGAGGTCCTGCGGGACTCGCTCGGCCGCACGATCGAGGAGCAGCAGACCTTCGGGAGCGGCGCCGTCGCCACGGCGCTCGTGGACCTCGGCTGGCGCGCCGGGGACCTGCTGACCCGGATGACCTACCCGGATGGCCGGGAGGTCCAGTACGGCTACGACCCGCAGGAGCGGCTGGACACGGTCACCGACGCGGCACGCTCCGAGTCGGCGGGGTACGAGTACTTCGGCCTCGGGCGCGTCCACACCCGCAGCTACGGCAACGGTCTGCGCATGACGCTGCTCAGCGACGACGGGAGCACGGACGTCGGGTACGACGGCGCGCGGCGGATCGTCCGGATGCGCCACCTCGACGGCGGCAACGCGCTGGTGGCCGGCTTCGAGCACACCTACGACGGCGCGAGCAACCGGCTCTCCGAGCGCAGGACGCACCATCCAACCGGGCCGGCCGGGGAAGTCCGAGGCGAGCTCTACGCGTTCGACTCGGCCGACCGGCTGATCGACTTCGACGAGGGGGACCTGGACGACACCCACGCGATGGTCGGCCCGCCCGTCGACGAGCAGCAGTTTACGCTCGACGGCGTCGGGAACTGGGCCCAGTTCAGCCGCAACGGGGTCGACTACTGCCAGGACGTCAACAACCTCAACGAGTACGACGAGGACCAGAGCGGCGACACGCGCGTGGACGACGGGGTGCCCGACGACTTCGGCCAGGAGTGCGCGCTGCCGATTCCCAACGGCCGGAACCACGCCCACGACAAGAACGGCAACCTGACCGACCAGGGCGGGTTCCAGATCGTCCGCGATTTCCTGAACCGCGCCGTCCGCGTGATCCGCAACGCGGACGGGGCCACGGTGGGCCGCTACAAGTGGGACGCCTTCGACCGCAGGGTCCGCCGCGAGGTCACCGGCAGCGGAGCGCTCGACGAGACGCGGCGCTACCTGTACACGCCGTCCTCGCCGCGGAACGATCCGGTGTGCCCGGCCGGGTACGTCAAAAAGTGTCTCGAGATCCTCGACCTCTGCTGGTGCGAGGAGCAGGTCATGAGGCTGCGAGTTTGAGCGCGGACTGGAGGGGATTCGAGGAGAGCTTCGATGAAGAGAAACTGCGGTTTGGCCAGAGTCGTCGTTGTCCTGCTGACCCTGCTGGTGATCTGCCCGCTGTGCATGGCGCAGGTGCCGGAGCGATTGCTCCTGCATGGTTATGCCAGTGATGCGAGCGCCGCTCCGGTGGTGATCGAGGAGCGGGACGCCGCCGAGGCCGTCGTGCGCCAGGTCGTCTACGCCCGCGGCCGGCCCCTGTGGCAGGTTCACTTCGACGGTTCCTCCCAGTATTTCCACGAGGATCCCCGGGGCAACGCCGCTGCAATCACCGAGGGCGCGGGCGCGCCGGTCGCGGCCGCCGGGGACGTGCTGGAGCGGCTGACCTGCGATCCGTACCTCAAGCCGGTGCTCGAGGACCCGGAGAACCTGCCCGTGCTGGAGGGTACCGGTGAGTTCGCCGCCAGGAGCCAGTACGGCAACACGCTGCTGTGCGCGGGGTTGTGGTACGACCCGGAGACCGGGTCGCGCACGGGCAACACGAACACGGATTACGGCGGCTTCTACCTCTCGGGCTCGCGGTTCTACAACCCCGACGAGGGACGCTACACGACGCGGGGTGACGATCGGCCCGGTTCGCAGCAGCCCCGCTTCGGGTCGCGCCACACCGACAGCATGAACGTCGTCCTGCCTCCCTTCCATCCGCGGATGAAGGGTGATTTCTCGAGAGCCCACAAGACGTACAGGCGTGCGGGGGCCGGCCGGTACGCTCAGACCGACCTGGAGCTCTTCTCCGGGCGCGCGACCACCGCCGCCGGCCCGACGGGC
>JBFHRB010000320.1:0-2811 GCA_041591915.1 Nitriliruptorales bacterium
CCGCCGCATCGTCCGCCGCACCTCGTCGTAGTACGCGACCGGGGCGGCGGCCAGGGCGACCTCCGGTGCGAGGAGGCCGTCGGGGTCGAGCCCACGGGCTCGGAGGAGGAGCCGTGCCGCGGCCCGCGCGAGCCGGCCGTTGGCAGCCTCGAACGGGTGGATGCGAAGGAGCTCGAGGTGGACCACGCCGCTCGTGACGATCGCGTGCTCCCGCGCGGCCGCGCCCTCCAGCCACGAGGCCAGCAGGTGCAGCTCCGTCTCGATGCGCTCCGGGTCGGTCGGGAAGAACAGGACGCGTCCGGTCGAGGCGTCCTGCATGGCCTGCGCCGTGCGTCGGATCTCGCCGGCGTGCTCCGGCGCCACCAGCCCCACGGTCAGTCGGCGGTGCAGCTCCCGCAGGCTGTCGACCGGATCGGTGAAGAGCCCGGGCGCGAGGTCGTGGGAGAGGGTCGCGTCGCGTACCCCGCGGAACTCGAGGGCGCGCACGCGCGGGTCCTCGTCCTCGAACGTCGCGAACGCGTCGAACCAGCTCCCCGAGCGACGCCCCCCGGCCACGACGTCGGCCACGACCTCGTCGGCCAGCGCGAGGTCCGGGACCTCGTCGAGCCTGGCGCCGTCGAGCCGCAGTGACGACACGCAGGCTCGCTCGACCAGGCGCTCGGCCGTCGCGGCGCGCCGAGCCTCGTCCGCCTCGCGGACCCGCCCGAGCAGCCGCTCCGCGTGGGCCACGAGCGCCACGAGGTGCGGGGTCCGCGTGAAGGCCCCGAGCTGCTGGCTCGGGGTCACCGGCGCCACAGCCGTTCGCGTCCGCGCGCGGCCTCGGCCTGGATGCGTCCGTGGCGGCGTCCCAGCGCGTAGGTGCCGCTGGCCAGCGCCACCGCGCCGGTGATCGCCGTGGTGGTCTTGACGACCTGCTTCGTCCTGCGGCTGAACACGACGATCGGCCAGCCGCGCTGGTGGGCGACGGACTCCAGTGCGCTGTCGGGGTTGACCGCCACCGGGTGGCCGACCATCTCGAGCATCGGCAGGTCGCTCGCGGAGTCCGAGTAGGAGTAGCAGAGGCGGAGGTCGTAGCCCTTCTCCGCCGCGAGCTTCTCGATGGCGATCGCCTTGCCCGGCCCGTAGCAGAACGGCTCTGCCAACCGGCCGGTGTAGACACCGGCGTCGTCGACCTCGCTGACGGTGCCGATGCCGCCCTCGAGCCCGAGGTCGCGCGCGACCTCGCCGACGAGCTCCTGGGGGGACGCCGAGATGATGTAGCGGTCCCGCCCGGCCTCCGCGTGCATCTCGAGCAGTGCCTTGGCCTCCGGTCGCACGCCCTCGAGGACGCGCGGGACGACCTCCTCGTTCAGCCCGATCAGGTCCGACTGCCGTGAACCCTTGACCGCGGCCAGGATGCGGTCGCGGACGGCCTCGGAGCGCTCGTCGGAGGCGCCGGTCAGGCGGAACGTGAGGGCGTTCAACGCGTCGCGCGTGAGGTCGCCGGCGGGGATCATCTTCGCGCGCCAGGCGGCGATGCCGAAGGGGAAGGCGCTCGAGCCGCTGATGAGGGTCCGGTCGAGGTCGAAGAAGGCGGCCGCCTTCGCGGGGCTGTCTGCCACTGCGCGTCACTCCTGCGTGGGTGACTGCCGAGCGTACTGCCGGACACAACACGAGAGGCCCCGCCGAACGGCGGGGCCTCCCGTGTCTGAACGAGTCCCTCGGCAGGTCTGCCGTCCCGGCACCCCCTTCCCCTTCGGATGCCGATCCAGCTCGCCGGATCGAGGTCGTCGTTGCGGGGCGGAACGTACGCGGGACCACGCGACCACATCAACCCACTTATCCACACCCCCTGTCGACAGCCCCCACAGGTCTGTGGAGAAGCTGTGGAACATGTGGATGGCGGGTGTGGATTGCCCGTGTTGGCGACGGGCGTTCCGCTCGGGAACCGCCCGCTGACCTGCGTGTTCCCGGCGCACGCTTCCCCACATCGTGTGGACGCGACCGATCCGGCCAACACGCGCGCCCTCGTGCGGTGGACGCGCGACGCGGACCGCGTCGGGGCTGCGGGGACGTGTCGCTGCTGGCCCGTAGTGTGACGTGGGTCATCGGTGGGGCCGCAGCCTCGGAGGACGCATGCCACGACCGACGCGCACGGTCGAGTTCCGACCAGCGACCGCAGGCGGGCCGCCCGTCGAGGTCGTCCGGTCCACCCGTCGTCGTCGCTCCGCGGCCGCGCACGCGCGCGACGGTGTCATCGTCGTGATGCTCCCGGCCGGGCTCGACCAGGTCGAGGAGGAACGCCTCATCACCGAGCTCGTCGGCAAGGTCGTCGGCAGGTCGGCCGCGGAGGCGGTCGGTGACGACGAGGAGCTCGCACGTCGTGCCGCGGCGCTCGCAGACGAGTACGTGGACGGCGTCCGTCCGGCCTCGGTCCGTTGGTCGAGCCGGATGCGGCGGCGGCTCGGGAGCTGTACGCCGATCGATGCCACGATCAGGATCAGCCGCGAGGTCGCGACCATGCCCGGCTACGTCCTCGACTACGTGCTGGTCCACGAGCTCGCTCACCTGCTGCACGCCGACCACTCGGCCGCGTTCCACGCGGTCGTCGACCGGTTCCCGGACGCCGAGCGGGCGAAGGCCTACGTCGCCGGCTTCGAGCACGGACAGGCTCGGGCGACGCTCGGCACGGCCCGCCACGACGCCCTCGACGGGGCCGGGGGGTCGGCCGGTACGGATCAGGCGTCCGTGCCCGCCTCGTCGCCCCCATCGGCGTCGCCCTCGGCGTCCGAGCCCCCGGCCCCCTCGTCCGAACCCACGCTCTTCTGATCG
>JBFHRB010000321.1:0-2769 GCA_041591915.1 Nitriliruptorales bacterium
ACCGCCATCGCCGCGTTCATGATCCGCTACCTCGAGGTCCTCGCCGGCGAGATCGGGCGCATGCACCGGTCGATGCTGGCCCGTGGCTACGAGGCGCGCTGGCTGTCCGAGGCGAGGCCCATGGCCTCGGCCGCCGGGGCGCTCTTCATCCGGTCGTACGAACGTGGGGAGCGCGTGCACCACGCCATGCTCTCGCGTGGCTACACCGGCACGATGCCGGACGTGGCGCTGGCGGAGCGTGATCAGCCCACCTGGTTGGCCTCGCTCGTCCTGCCGGCCGTGGCCGGCCTGGCGCTCCTCGCGTGGCTGGTGGTGGCGTGAGCACGCCGGTCATCGCGGTCGAGGCCCTCGGGTTCCGCTACCCGGACGGCAACCCGGCGCTCGACGGTGTCGACCTCCACGTGCATCCGGGGGAGCGGGTCGCCCTGCTCGGCCCCAACGGCGCGGGCAAGACCACCCTCGTGCTGCACCTGAACGGGCTCCTGCACCGCCAGCAGGGCGCGATCTCGGTCGACGGGCTCCCGCTCGACGACCAGAACCTCGTCGAGGTCCGGCGACGGGTCGGCCTCGTCTTCCAGCAGACGGAGGACCAGCTGTTCATGCCGACGGTCCGGGAGGACGTCGCGTTCGGTCCCGCCAACCTCGGCCTCGTCGGAGACCAGCTGCGGGAGCGCGTCGGGGTCGCGCTCGCTGCCGTCGGGCTCGAGCCGCTGGCGGACCGGGCGCCCCACCACCTCAGTGGTGGCGAGCGCCGCCTCGCCTCGATCGCGACGGTCCTGGCGATGCACCCGTCGATCCTCGTGCTCGACGAGCCGACGTCGAACCTCGACCCGGCGAGCCGACGGGAGCTCGCGGAGGTCCTGCGCGGGCTCGACGTCACGCAGCTCGTGGTCACGCACGACCTGCCGTTCGCGCTCGACCTCTGCGAACGGGCCGTCGTGATGAACGGTGGGCGCATCGTCGCGGACGGCCCCACGGCAGAGATCCTCGCGGACGACGGCCTGCTCCGGGCGAATCGGCTCGAACTGCCCTTCGGATTCGCGCGGAAGCGGGGTGATGCGGCGACTTGACGGCGTGTGGCCGTCCGCTTGCGTATCGTTGGCGCAGGCCGACGGGAGTGTCGGGCAGCCCTGGGGGGTCACCACATGCGTCTGGTCTTCGCCGACGACGACTTCGATGTCAGAGTGCTCGTGCGGATGTTCGTCTCGTCGGTGGCGGAGATCGCCGGCGAGGCGAAGGACGGCCAGCAGGCGGTCGACATCTTCAACGAGATCCGGGAGCGCGGTGAGACGGTCGACGTCATGGTCCTCGACCAGATGATGCCGCACCTCACCGGGCTCGAGGTCGCTCGCCTCGTCCGCGAACTCGACCCGACGGTCCGGCTCGTCCTGTTCTCCGCGGCGATGGACCACGACCTGGCGAGCGTCGCACGCTCGGCGGGCGTCGACGCGGCCATCCGCAAGACCGAGCTCAAGGACCTGGGCGACCTGCTCGAGGAACTCGTCGCCTGACGGCTCCCCGCACTACCCTGACACGCGTGTCAGGGTTCGTGGGGAGAGGCACGCATGTTCGAGCTCTTCAGCGTCGACGATCACATCATCGAGCATCCGACCGTCTGGACGGATCGGCTGCCGAAGCGGTGGCATGACCTCGCGCCCCACGTGGTCGAGCGCGACGACGGCTCGCAGATGTGGATCATCGAGGGCGCACCTGGCAAGTCCTCGTCGCTCGGACTCAACGCCGTGGCCGGCAAGCCGCGCGACGAGTGGAAGGCGGACACCGGCCCCGGCGAGCCGCAGCGCTTCGACGAGATGATCCCGGGCTGCTGGGATCCGGCGCAGCGGGCGAAGGACTTCCTGGACGACGGGATCCTGGCGTCGGTCGGCTTCCCGAGCCTGCCGCGTTTCGGCGGGATGCTCTTCAACGACTTCGCCGACAAGGAGCTCGCCGACCTCTGCGTGCGTGCCTACAACGACTTCGTCATCGACGAGTGGTGCGCGGCCGGCCCTCGGGGCATGTTCGTGCCGATGATCATCTCCCAGGTCTGGGACCCCGAGCTCGCCGCAGCCGAGATCCGGCGGTGCGCCGACAAGGGGGCGCGCGCCGTGTCGTTCCCCGAGAACACCGTGCCGGCAGGCCTGCCGTCGTTCTACACCGACCACTGGGATCCGGTCTGGCGGGCCTGCGAGGAGACCGAGACGGTCGTCTGCATGCACCTGGGGTCGCAGGGGGAGGTGCCCAAGCCGTCACCGGACGGGCCCGCACTCGTGGGCATCGTGCTCGTCATGACCAACTCGATCGTGGCGTCGGTCAACCTGATGCTCTCGCCGGTGTGCCGCCGGTTCCCGGGCCTGCAGATCGCCTTCAGCGAGGGCGGCATGGGCTGGGTGCCGGCCGCGCTCGAGCGGGCGGACCGCCAGTTCCTGCGCCACAAGAGCTGGTCGGGCGTCGACGATCCGCTCCCGTCCGAGATCTTCCGTCGCAACATGTACGCCTGCATGATCGACGAGCCCGTGGGGATCGGGTACCGCCACGACGTCGGGGTCGACCGGATCCTGTGGGAGTGCGACTACCCGCACGCGGACACGCCCTGGCCTCACTCCCAGAAGGAGTGCGCGGAGCTGTTCGACGGCGTGCCTGCGGACGAGGTCGCCGCGATCACGCACGGCAACGCCGAGCGGCTGTTCCGGTGGCAGCGGGCGGACGCGGCGCTGGCCACGATCACCTGAGCCTCAGCTGGGTGCGGTGACCCCGAGTCGACGTCCCATC
>JBFHRB010000322.1:0-2766 GCA_041591915.1 Nitriliruptorales bacterium
AGAAGGGCCACCCCCGCGGCGGCAGCTCCTGCTCGAGCCCCCAGGCCCCTCCCTGGAACCGGTAGATCCGGACGGGGACGAGGGCTCCTCCCTGGCCCGCTCCCGCCGGCCCGGGCTGGGCCGGAGCGCCGACGAGCGCGCGACCCGCGCTCCACGCGACCGAGCTCCCGAAGGACGGGTCGCCGGCGGACGAGACGAGCCGGGCCTCCTCGGTCCAGGTGGTGCCGTCGTGGTGGAAGACGTTCACGGCTCCCGTCACGAACCCGGGCGATCCGACGAGGAGCAGGTTCCCGTCCTGGCCGAACGCCAGGGCGCGCCCGAACCGGTCGCCCGGCGCGACGATCGTCGCGGTCCGCACCCACGCGGTTCCGTCGTGTCGATAGACGTGGACCGCGCCGGTGCCGACCGCGGTCGTCTCGGCGGGCTCCGCGGCCGGTGTGGGCTCGGCTGGCGGCGGTGCCACGTCGGTCTGCGTCGCGGAGCCGCAGGCCGTGGCACCGAGGACGGCCACGGTCAGGAAGGCGGTGGCACGGAGGCGTTGCATCACGCACCCCCGAGGAGGGTCGTCGTGAACCTGACGCCGGAGACCGCACCCGTACGGCCGAACACCTCCGTGGACTCCGACGGCGTCAGGGCGCTGCCAATGCGCTCCGCGTGCGTGCCGTCGGCGAGGGAGACGCGGACGACGTCCTCGTCCCCGACCATGACCTGCACCGGCACGCCGCAGACCGTCGTGCGGTAGGCGGCGCCCGCATCAGGCCCCACGATCTCCCGCGCCGGCAGTGGCGGTCGGACGAGCTCGAGGCGGCCGTCCACCAGGACGAGACCGAGCTCGCCGAGGCGGGTGATGACCTCCTCCTTGACCTGCCCGGTCATGCCGGGCTGCTGGGCCCCGGCGTGCGCGGGCGTGTGCGAGTAGCAGTCCGTCGGGAAGGCCCCGAACTCGACCGGGTCCTTGCGGAAGCCCAGCCCGTCGCGGATGCGCTGGTAGGCGGCGGCAAGCCCCGCGACGACGTCCGGTCGCGCATCGCCCCGGACCTCGTCGAGGTAGCGCTCCTGCACCGCGAGCAGGAGCTTCGAGACCATGTGCCAGTAGATCGAGCCGATCCCCTCGTAGCCGTACATGCCGCTCGACCGCCCCGTGAACGCGTGGTGGCCGAACATCTCCTCGTAGACGCGGTGGACGAGGGCGCGCCGCTCCTGGTCGAGGGCGGTTCCCTCGAGGGCGGCATCGAGGGCAGCGGCGTTGGCGAGGCCGGGCCGGAAGTGCAGGCCGCCCTCGCTGTCCTCGTGCAGCACCCCGGCCGACCCGTCGCCGACCAGCTCGCGCAGGAACGGGTTCGCCGCGACCACCTCGGGCGGGACGGTGTTGCGATCGAGGAAGGCTGGCGGGCGGTGCGCGGGGTAGAGCAGGAACGTCCGCTGGTCGGCGCGGTACAGCTCCGACGCGTACATCGACTCGACGAGGTCGATCACGTCCTCGGCGCTGAGTGCGGTCGAACCGATCGCCGCCACCTGCCCCTCGAGCATCGGGGCGAGGCGCTGCACCGTGGCTTCGTCCTCGGTGGGGAACGCCACCAGGTTGTAGGCGTCGTAGAGGCCATCTGGTCGCCGGGCGTCCGCGATCGTCGCGCGCAGGTGCGCCGCAGCAGCGTCGAGGAGGTCGACCAGTGCCCCGGGATCCACCTCGCTCGGCGTGGTGTCGAAGCCGTCCCGCACCTGGTTGCGGTAGGACGCGCCGGCGCGGCCGAGCGCGTCGAGGACCCGGCGACGGGCCGTCCTGTCGCCGATCCCGGCTTCGGCCGGATGATCGGCCAGCACGGCGGAGACCGCCGCCACCCAGTCCGCCACGGGGCGCGAGATCGCGACCGGGCCATCCCCCGCACCATCCACGATCCGGCGCACGAAGCGGACGTAGCGATCGAGGTGGTACAGCGTGACCATCGAGAGGCCGTAGCCGGCCAGGGCGTTGTTGGCGTCGTTCCACTCGGGCCTCTGGGTGTTCATCCAGATGCCGCCACCCGGTACGTAGCTCGACAGCTTCGCGAGCGCGGGAACGAGGAGCTTCTCGAGGAACGTGACCCGCGCGAGGCCGTCGTCGCCCGCGACGAGCCGGCCGTCGGCACCCACCTCCCGGACGCGCTCCGCGACGCGGGCCTCCGCCTCCTCGTCGAACGTGATCGTGTCCCGCGGGGCCGCGACCATCGCCTCATGGTCCGCGAGCCGGTACGGGACGTCCGCGTAGGTGAACAGCGCGCGGTCGAGCCAGCCGTCGATGCCGTCGGGGTCGACGGCCTGCCAGCCCTCGAGCAGTCGCAGCAGGTAGATGATCTGGTGGTCGCCCCAGTACCCGATGTTGCTCCAGGGGTCGTCCTCGTCCGGCACCTCCCAGTCGATGCCGTCACGCGAGATCCGGTACGCGTTGTGGCCGTCCGGTGTGGTCGCGTTCACGAACTTGGCGACGACGTGCGGGAAGTACACCGGGTAGGAGCGCAGCAGTGCCTCCCAGTTCTGGAAGATGTCGCGCCAGTTGCCCTGGTAGGTGAGCAGCTCCGAGCCATCGGCCGCGCGGACACGGATCGCGAAGCGGTTCCAGGGCCGGCTCGGGTCGCCGTGCCGGCGCGAGAACGTGAGCGGGAGGTACTCGAGGACGAGTCGGAGCAGGTCCGGGTCGCCGCTGGCCTCGGCGTGCTCGTGCAGTGCCGCCTGGTCGACGCTCTCCGGCAGGCCCGCCAGCAGCTCGGCGTGGCGCTCGGCGACCTGCCG
>JBFHRB010000323.1:0-2722 GCA_041591915.1 Nitriliruptorales bacterium
GACGCGGATCCACCAGCGCCTGGCCGACGCCTAGCGGGACGCGTCGCCGGGCGACCTCGGTCCGTCTGCGGTGGCCGGGGCCCGGGGTACCTGTCGTGGGGCGGGTGCCGGGCGGGGCAGCCGCTCACGGACCTCGTCGAGCGCCGACTCGAGTGACTCCGCCCAGCGCAGGGTCCGCCGGACCTCGAGTCGCAGGAGCGGGTAGCGCGGGTGCTCTCGGTGGACCTCGAACCCCTCGGCGAGGAGCCATTGCGTCGGCAGGACGCAGTCGCCCTCGTGGTAGCGGCGGTCGCCGTAGACCTCGACGGCCTCGAGCCCGAGCCGCTTCGCGTCCTTGATCGCGGCCTGCAGCAGGTGGCGGCCCACGCGCCGGTCCCGCCAGTCGGGCTCGACCCAGATGGTCGAGAGCAGCAGCGCATCGCTCGAGACCATCGGCGCGGGACGCTTCCGCGGGCTGAACGATCGCGCCGGGGCGAAGACCGCGAAGCCGACCGTCACCCCGTCGACCTGCACGACACGACCGGGCGGGCCGGACTCGACCCCCACCGCGCCGACCCACGCGTCCTTGTGCCGCGCAGGGTCGCCGGCCAGCTCGTCCGTACGGGGCTTCCGCCGATCCGGACGCGCGTGGCCGAGCTCCCAGAACAGGCATCGGCGGCAGGCAGACGGCAGCGCATCCAGCGTGCTGCCGTCGAGTGGCACCAGGTCGCGGGCCCCACGGATGTTCGCCCGACCCGCCCTGGTCCCGGGCCCGTCAGTCGCCATGGCCGCGCGGCTGCGGTCGGTCCGCGGCGCGGATCCGTCGTCGGGGGCCCTCCTCGCGCGGCATGACGAGCGCTGCCGCCGCCCCCGCGGCCAGCCCGATCAGGACCCCGACGATCGCCCGCTTCGGCCCACCTGCCGCCACGTGGCGCGCGTGTGGGTCGCCGTGCTGGGCCGTCATCGTCAACTCCTCGGCTCGCGCCACGTGCCGTCCGCGGTTCCGGTCGACCGGATCGATGGTCGAGGCCGGACGGGCACCCCGCCGGCAACTCTCGTGGCGAGGCCACCGGTACGCTCGATGCTACCCCTGCGGCCATCGTCGCCCGCGGGGCGGCGGAAGCTCCGGCCGAGCACGGGTCGGACGAGATCAGGACGAACGCGTGCGCCTCGACACCGACCCGTACCTCCAGCGCTACGCGGGGCGCGTACGCGGCATGTCGGCTTCGGAGATCCGGGCGCTGTTCGCCGTCGCGTCACGCCCCGAGGTCGTGAGCCTGGCGGGCGGGATGCCGTTCACCTCGGCCCTCGACTTCCGGGCCGTCGAGGACGTCGTCGTCGAGGTCATCCGCGAGTCCGGGCCCACCGCCCTGCAGTACGGCGGCGGCCAGGGGCGCCCCGAGCTGCGCGACCGGCTCGTCGACGTCATGGCACACGAGAACATCGCCGCCCACGCCGACGAGCTGATCGTCACCAATGGCGGCCAGCAGGGCCTCGAGCTCGTGACGAAGGTCTTCATCGACCCCGGCGACGTCGTGATCGCGGAGGGCCCCACCTACGTCGGCGGTCTGGGCGCCCTGTCGTCGCACCAGGCCGACGTCCGCCACGTCGCGATGGACGACGAGGGCCTCATCCCGGAATCACTCGAGGAGCTGCTCGAACGGCTCCTCCGTGAGTCCCGCACGGTGAAGTTCCTGTACACCATCCCCAACCACCAGAACCCGGCTGGCGTGTCGCTCTCGGTCGAGCGCCGCATGCAGGTGGCGGAGATCGCCGCGCGGCACGACCTGTTGATCCTCGAGGACAACCCCTACGGCCTCCTGGACTTCGAGGGCCGGACCTGGCCGAGCTTCCGCGAGCTCGTCCCGGAGCGCGTCGTCTACGTCGGCACGGTCTCCAAGACCTTCGCCCCCGGCGCGCGGATCGGCTGGATCGCCGCGCCCAAGCCGATCCGGGACAAGCTCATCCTGCTGCGCGAGGCCGCCGACCTCTGCCCCAGCAACCTGACCCAGATGATCGTCGAGACGTGGCTGACCCGCCAGCCATGGCAGGGGCAGATCAAGCGCTTCCGCGAGGTCTATCGCGAGCGTGCCGAGGCCATGCTGACGGCCCTCGACGTCGAGTTCCCCGACGGCTGCTCCTGGACGCGGCCCAGCGGCGGCTTCTACGTGTGGGTGACGGTCCCTCGCGGGATCGACACGTCCGACCTGCTGGCCAAGGCGGTACAGCACCGCGTCGCCTACGTGCCGGGCCGCGGCTTCTACGCCGACGGCCAGGGCGGGGACCAGCTCCGCCTCTGCTACAGCTACCCGACCCCCGAACGCATCAGGGAGGGGATCGTCCGACTCGGCGAGCTGCTCCACCAGGAGCTCGACCTCGTCCGCGCCGTCTACGGCGATCAGGCGCCCCCCGACACCCACGGCCCGACGACGTCTGGAGCCCACGCATGACGAGCCACGTCGCTGTCCTCGCCGGAGGCATCTCACTCGAACGCGAGGTCAGCCTGAACTCGGGGCACCGTGTCGCCGACGCCCTGCGCGACCGCGGGCACCAGGTGACCATGCTCGACGTCGACGCCGACCTGGTCCGCCACCTCGGCGAGGGCGCCTTCGACGTCGCGTTCCTGACGCTCCACGGCGCGGCCGGTGAGGACGGGACGATCCAGTCGATGCTCGAGGTCCTCGAGATCCCCTACACGGGCCCCGACGTCCTCGCCTCCGCCCTGGCGTGGAACAAGCCGATA
>JBFHRB010000324.1:0-2703 GCA_041591915.1 Nitriliruptorales bacterium
GTCCTCGATCTCGTTCCAGATCTGTATCGCGCGGTCGCCGAGGTTGAACTGCGTCGCGTAGGCGTGCGTGTCCTTCACCCCCGGGAACCGACGAACGAGGTCCCGGTAGTCGCGGAACCACTCGAGCGCCTCCGCGCCGGCGCCTGACCTGATCGTCACGTCCTGTACGTAGAAGAGCCGGTAGTCGGCCACCATGGTTCGATCCTCCCGCTGCGGGCCTGCCATCACGCTGACGCGGTGGCGCGGCGACGTCAAGGGCACACGGTCCCGTCGCGCGACCGACTCAGGCGTTCGTGCGCGCGCCCCGATCGAGCAGCCGCTCGCCGTCGAGCGAGCCCTCGGCCACCAGGTAGCGGCCGCTGACGATGATGTCCTCGACCACCGCACCGGCCGGCAGGTCGTTGAGGGGGATGGTGATGTCGACGCCCGCCAGAGCGGCGACGATCGACCGATCGGGCCAGATCACCAGCGCCCCGCTGCGTGCCTGGACCCTCGTCGACACGGTGACCCCGCCGAGCGTGCGGACCTCGATCGACCCGCCCGAGAACTGCAGTGCCTTGATCGGCTTGGGCAGATCGGCGAGTTCGGTGAGCTGGTCCGCCGTCAAGCGTGCCTCGAAGCGTCCCTCGGCAGCGCGCAGCGGCACCGGCCGCACGCCCGGGAGGCGGATCGGCAGCCGGACGTCGACGAGGTCGATGGCGAGGCGGTCGATGACGGCCTCGCCGCCACGCACCGGTACGGCACGGGCGATGATCCGAGCACGTGGCAGGCGGCGCCGGAGCAGGTGTGGCAACACCGGCCGATCCGGTGCCACGACCTCCGTCGGTGCGCCGAACGCCTCGGTCAGCAGTTGCGCCACACGGTCGTGCGCGACGCGGTGCACGAGGACCTCGGCCACCACGAGCAGCGCCGCGACGGCAAGCAGCGCCACGAGCCAGGTCACGGAGGTCACTCCTCGACGGTTGGTGGGACGGCGGAGTGTGGCAGAGCCGTGGCACCAGCCGCGTGGCCGTACCCGGTCGTTCGCAGCCGGCCACCGAGCCGAGCGAGCCGAACGCCGCGGCGGTGCCGCACCGCCATGGACTGGCTACCGTCCGCAGGATGGCAGACGACTCCTCGTTCGGGCGACCGCACCTCCGGGTTGTGGCGCTCGCGCTCGCGCTGGCACTGACGGGGTGCGCGCGCGGGGATGAGGTCGTCGAGCCGGACGAGCGGGCGGTCGGGGTGGCCGAGTCCCCCGAGTCCAGCCCCGCGCCTGACGGAGGCGACACCGCCGGTGCCGCGACCGACGACGCCACGGACGCCTCGGGAACGGGCCCGGCCGACCCTGCGGGGGCCGAGGGCGCGCGCACCGACTGCGACGCCGAGCCAGAGGCTGTCGAGTGCACCGCGCTGCTCGATCCCGCGTCGCTCCCGGGCGGCACGGCGATCACGACCGACGGCATGGGACCGGTACGGATCGGGATGACCGTCGCCGAGCTCCGTGACGAGCTCGGTGAGGACTACGTCGTGACCGATGGGATCGAGCTGTTCGGTGGCCAGTTCGCGGGCTCGACCATCAGCCGTGGCGGCCACTCCCTGCTGTACGCGATCGTGAACGGACTGGGTGACGACATCACCGACATCGTGACGGTCAGCACGCTGTACGCGACCACTGACGGCGTCAACGTCGGGACGCTCCTCGGCGACGTCGCCAGGGTCTGCTCCCCCGGCGTCGAGGGGCCCTGCTGGGGCCAGCCCACCCTCGCCTTCCACACGGAGAACGAGGCACGCGAGTTCGTCACCTTCCAGGTGGGCCCGCCGAACCTCACCGTGCAGGCCGCCCCACCCGGCGGGTTCCACGCCGGCATCTACGAGACCCAGGAGGCCGGCTACAACGAGACGATGGAGTTCGACCCGTCGTCACGCATCACGCTGCTGTGGCTGAGCTGCACGGACTGCGCCTGAGCCCCGGCTCGGGACGGGCCTCAGCGCCGGTCCGAGCCCTCAGGCAGCATCGTCCGTGGCGTCGTCCGTCGCACCCCGCTCCCCGGCAGCCGCGGCGACGGCGCTGACGAGGTCGACGATCCGCTGCGTCATCGTCTCGTCAGCGAGCTCGTCGCCGTCGAACGCGTTCCAGGCGCCGGCCACGAGGACCTCCGGTGCGTCGAGCACGTCAGCGCCGATCGCCGTCAGGACCTCTCGCAGGTGGCGTTGGGCGTTGCGGGTGCCGCTGCCACCGCCTGCGCCGAGCATCCCGACGGGCTTGCCCAGAAACGACGATCTCCCGTACGGCCGGGATGCCCAGTCGAGCGCGTTCTTGAGCACGCCCGGGATCGAGTGGTTGTACTCGGGGGTCGCCACGAGGAGCCCGTCGGCGCCCTCGATGCGCCGCTTGAGGTCGTCCACGGGCACCGGGAAGCCGTGGTCGCGCTCGACGTCCTGGTCGTACATCGGGATCTCGCGCAGGTCGACGAACTCCACCTCGACGCCCGCGGGCGCGTGCCGCTCGGCGATGCGCAGGAGTCGGGTGTTGTACGAGTCGCGGCGCAGGCTGCCGCTGATGGCGAGCAGACGGATCGTCATCGGCGCTTGTCTCCTGTGGTTGCTGCGTGTTCGGTCCGAACGCGGTGCACGGACCACACCTTCCACACGTTCGGTGAGCGCCCGTGCAGGCGTCGCGCTGGCGGGCGGCGTGCTTCGGGCTGGATCGCAGGGTCCCTA
>JBFHRB010000325.1:0-2702 GCA_041591915.1 Nitriliruptorales bacterium
CACCTCGGTCGCGACGGCCGCGACCCACAGCGCCGCCGGCACCGATCCCTGCGCGGTGACGTTCGTCCCGAGCGTGCCGCCGACGTCACGCAGGGCCAGCGATGGGTCGTTGGGCCAGCGCTCGGCCAGGTCCGCAGCCGCTGCCAGCCCTGCGGAGAGGCCCTCGGCATGTCCCTGCGTCGCGAGCCGATGAAGGTCGGCTGCCGTGAAGTCGCCCGCCACCACCGCCTGGCCGACGCCGAGCGCCACCGCGACCGCCCCCTGCCACCCGAGCGGATGGGCGTGGCTCACCTCGGCCTGGCGCCGGGCGACCGCGGTGATGCGCGCAGGATCGCCGGCGTGGAGCGCCCCAACGGGTGCGACGCGCATCGCGGCACCGTTGCCGAACGAGCCGTCGGGGAAGACGATCGTCGCCGCGTCCTCCCACGGCACCCCCTCGCGCCAGCGCCCCACCAGCCGCCGGAAGCCACCGCCGTAGCCGCGCGTGCCCTCGTAGTGGCCGAGGAACGTCCGCACGAGCGCCGCCGGCTCGACATCGGGGTGGTCCACCAGGTGCTCGGCGAGCGCGAGCGCGAGCTGGGTGTCGTCGGTGTACCGCAGTGTCCGGGCGGACTCGGACCGGGCGAGGCGCGCCTCGCCCGTGCGGCCCGGGGTTCCGCGCCGCCCCTCCCATCGGCGGCCGAGGGCATCGCCGACGAACGTCCCGAGCAGTGCTCCTCGCACCCGGTCCTCGCGCGTGCCCACGCCTCCCCCAGATCGCACGTCGGCCCCACCGTAGGCAGGAAGCCGGGACTCCAGCGTCGAACACCGAGGCAGCCCTTCCCTGCCACCCCTCACCAAGGAACGCCGTTGCGCCTGCGCCGCATCGTCTCCGCCGTCTCGCTCGCCGCGGTCGCCACCGCCGGCATCGCCCTGTCACCCGCTCCCGAGGACGTCGACGTCCCCCAGCCGCGCGTGACGGTCGCCGTGCTCGACTCGGGCATCAACCCGTACCACGAGTGGTTCAACGCGGGCGGCACGAACTACCGCAACGCGGCGCCGAGCGCGGTCGACCAGGCCGTGCTCGACGAGTTCGGCATCGACGAGGACCACATCCTCGACCTGACCCGGACTGGCAGTTTCGCGAAGGACTTCGCCACGGACGCCGGCCAGTGGGCCGACGTGAACGAGGGCGAGCTGTACTGGTTCCGTGGCACCAACGTCATGGCGATCAGCTTCGACCCGGGCAGCCGGATCATCCTGCCCGACAACAACGACGACACCCACGGCACGGGCACGGCTGGTGCCGTGATCGAGGCCAACCCCGAGGCCATCGTCATCTTCGTCGAGGGGACGAACGACGACGCGGAGCGCTGGGCCTTCGCCGAGCCCGGTGTCGACCTCGTGTCCACGTCCTACGGCCCGATCGGCTCGCTGCCCGTGTTCGGCAACCTCACGTCGAGCTACGAGGGCGTCGTCACGAACGGGAAGATGCACGTCGGCGCGGCCGACAACACCCCGGCGCTCAGCCCGGTGGACTCGACCTCGGGCCCCTGGTGGACCCTCGGCGTCGCCGGCTACAGCGAGGACGAGGGCGACCGACGCGAGCACGTCTCGGGCACGCTCCCCGACGTCGTCGGCGACTTCACGCGAGAGCTCCCCTACTGCGCGGACTGCGAGTTCGGGACCCGTGCGGTCTCCGGGACGTCGTTCGCGACGCCCCGCACCGCCGGCACGCTGTCGAAGATCCTGCTCGAGGCCCGGCGATCCGTCGGCCACCTGGGCGGCATCGTGCTGGGCGGCGACGAGCCGCTCATGGTCACCGGTGACAGCCTCAGCCTGTCGGTCTGGGACCTGCGGCGGTCCATCGAGGAGGCGGCCTACGTCCCGACGTCGGGAAGCGGCCCCATCGACACGACGCCGATCAATCCGGTCGCTCCGTACCTGCAGATCGGCTGGGGCGCGGTGACGCCGCACCCGGACGCCGGCGTCATCCCCGCGGCGCTCGGCCACCTCGGCGTCGACGGCTACGAGGTCACGCGCACCAAGGACATCGCGACCTGCGCGTTCATGACGGCCAACATCCACGCGCGCGCGGCCTACTGGTTCCACCACCCCATGAGTGACGGGATGTTCGCGCCCATGCAGGGCTACCAGGCCTGCTGACCGCGTCCCGGTCCTACGCTCCACCTCGTGGAACGGTTGGAGCGACTGCGTGAGGCGCAGGGCGTCGTCATCATCGACGGCGGCCTCGCGACCGACCTCGAGCACCACGGGGCCGACCTCTCCCACCAGCTCTGGTCCGCTCGCCTCCTGCGTGACGCTCCCGAGGCGATCGTCTCGAGCCACGAGCGCTTCGCTGCCGCCGGTGCAGACGTGCTCATCACGGCGAGCTACCAGGCATCGCTCGACGGCTTCGCCCGGGTTGGCGTGAGCAGCCGGGACGCGCAGGCGCTGATGCGGCGAAGCGTGTCGCTGGCCCGCGAGGGAGCCGGCCGGGCGGGCAGGGACCCGGTCATCGCGGCGTCCGTCGGGCCGCTCGGCGCCACGCGGGCGGACGGCAGCGAGTACCGCGGTGGCTACCCGACCGATGCTGCGGCCCTCACCACCTTCCACCTGCCGCGCGTGCGAGCGCTGGCGGCGGCAGAGCCCGACCTCTTCGCCGTGGAGACGATCCCGAGCGCGGCCGAGGCGCGGACGATCGTCGGTCTCCTCGCGACCGA
>JBFHRB010000326.1:0-2679 GCA_041591915.1 Nitriliruptorales bacterium
CGCCCTCCGGAAGTACCCTCGCGCCCTCACGCGCCCGTAGCTCAGTTGGATAGAGCAGCGGACTTCTAATCCGCCGGTCGGGGGTTCGAATCCCTCCGGGCGCGCCGAACGAGGCCGCGGCTGCGCGAACGCGGCATGGGCCCACGGACGTGCCACCCTGTGCCCATGCCGACGATCCGCCCGTACGAGGACCGCGACCTCGAAGCCGTGCTCGACGTCTGGTACCGGGCATCGAAGGTCGGGCACTCGTTCCTCTCGGACGCGTTCCTCGTGGAGGAACGGGAGCGCCTCGCCCAGTTGTGGCTGCCTGCGTCCGAGACGTACGTCGCGGAGCGCGACTCGGCCGTGGTCGGATTCGCGTCCCTCGTCGGCGACGAGGTCGGAGGACTCTTCGTCGACCCCGACCACCACCGGCAGGGCGTCGGCCGCGCACTGCTCGATCACGCGAGGCAACACCGGGGCACGCTCGAGGTGGCCGTCTTCGAGGAGAACCACCTCGCCCGGGCCTTCTACACCGCGTACGGCTTCGAGGTGGTGGGGAGGCGCACCAGCGACGTCGAGGAACGGCCCGAACTGCTCATGCGACGACGCGACGCCACGGACCGAAGCCCGAACTGACCGCGCCCGCCGCTCAGTCCAGCAGGTGGCCGAGCCCCGACACCCGCAGCGTCGCGGCGACTCGCGAGGCCGACGCGGCCGGTTCGGTCGGCGGGAAGTCGCAGGCGGCGAGGCCTGCGGCGAGCGCCTCGGCGACGGCGCGGGGATCATCCGTCGACGTGTCCACGCGCAGCAACAGGATCGCCTCCCCGGCGCCGTCCGGCGGCACGAGGTGGAACTCGGTGGCGGTCTCGCCACGCCGCCACGCCACCATGGGGTCGACCTCGCGGTCCCACCAGATCTCGGCGACCTCGCGCAACTCTGGAGCGGGTACTCGGTCCTCGATGCGCGCGACCTCCGATCGACAGACCGACAGGGTGCCATGGGCCCCTCGCACACATGCGACCGAACGGCTTCACTCGCGGGATCACCCGAGGAGTGACGACTTGCAGATCAGCATCGCCGGTGGACACGGACAGATCGCCATGCTGCTGGGCGCGCGCCTGGCCGCCGCCGGGCACGAGGTCCATGGGCTCATCCGCAACCGTGATCAGGTCGCCGACCTCCAGGACCGCGGGGTGACGCCGGTGCTGCTCGACCTCGAACTGCGCCTCGCAAGCGACTACGCCGCGGCGATCGAGCACTCGGACGCCGTCGTCTTCGCCGCGGGGGCCGGGCCCGGCAGCGGAGCGGCCCGCAAGGAGACGGTCGACCACGACGCCGCGGTGAAGCTCATCCATGCCTGCCAGCAGGTCGGCGTCGACCGGTACGTGATGATCAGCTCGCGCGGGACCGCGGACCCGCCGATGGATGACTCGGTCTTCAGCTTCTACCTGCGGGCCAAGGCACGGGCTGACGAGTTCCTGATGTCGACCGACCTCCGGTGGACCATCGTCCGGCCGGGTCGGCTGACGGACGAGCCGCCGACGGGCCTCGTGCAGGTCGGCGACACCGCCCCGAGTGCGGAGATCTCACGGGCGGACGTCGCCGCGGTGCTGCATCGGGTCCTCGAACGCGATGACCTCGAGGGTGTGCTCTTCGAGCTCTCGGGCGGCGATCGGCCGATCGAGGACGCCCTCGACGACGTGGCCCGCTGACCGAGCCGACGCCCTCCCGGCGACGAACCACGCCGACACGACCGTCGGACCGAGATGACCAGCAGCGATCCCCTCCCGCCGCCCAGGACGGGTGACGAGACGGCACGCCTCGCCATCATCGGCGGCGCTGGGGTCGTCCTGTACGTCGCGGGCTGGCTGTTCGCCGGGCTGCTGCGCCCCGGCTACGACCCGCTCCGCCAGGCCATCAGCGAGCTGTTCGAGGTCGGCGCTCCCCAGCCGTCGGGCCTGGTCATGCGCCTGGGACTCCTCACCTCCGGTGTGGCCCTCACGCTCTTCGCCGTGGCGCTGCGGCGCGGGTTGCCGGGGCGTCCGCTCGCGGCGCCGATCTCCTCCGTCATCGCCGGCACCTTCACGCTCGCCGTCATCGCCTTCCCGTGCACGGATGGCTGCCCGGGCGCGGGCACGACCTTCACCGACACCATGCACAGCGTCACGGCGGGGATCGGCTACCTCGGCCTGATCTTCGTGCCGATCCTGGCGGGGTGGCACCTCCGCTCGCGCGACCAGCGCTTCTCGCGGGTCTCCCTCGCCATCGGGCTCGTCGGCCTGGCCGGCTTCCTCGTCCGCTACCTCGCCGTCGACGCCTTCGGCGGGCTGCAGCAGCGCAGCTTCAACACCCTCATCGACGTCTGGTACGTGCTCGCCGCGGCCTACATCGTCCGGCGGGTGCGGACCCCCGAGCGGGCGGTCACCTGAAGGCCACGGAGGCCGCGCGCCCCAGCTCCCCCACGTCGGTGGTCGTGGGCACGAGCAGCAGCTCGTCGACACCGGCTGCCTCGCACCGCTCGATCGCGGCCGCCAGCGCAGACTCCGACGTGAGCGTCGCGGTCGGGATGATGTGCTCGGCGAGTGGCCCCATGAAGTTGAGGTACCGCTCGAGGTAACCGTGCATCCTCACGGTGCCGTCGTCGCCGAGGGCGAAGAACGCACCGGTGACGAAGCGCGGAGGCACGTCGCGCCCGGC
>JBFHRB010000327.1:0-2630 GCA_041591915.1 Nitriliruptorales bacterium
CGAAGCGCCGGCTTCGTGCTTCTCGGGCTCGCGCTCCTCCTGATGGCGCTCACCGCCCTGGATGCACTCCTCGACGCGGGGTGGTTCCGACGGTCCCCGCTGCTCGTCGCCACCGGGCTGGGTGCCGTGGCCGTCGCGCTCATCAGCAGCCACGCGGAACCCCGCTCCCGCGAGGAGCGCGACCTCTAGGCCGTCCCCCTCGGCACGGGCAGCTGCAGCCCGAGCACGCGTGAGCCGACGCGGACACCGACGGTCACGAGCGTGCCGGCGAGCATGGCGATGGACGGGTCGATGGCTGCCGACCAGTACACCGTCGCTGCGCCGATCGCGGCAGCCGACGCATAGAGGTCGCCGCTGCGGTACAGGATCCCCGGGACCTCCCCTGACAGCAGGTCGCGGATGATGCCACCACCCACTCCGCTGATCGCACCGGCGAAGACCGTCCCCCACATGCCGAGGTCGGCACCCAGCCCACGCTCGGCGCCCAGCGCCGCGAACACCGCCAGGCCGATGGTGTCGAAGGCGTAGAGGAGGTCGGACTCGGGGTCGAGGCGGGATCGCAGCAGGTACGTCAGGACGGCGGTCGCCGCGACCAGCCAGAGCAGGCCCTCGTTGGTCAGGTTCGAAGGCGGCAGACGGCCGACGACGACGTCGCGGATGGCCCCTCCACCCACGGCGGTGACCGCCGCGAGGACCAGGACGCCGAAGAGGTCGAAGCGCTTGCGGACGGCGACCAGCGCCCCGGTCGCCGCGAACGTGGCGGTGCCTGCCCAGACGAGCACGTCGATGATGTCCATGGTTCGAACGTAGGCCGTGGCGCGGGCCGAACGGCCGACCTGCTGCCCCGCCCGCCGGACCTACCATCGCGACCCGTGAACATGATCCGCCAGGGGGCGCGAGGCCCCGAGGTCGCCGACGTCCAGCGCCGCCTCGCCGAGCTGGGCTACTCGAGCGATGACGACCCCGGGGTCTTCGGGGGGTCGACCCTGGCGGCCGTGCGGACCTTCCAGCAGGAACGGGGGCTCGTCGCCGACGGGATCGTCGGTGACGACACCTGGCGCGCGATGGTCGAGGCCAGCGTCCACCTCGGCGATCGCAACCTGTACCACACGCGTCCGATGCTGCGCGGCGACGACGTTCGCGACCTCCAGGAGCGCCTCAATCGCCTCGGGTTCGATGCCGGCCCGGCGGACGGCGTCCTCGGCCCCGACACCGAGGCGGCGATCCGCGACTTCCAGGCCAACGTCGGCGTGGCCGTCGACGGCATCGCCGGGGACGAGACGATCCGCGCCATCCGCCGCCTCCACCGCGCCCACCAGTCGCAGGCGGCCTTCTCCGTCCGCGAGAAGGAGTCGATGCGCTACCCCCAGCGAGCCACCCTTGCGGGTGCGCGCGTCCTGCTCGACCCCGGCCACGGCCCCGAGGACCCGGGCTACCTCGCTCCGGACGGGACGGCCGAGCACCAGCTGACCTGGGCCATCGCCAACCGGCTCGCCGGCCGCCTGCTCGCGCGAGGCGTGTCCGTCCTGCTGTCGCGCGGCCCGAACGTGACGCCCTCGGTGTCGGAGCGGGCACGGCTGGCCAACGAGGAGGACGTCGACGCGGTGCTCGGCGTGCACCTGAACGGGCTCGACTCGCCACATGCCCACGGGGCAGCGGCCTACTACTTCGGACATGCAGGCATCGTCTCCGAGGCCGGTCGGACCTTCGCGCAGCTGGCGGTCGACGAGGTCTGCAACACGACCGGCGCACTCAACTGTCGCTGCCATGCATCGCGGGCGGGCCTGCTGCGAGAGACTCGCGCGCCCGCCGTCATCGTCGAGCCCGGCTTCCTCACGCACCCCGACGAGGGACAGCGGCTCCGTGATCCCGCGTACCAGGACCGGGTCGCGGCTGCCCTGTCGAGGGCGACGTGCGCGTTCCTCCTCGGCGGTGCACGCCCGATGGAGCGTGTGACCCCCCGAGGCGCGTCAGCGTAGGCTTGGGCGCTCGCAGGGCCGGAGGCGCGCGGGTTGGACCCAACCTTGGTTCTCGCCGCCGTCATCGGCGTCGTGCTCGTGTCCTTCGTGCTCGGGTTCGTCGTCCGGCGGCGGCGCGCTCGTAGCTACCAGCAGGCGCTGCAGCGGCTGGCGGATCGCCGTCACGGCCTCGTCACGCGGCAGACCCCGACGTCGTACCCGCGGCTGAGCGTGCCGGTCGGGGGAACGACGTTCACGGTGAGCATGTGGGCACCGCCGACCCAGCAACTGACGCGCCTACCGGAGCCCGCGGGTATGACCGTCCGGGTTCCGGTGCCCCGACCCACGGACACGCTCCGTGCCCGCACCCGCCACGTCCACGACGTGGACGTCCACGCGGACGACGACCTCGTCGTCCGCACCGGCGAGCGGCTCGTGGACGACGTCTGGCTGGTCGAGACGCACTCGCCAAGGCTCGCGCGCGCGATCTTCGCCGGAGAGGTCGGCGCGGCGCTGGTCCAGCTCGGCAGCGCGCTCGAAGGCGGCCTGGAGCTCCGGGTGGCCGAGGCCGCCGTCGAGCTCCGCCTGTTCACCGTGCTGACCGACGCCGCGATGCTGGGTGAGGTCCTCGACCTCATGACGCGGATCCACCAGCGCCTGGCCGACGCCTAG
>JBFHRB010000328.1:0-2618 GCA_041591915.1 Nitriliruptorales bacterium
GGAACCTAGGTCGGAGCCGGAGACCCGTCCATACCCCGAGCAGGTTCCACGCCGGCGTCACGTCGGGTCGCCACCGGCCCCAACTACCCTCGCGCTCCCGCCGCACCGCGAGGTCCCCCGTTGCACGAACCCCCCGAGCACGTGCCCGTGCTGGGCATGGTCGGTGCCGGCCAACTCGCACGCATGACCCACCAGGCGACGATCGGGCTCGGCATCGAGCTGCGCGTCCTGGCCGCGAAGGCCGACGACAGCGCCGCCATCGTCACCCCGAACACCGCGGTCGCGTCTTGGCACTCCCTCGACGACCTCGAGGAGTTCGCGAAGGGCTGCGACGTCGTCACGTTCGACCACGAGCTGACCGACCCGGCCCACCTCGCCGCACTCGAGGCATCGGGCCACGTGCTTCGGCCCAGCGCCGCCGCCGAGCGGTTCGCGCAGGACAAGCGCTACCAGCGTGAGGAGCTCGGGGCCGCGGGCTTCCCCGTACCAGCCTTCCGCCCGGTCGCCAACGGCGACGAGCTCGTGGCCTTCGGTGAGGAGCACGGCTGGCCCGTCGTCGCCAAGGCGATCCGCGGCGGCTACGACGGCCGGGGCGTGTGGGTCCTCGCTGGCGCCGACGAGGCGCGCGAGGTCGCGAGCGGCGCGGCCGCGGCCGGAACCGAGCTCCTGGCCGAGGAGTTCCTCGCACTCGACCGCGAGGTCGCGGTCGCGGTCGCCCGCCGGCCGGGCGGCGAGCAGGTGCGCTACGCCGTGACCGAGACGGTCCAGCGCAACGGCATCTGCACCGAGCTCGTCGTACCGGCGCCCATCGGTGACGAGCTGACGTCAGCCGCGACGAGGCTGGCGGGCGAGGTCGTGGCACACGTGGGCGGCACGGGCATCGTCGCCGTCGAGATGTTCGTGGCGAGCGACGGCCGGCTGCTCGTCAACGAGCTGGCGCTGCGTCCCCACAACTCCGTGCACTGGACCATCGAGGGAGCCCGGACCTCGCAGTTCCAGAACCACGCCCGCGCCGTGCTCGACCTCCCGCTCGGCGACGCGTCACTCACCGCGCCCGCGGTCGCGACCGTCAACGTGCTCGGCCCCGCCGACGGCACCGACCCGCGGACCCGGCTCCGTGACGCGCTGGCCGTGCCAGGCGTCGCGGTCCACCTGTACGGCAAGGAACCCCGGCCCGGCCGCAAGGTCGGCCACGTCACCGCCGTGGGGGACACGGTCGACGACGTCCGGGCCCGCGCGCGCGAGGCGTCGCAGCGGCTGACCCACGAGGAGCAGTGGCTCGGCTGACCGCCGCCACTCCGCCAAGGACCGAGGGAGAAGCGACATGGCAGAGCAGGCAACGCCCCTGGTGGGCGTCGCGATGGGATCCGACTCGGACCTGGACGTGATGCAGGCCGCCGTCGACGTGCTCGAGGAGTTCGGCGTCCCGCACGAGGTCCGGGTGCTGTCGGCCCATCGGCGGGCGCACGAGATGCTCGAGTGGGGCACCGAGGCCGCGGGCCGTGGCCTGAAGGTCATCATCGCCGGCGCGGGCGGCGCGGCGCACCTGCCCGGCATGCTCGCGTCAGTGACCTCGTGCCCGGTGATCGGCGTGCCGGTGCCGCTGCGAAACCTCGACGGCCTCGACTCGCTGCTGTCGATCGTGCAGATGCCACGGGGCGTGCCCGTCGCCACCGTCGCGATCGGCAACGGCCAGAACGCGGGCCTCTTGGCCGTGCGGATCCTGGCCGCCTCCGACGACGACCTGCGCACGAGACTCGACGAGCACCGCGAGCAGATCGCCGCGAAGTCACGCGAGGCCGACGAGCGGGTCAGCAAGCGCTCGTCCCACGAGGGCGGGCCGGGCTTCCGTCCGCGCTGACGCGGACCGTCGCAGCACCCGGATGGTGGTGACGGACGAGGCGGTGACGATGTTGGCCGAGCGCGGCGTGCGGACGTGAGCCCGAGCGAGATCGTCAGCCTGCGCGAGGTCGGCGCCACCGCCGGGGGCAAGGCCCACGGACTCGCCCGACTCCTGGCGATGGGCCTCGACGTCCCACCCGCGTTCGTCATTCGCGACGCCCGTGCTGGCGACCACCCCGACGGGCTCGACGCACACCTGTCGGCGCTCGGGGGCGGTCCCGTCGCCGTGCGTTCGTCCGCCGCCGGAGAGGACGGCGAGGCCGCGTCCTTCGCCGGGCAGTTCGACTCCGTGCTCGCCGTCGAGGGGCCCGAGGCCGTGCGGGCCGCGATCGACCGGTGCGTCGGCTCGGCGGACTCCGAGCGAGTGGGCAGCTACCGCGAGGCCCACGCCGAGGACGCCGACGTGACGATGCACGTGGTCGTGCAGGCGATGGTGGACGCGCGGGCGGCCGGCGTCGTCTTCACGGCAGACCCGGTCTCGGGGCGTCGGGACCTGCTGGTCATCGACGCCGTGGCCGGGCTCGGCGAGTCGCTGGTCAGCGGGCAGGCCACGCCCGACCACTGGGAGGTCGACGCCGACGGCGCCATCGTCCACCGCGAGATCGTCGGCGAGCGGCCGATCCTGCGTGACGAGGAGGTGGTCGCCATCGCGCGGGCGGCGCGGCAGGCCGCCACGCACGAGGGACACCCGCTCGATCTCGAGTGGGCCATCGACC
>JBFHRB010000329.1:0-2615 GCA_041591915.1 Nitriliruptorales bacterium
CGTGACGGAGGGATTCGCCGCGGCGGCGCTCGACCTCACGAAGTTCACGTGGCAGAAGCGCCCGTAGCCAGGCGCTGACCTCGAGCCCCGACGGGGCGCGGCCATGCACCGTCCTGCTGGCCGCGCCGGACGTCGGGGTTCCTGCATGCCGGCGGGCCTACGTAGCGCGGCGTCCCCAGCACGGGCGGAATCGGTAGCGACTACCGAGGTCGCGTTGTGGCAGCGACGCGATGGTCACCCCAGCGGCCTGCGAGAGGCGGGCCACCGAGAGGGGAGACCTTCAATGATCCGCACCATCAACGCCCCAGGCCGGTTCGTCGCGCTCGTGCTCGGGCTCGTCATGACGCTCGCACTCGCCGCGCCGACGGCGGCGATCGCGCAGGCCGAGCGCGACGTGCACACGCATGACGTGCAGTGGTCCTTCCAGGACCTCAATCCCTGCACGGGCGAGCTGCACATGGTGACGATCGCCGGGCCGGTCGTGCACCGCACGATCGAGAACGCCGGGGGCGGCGCCAACGTGCAGTGGCACGCCGACTTCGAGGTGACCACCGACAGCGGCTACACGGGCTGGGACCGCTCGAACTCGCAGCTGCACGTCCAGGACGCCCAGAACCACCGTTACCACGACGTCCTGCGAGTCCGGGCACGGGGTCCCGAGGGGGTCATCGTGGTCAAGGGGACGATCACGATGGGGCTCGAGGACGGCCAGTTCTACGTCGAGCGCGACGAGTTCGAGCTCACCTGCTCGGGCAGCTGAACGAGCGCGACCACGCAGCCCCCGTCCGATCCGGGCGGGGGCTGCTCCATTCAGTGGCGCAGCGCTGCCGCGATGTCGGCGAAGTGACCGGGATCGGGGCGTCGGGTGTTCTCCAGACTGACCACGTCGGCCACGCCGGCCACCTTCGCACGCACCAGCCCGGCGATCTCGTCGCGGCGGCCGACGACCGCGATCGACTCCACGAGCTCGTCGGGGATCCGGTCGGCCATGTCGTCCCAGCGTCCCTGCTTCGACAGCGCGTTGAGCTCGGGGTGCAGGTGGTCCCACCCGTCGACCTCGAGCACACGCGCGTAGGCGGGCGTGCTGGCGTAGAAGGCGAGCTGCTTGCGGACGACCTCCACGGCGGCGTCCAGCTCGGAGCCGGTGCCGCCGGTCGCTACGAGGCAGACCACGACGACCTCGTAGCCATCCGGGCGCCCGCCCCGCAGGTCCCACCCGCGCTGCAGCGACGCGAGCGTCAGCTCCCGCAGCGACGCCTCGGTGTTGAACGGGTGCACGATCGCGCCGTCGCCGACCTCCGCGGCCACCGACGTCATGGCCGGTCCGACACCGGCGACGTGGACCCGGGCGCGGCCGTGCTCGTGCGGTCCCGGGTCGAAGGCCGGGGCCATGAGCGTGTGGCGGTAGAACTCCCCCCGGAAGTCGAGCGGGGCGAGGCCGTCCCACGCGTCCCAGATCGCGTGCAGTGCGAGGACGAGTTCACGCATGCGCCGGGCTGGCTGCGACCACGGCATCGAGTAGCGGTTGGTCACGTGCGCCCGGACCTGCGACCCGAGGCCGAGCGTGAACCGGCCCTCGGAGAGGTGCTGCAGGTCGTGGGCGACGTTGGCGAGCGTCATGGGCGTGCGCGCGAACGCGATCGCGATGGCCGTGCCGAGTCGCAGCCGAGTCGTTGCGCTGCTGGCCAGGGCGAGTGGCAGGAACGGGTCGTGCTTCGTCTCGAACGTGTAGGCGCCGTCGAAGCCGGCGGCCTCGAGGTCGGCGAAGAGCTCGCCGGCGTGCGCGATGTCGTCGACGGGGACGGTCGTGTGGACGCGCAACGTCAGCCTCTCAGGCCAGGTCGCGCGTGGCCTCGGCAGCTCGTGAGGCCGCGCCCAGCCGGGCCAGCGTCGCGCCGGCCTCGTCCATCACCCGGCCGATGAGCTCGGCGACGGTGGGCAGGTCCTCGATGACGCCGACGACCTGGCCGCTCGACATGACCCCGCCCCGGAGGTCGCCATCGACCATCGCGGCCTTCAGCAGCATCGGCGTGTTGGCTGCCATGACGACCTGGGCCCAGCTGAGCTCGTGGCTCCTCTTCATGGCGAGCCCTTCGCGCACCATCGCGCCGAGCGGCGTGCCGGTCATCTTCGAGAAGGCGAGCGCGTTGCGGACGGCGCCGAGCAGGCCCGACAGGCCGCCGGCGCGCTCGAGCTCGTCGATCCGGGTGGTCCGCAGGACGCGGTGGGGTACGCCATCGACCTTCGTGGTCCGCACCGTCTCGGCGATGCCCCGCTCGAGGTAGAAGCGCTTGACCTCGTCGGGGACGGTGGATTCCTGGGTGAGCAGGAAGCGCGTGCCCATGGCGATGCCGCTCGCGCCGTATGCGAGCGCCGCGACGAGGCCGCGTCCGTCGAAGAACCCGCCGGCGGCGATGACCGGGAGGTCGACGGTGTCCACCACCTGTGGCAGGAGCAGCGACGTCGGGACGGCGCCAGTGTGCCCGCCGCCCTCGCCGCCCTGCACGAGGACGGCATCGACGCCCATGGCCGCGACCTTCTCGGCGTGGCGGCGCGCCCCGATCGAGGGCATCACGACCACACCGGCGTCCTTGAGCCGGGCGATGAGGTCGGCC
>JBFHRB010000330.1:0-2607 GCA_041591915.1 Nitriliruptorales bacterium
GGCGAGCAGTTCCTCGACGGGCCTCGCATCGCGGAGTACATGGTCTTCCTGGAGCGCGGCGAGCAGGAGCTCGCGCGGCTCCCACGCGCCCAGAGCGTGATCCTGGGCCTGCTCGACCAGTTCGCCAACGACCCCGAGGCCCTCGAGAGCGTGTTCGGGGACGGCGCGCCGATGCTCGACACCACCACGCCCGTCGCGGAGCTGCGGGAGCTGTTCGAGCTGCTCGCCCTTGCGTACGCCGAAGACGAACTCGTCGTCCGCACACTGCCGGTCAGCCCGATCGGCTCGGGCGAGGAGAACAGCTACCGCGTCGACGCGGACCGCGTGGCGCAACTCGTCGAGGACCGGTTCGAGGGCTCGCGGCCCGTCGAAGGGCAGCGCGAGGGCCGGACCCTGCAGATCCTCAACGGCAACGGCACCCCCGGCATCGGCCAGAAGGTCGCCGAGCTGCTGATCCCGGAGGGGTTCCGCGTCGTGCTCACGGGCAACGCCGACGACTTCGACCACGCCGAGACGCGCATCCTCATCTACAGCGACTCCTCCGAGCAGCTCGCGATCGCCAACGAGATCAAGGACCTGCTCGGCGTCGGTGTCGTCGAGGTCAGCCGCACGCCCCAGTCGGTCGTGGACATCACGATCGTCGTCGGAGCCGACTTCACCCCCTGACCGCCAGCCGGCGGCCGGGACGGGGTGCGCCGGCGTCGCGGGTGTTCGGCGGGTGTGGTTCCCTTGCGCCCATCCCCGGGCGCCGCCCGGGTTCGCACGTACCGATCTGCGAGGACCCCTTGCCCGCCGCACCTGATGCCGTCGAGGCCGCGGTCGCCGCCTGCACCGCGGCCGATGACATCAAGGCCACCGACCTGACGATCCTCGACGTCTCCGACGTCCTGCGAGTCGTCGACCTCTTCGTACTCGTCACCGCGTCGAGCGACCGCCATCTCTCCGCCGTGACCGACGCGATCGAGAAGGCCCTGCGCGAGGGCCACGCCCGCAAGCCACTCCGGCGCGAGGGCGCCACGGCCTCCGGCTGGATCCTCCTCGACTACGGCGACGTCGTGTGCCACCTGTTCGACGCCGAGCAGCGCGACACGTACGCCCTCGAGCGCCTGTGGGGCGACGTGCCGAGGCTCGACGTGACCACCGGGGAACCACGCGAGGCGAAGACGGCGTGAGGCGCCTCATCCTCGTTCGGCACGGCGAGTCGGAGTGGAACGTCGAGCGCCGCATCCAGGGCCAGTCGGGAACCGGCCTCTCGGAGCGCGGCCACGAACAGGCCAAGCACACCGCGGCGTTCCTGGCGGAGGCCTTCCCCGATGCGGTCCTCCTCAGCTCGGACCTGCAGCGTTGCCTCGAGACGCTCGAGCCCATCGCCGACGCGCTCGGTGCCGAGCCGACGCACGACGTCGGCCTCCGCGAGCGCGACTTCGGACGCTGGACGGGGATGCTCGTCACGGAGGTCGCCGACAGCGACCCGGCCGTGTGGGACCGCTGGCGACGCGGCGAGGATGTCGTCGCGGAGGTCGGCGGTGAGGGCACGGATGCCTTCACGGCCAGGGTGCTCGCGACGTTGCGCCGGATCATCGCCGGCGCCCCGGCGCACTCGACCACGATCTGTGTGACCCACGGCGGCCCCGTGTGGCACGGGACCCGGGCACTGCTGGGCCTGGGCACCGAGGTGCTCGGCGGCGTCGCCAACGCGGGCATCACCGAGTTCGCGATCGACGATCCAGCGGCCCCGCGCCTGCAGGCGTGGAACCAGACGGCGCACCTGCCGCCCGAGCTCCACACCTGGCGCCGTGCTTCGGATGTCGGCAACCGTGCCGACAGGGACGGGGACGGAACGTCGGACGCGCCCCCCGTCGGGACCTGACCAGCGATACGATCGTCACCGCGTCGCGGAGTCTCGGGAGAACTGGGCAGAGGCGCCAACGATGAGTGAGAGCCACCACGAGGTCCTGGAGTCACGGGACCCGGCGCTCGCTGCCGTCGGGGCCCAGTACCTCGACCTCATGCGCGACTCCCACATCGGCGTCGTCGTCGTTGACATGGCGCAGCGCTTCTCGTGGGTGAACACGGCGTTCGCGCGGATCGTCGGCTGGCGGCCCGAGCAGTTGATCGGCCAGCCGTCGCTGTTGACGCAGTCCCCCGACAACCAGGAGCAGGCAGAGGAGGCGATCGACCGCCTCGCCACCTCCGGTGCCACCTTCGAGTGGTTGAAGCGCCCGGTCCTCCGACGTGACGGGACGTCCGTCGAGGTCACGTTGGAGTGGCGCTTCCTCCGCGGCGACGACGGCGGCCTCGTGGGCTTCCTCGGCCACGTCACGTCGGCCGCGAGCGAAGCCACCGCTGCCGACCAGGTCTATTCCGAGCTCGTCGCCACGTCGGACCTGGGCTTCGTCCTGCTGCGACGGGACGGGACCGTCGCCGACGCGAACGGCGCCATGGCGAAGCTGGTCGGTCGCCAGCCGGAGGGCCTGGTCGGGGAGCCGTTCGGCTCGTTCATGCACCCCGACGACCTCGGAGAGGCCCTCCACGCACTCGGCGACCTCGTCGCGAACCGGCTCGGCGCCGCCCATCTCCGGGTCCGCTTCGCGCGCCTCGACGGGA
>JBFHRB010000331.1:0-2585 GCA_041591915.1 Nitriliruptorales bacterium
GGCACCTGCGCCTGGATCGAGGCGCGGACGTCGGCGGTCGGACCGCAGGCGACGAGGAGGCTCAGGGCGATGACCGCCCCGCCCGGCACCGGCGAGCGCTTGATCCGCATCGGGTAAGCGTACGACCCGGCCGAGATTTACCCTTCCAGATATGTAGGGAGTCCTATATATTCGGCGCGGGAGAGGACACCACGTGGCGCGCACGCAGCAGGACCGCAAGGCGGAGACCCGCCGGCGCCTGCTCCGTGCCGCTGCGGAACTCTTCGCGCGGGAGGGCTACGACGCGGTCTCGGTCGATGCGATCGGCGAGGCCGCCGGTCGCACGTCCGGTTCGGTCTACGCCCACTTCGGCGGCAAGCAGGGACTCCTGCTCGCGCTCCTCGAGGGCTTCCAGGACGACCTCGCGGCCGTCGTGCAGGCGGAGTTCGCGACGCGCGACACCCTCGAGGGCCGACTGCGCGGGCTGTGGGACAGCCTCGGGCACCACCCGGATGACGACGGCTGGTTCCTCCTTGAGGTCGAGCTGTGGCTGCAGACCGCCCGCACCCCCGAGCACGCCGGCCCCCTCGCCGCCCGGTACCTGGCCATCCACGACCTGATGCGTGACGAGTTCTGTCGCTGGGTCACGGAGTTCGGCCTGCGGCCGCCGATGGCCCTCGACCAGCTCCCGCAGGGAGTGATGGCCGCGCTCATCGGCCTGTACCTGCAACGTCGCACCGCCCCGGAGGCCGTTCCCGACGACCTCGCGATCTCCATGCTGCTCGCGCTGTTCGGCGCGACCGACCGGGCCTAGCCCACACCCCACCAGGAGCCACCATGCCCCTCGACGCCGACGCCATCGCCCGCGAGGCGGCCGCGCTCTCCTTCGACGACATCGACCTGCTCGCCGACACCTGGGCCGACCGGGTCCCCCACGTGGAGTTCGCCAAGCTGCGCAGCGAGCGCCCCGTGTTCTGGCACGAGGAGGAGGGTGACGCCGGCTTCTGGGCGATCACCAGGCACAGCGACATCGTCGACATCAGCCGCGACCACGAGACGTTCTCGACCGAGCTCGGCGGCACGTTCATCCCCACGCAGGCCGAGGAGGACCTCGCGGCGATGCGGTTGAGCATCCTCAACATGGACCCGCCGCGCCACGACCGGCTCCGTCGGCTGATCAGCGCCGGCTTCACGCCTCGCCAGATCCGTCGCCTCCTCGAACAGATCGACCACCACACGAGGGACATCGTCGACGAGGTCGCCGAGAAGGGCGAGGCCGAGTTCGTCGACGACCTGTCGTCGCGGCTGCCCATCATGATGATCTGCGAGATGCTCGGGATCCCCGACTCCGAGTGGGACCAGATGCGCGTGTGGTCCGACCGGCTGGTGGGCTGGGACGACCCGGACCTCGCGGCCAACCAGGAGGAGCACATCCAGGCCGCGGTCGACATGTTCACCTACTGCGACGAGCTCGTGAAGGAGAAGCGCGCCAAGCCCACCGAGGACATCCTGTCCACGTTGGCGACGGCCGAGGTCGACGGCGACCGCCTGACCGACATCGAGCTCAACCTGTTCTTCGTCACCCTCGTCATCGCCGGCAACGAGACGACCCGCAACCTCATCTCCCACGGGCTGCTCGCACTGCTCGACCACCCCGAGCAGTTCGCGAAGCTGCGGGCCAACCCCGACCTGATGCCGACCGCCGTCGACGAGATGCTGCGCTGGGGCTCGTCGATCCAGAACTTCCGACGGACGGCCACGCGCGACACACAGATCCGCGGGGTCCCCATCAAGGAGGGCGAGAAGGTCGTGACCTTCTACCTCGCGGGCAACTTCGACGAGGAGTTCTTCGGCGACCCGTTCAGCTTCCGGGTCGACCGCGACCCCAACCACCACGTCACCTTCGGCGGAGGCGGGGTCCACTTCTGCCTCGGCGCCCACCTCGCGAAGGCCGAGATCGGCGCGTTGATCGGCGAGGTGGTCCAGCGGTTCCCGGACCTGGAGCTGGCCGGCCCGCCGGCCCGGCTCCGCAGCGACTTCATCAACGGCATCAAGACGATGCCGGTCCGCTTCTCGCCCGTCCCGGCCCGTACCCCCGCAGGCGTCTGACCCCACGGTCCGTCCCGCTGCCCTAGCGTGCGGCCCGTGGCGGCGCGAGTGCGTCGCGGACGGAGTCGACACCATGGCATTCATACGCAGCGCCGAGGCCGAGTGGAACGGCAACCTCGCCGAGGGATCGGGGAGGATGAGGGTCGAGAGCGGGTCCTACGACGGCGCGTACTCGTTCGTGACCCGCTTCGGCGACGAGCCGGGCACCAACCCCGAGGAGCTGATCGCCGCAGCCCATGCCGGCTGCTTCACGATGTCGGTCTCCGCCCGGATGACGGCGCGCAACATCACGGCCGGCCACCTCGAGACCACGGCGAAGGTCACGCTCGGACGCGACGACGTCGGCTCCGTGATCGAGCGCATCGAGCTGGTGCTCACCGCAGAGCGCGTGGAGGGACTCGACGACGCGACCTTCGAGGAGGTCGTGCTCGACGCCAAGGAGAAGTGCCCGGTCTCCCGAGCGCTCGCCGGCGTCGCCGAGATCACCCTCGAGGCGA
>JBFHRB010000332.1:0-2573 GCA_041591915.1 Nitriliruptorales bacterium
GATGCGGATCATGGCGTAGCGCGCGAACGGGATGCCGGCGTCGGGGTCGAAGCGGCGGGAGGCGTCCACGAGGCCGTACGCGCCGGCGTTCCACAGTTCCTGGCGGTCGACGTGGCGCGGGTAGCGCACCGAGACCTGGTTGACCACGTGCTGCACGAGGTCCAGGTGCTCCACGACCAACGCATCACGGTCAACGTCGGTGCGAGTGTCCGGGGTGTCAACGTTCGTGTTCATGTGGCGATCCGTTCTCGGCGTCCCCCCGAACCCGATGCCTCCGTTCTACGCCCCGGCGGGCGCCATTGCCAGCCTTTCGGGGGGACCATGTTCGAAAGGGTTCGGATGGGCTAGTACTTATCCCGCGGGGGGTGCGGTCGACGGGGATGTGCATAGTCATCTCGGGCCGCCTGCCACCCAGGCCCGCGAGCAGCGCACCGACGGGACCCCTCGTGCAACCTCCCGCCAACGTCGCCAACGTCACCCAGCGCATCGCCGCGATCCAGCGGCTCGTGACGCCGGTCGACGCCGCCGCGTTCCAGGCACGTGTCGACGAGGCCCTGGCCGCGACGCCCGACGAGGACGCCACGAGTGGTGGTCTCGCCACGCGGCCCCAGGCGACGTCTCGGACCGCCCACGGCCTCCGGCTCGGGCCCGTCGGCAACCGCGCGCCCTCCATCACCCTCGGCCAGCTCATGGCGGCCTACGGCGCCACGCCGGCCGCGGGACCCGTCACCGGTGGCACGGCATCGGACACCGGGCCGCTGCTGGTCCCGGTCGACGGCGAGCTGTCGAGCGGGTTCGGCATGCGGACGCACCCCGTCCACGGCGACCACCGCATGCACACGGGGGTCGACGTGGCGGCGCCCACGGGCACGCCCATCCGCGCCGCAGCGGGCGGGGAGGTCGTCTTCGCGGGTGACCGGGGTGGCTACGGGCTGACCATCGAGATCGACCACGGCAACGGCCGCACGACGCGCTACGCACACCAGTCCGCCCTCGACGTCGAGGTCGGCCAGCGGGTGGAGCGCGGCCAGGTGATCGGCCGGGTCGGTTCGACCGGCGTGTCGACGGGGCCGCACCTGCATTTCGAGGTGCGAGTCGACGGTGAGCCGATTGACCCGCGCCTCCACCTCGCCGGAGTACGGTGATGGCGTCAACCATCGATCTCGACGCCACCCCGCCGTTCCTCCCGGAGGCCGACGTGGAGGACCTCATCGCGATCCTCGCGCGTGAGGGCGATCTCCTGGAGCGCCTGCTCCACAAGGTCACCGTCACGACGCTGCTCCTCGCGTCCGGTGAGCAGCGCTTCCTGGCGACGGCCTCGGACGAGGTCGATGAGATCGCCGATGCGGTCGCGTCGCTCGAGATCGCGCGTGAGGTCGCCGCGGACACGGTCGCGGAGCGCCTGGGCATCGCGCGGGCGGAGCTGACCCTGCGGCGCATCATCGCGGCGGCGCCCGCGGCCTACCGGCCGGCGCTCGAGCACCAGCACGAGCGGTTGAGCGCACTGTCAGCCGAGCTCGAGGCGCGGCTGAAGGCGGCCCGGGAACTCAGCGGGACGGGCCTCGGGGACATCCAGGCGAAGCTCGAGCGGATGGCGACGGGCAGCCGGGACATCCTCTACGGGGCCGGCGGTCAGCCGCAGCCACCGCCTCCGACCCGCTTCGACGAGCGCGCCTGAGTCCTAGCCCTCGGGCGGTCGCGGGGGTGGGCGCAGCTGGCGGAGCTTGCGCGCGAGGGCCTCGCGGTCGCCCGCAGCCGATCGGACGGCCGCCTCGTTCTCCGCGACGACCTGCTTGAAGATCTCCTCGCGGTGGACCTGCACACTGCGGGGAGCGTCGATGCCGATCCTGACCTGGTCGCCGCGGACCTCGAGGACCGTGACCACGACGTCGTTGCCGATGACGATCGACTCGCCGCTGCGCCGGGTGAGGACGAGCATCTACTCGACCCCCGACATGTCGATCTCCGCCCGTACCGGGAACTCGGAGTCGACGAGGACGAGCTGGCGGCCCTGCCGGGAGTGGACGTTCACGACGAACGGCGCGATGAGGTTCACGTAGAGCTTGTCGTTGTCGGCGTCGAGCGTCACGGGGCAGAACACGATCGCATCCTCCGGTGACTCGATCGAGAGCTCCTGGGCCTCGACCTCGCTGAGTTCCGGGGCGTACTCCGGGAAGAAGATCCACGGCACGGTCACGATCATCGACACGTCGGGATCGTCGATGCCCTGCAGGAACTGGAACGCGGAGTCCTCGACCATGTCGACGAGGATGAACCGGTGGCAGTCCGCGAAGCCGGGGATCCCGTCCACGAAGGTCAGGATGTTGTCCTCGGTGATCTCCTCGAGAACGACCTCGCCGCCGTCGCTCATCCGACGTCCCTGTCATCGTGCCGTGCGTTGGTCTCACGCCGCCGGCTCGTGCCCCGGTCGGCGCGGGCGAGACTAGCGGGGGCGTCGTTGCGGCCGGGGGAGTCGCTGCGGTCGGACCCGCGGCTCAGCCCTTCTTCGTGGGCTTGGGCGGGAGGGTGCCGATCCAGTCGTGGCTCTCCTGGATGAGCGCCCCGGCCGCCGC
>JBFHRB010000333.1:0-2548 GCA_041591915.1 Nitriliruptorales bacterium
ACTACCGCCGCCTCGACCTCAAGTCCTTCGCTCCCGGGGTCGTGGTCAGGGCCGACGGAGGGTTCCACGAACTCGCCGATCCACGCCGGTCCCCGCTGCGCGCGTCCCGGGCGCTCGACGGCGCCGTCGCCAGGCCGAGCGATCTCCCTCGGCTCCTCCGGCTCGCGGGCTCCGTCGCGCTCCCGGATGGCCAGCGCGTGGCGGCGCGACCCCAGTCGACGATCGGCGAACGGCTGAAGTCCTACGGCTTCAGCGATCGCATCGTGGAGCGGTTCTTCCGCCCGTTCTTCGCCGGCATCCTCTTCGATCCGGACCTCAGCTCCTCCTCGCGGATGTTCGAGCTGATCATGCGGAGCTTCCTGCGCGGCGACGTCGCCGTGCCCGCCGCGGGTATGCAGGCGCTGCCGGAGGAGCTCGCCCGTGGCCTGGATGTCCGGCTGGAGTCGAGCGTGTCGCGGGTCGCGCCCGGCCACGTGGAACTCGGCTCGGGTGACGTCGTCGAGGCCGACGAGGTGATCGTCGCGACCGACGGATCGACGGCGCACCGCCTCCTGGGCCGGCACGTTCCCGATGTCCCGTGGCGCAGCACGGTCACGGTCTACTGGGATGCGCCGCGCGCCCCCTTCGAGCGGCCCGTCCTGGTCCTCGACGGGGACTGGTCGGGCCCCGTGAACAACCTCGCCGTGATGTCGAGCGTCGCGCGGACCTACGCACCGCCCGGGCGCCACCTCGTGGCGGCCTCGCTGCGGACGAGCGGCCAGGCCTCCGTCCCCGACGACCTCAGTGACACCGATCTGGACGAGCGCGCCCGAACGCAGCTCCGCGCCTGGTACGGCGACGCCGTCGACGAGTGGCAGCGCCTGCGGGTCGATCGGATCGGCCAGGCGCAGCCCGTCCAGTCGCTCGACCGCCTCCAGGACCTGGCGCGCCCCGTGCGGGTGTCGGCGGGGCTCGTCGTGTGCGGCGACCACCGGGACACGTCGTCCATCCAGGGTGCGCTCGTCTCCGGCAGGAGGGCCGCCGAGGCCGTGCTCGCCGTCGAGGCCGGGCGCCCCTCGGTCGCGAGCGCGTCGACGTGAGCGGCGAGGCCCTGCTGCTGGTCAACGCCGCGGCGACGTGGGCGATGGTGGGGCTGATCTGGTTCGTGCAACTGGTGCACTACCCCCTGTTCGCCCGGGTCGGGCCCGAGGGGTTCGTTGCCTACGAGGCCGCGCACAAGACCCGCACGGGCCTCGTGGTCGCCCTGTTCGGCCCGCTCGAGGTCCTGACCGCGCTCGCGCTGGTGGTGCGTCGTCCGGCGGCCACGGATCCCGGCCTCGTGCTGGGCGCCGCGGCGCTGGCCGTGCTCGTGTGGCTCGTGACGATCGCGGTGCAGGTGCCGCTGCACGGGCGGCTGAGTACTGGCTTCGATCCGGATGACGTCCGGCGGCTGGTCCGGACCAACGCCCTGCGAACACTCATCTGGACCGGCCGCGGAGCACTCGTGCTGGTGCTGCTCGGCCAGGTGCTGGCCGGCTGACGTCGCTCAGGCGAGCTCGACGCGTTCCTCGCGAGCGTCGGGGTCACTCACGTCGCCGTAGCGCTTGAGGGCCCAGCTGCCCGGCGGCAGCGGCGGCTCGCGGAGGACCGGTGCCATCGCGGCCAGGAGTCGGTCGGCGTCCGGCCCGTACGCGTACAGGAGCGCCTCGTCCTCGCCGATGGCGTTGCCGTCGAACTCGCCGACTCGGCCGCCCTCGATCGCCTCGATCAGCCGGTCCTCGAGCGTCAAGATGTCGAGGCGCTCGTCCGCGTCGTCGGAGGGGTCACCCGAGAGCGGGATGTGCACGATCACCGCGTGCTCAGGCGCGGCGGGCCTCGAGGTGTCCTTGCGGCGGAACAGCTTCATGGGCCGAACCGTAACGCCGCTCGCCGCGCCGCGCCGAGGGTCGCGGTGCCTCCGCCCTGGTCGCCGGGTCCGTCCGTCGCCTCGACTGCAGCTCCCGCCAGGCCTCGAGCAGGCCGAGCCAGTCGACGGTCGGCGCGCCGAGGAACATGAACGGTGCCAGGTAGTGCGGCGTCCTCGGGCCTGGTGGTCGTCCGTTCTCGTGCATCGCGTCCCCCCGTGTGTCGCGTCAGCCGACCGCGAGCGCGGTGGCGCGCTCGCGGATGCGCGCGGGCGTCTCCCAGGGCCGTCCCGCCTCCTCCTGGGGGAGGCAGACCTCGACCCAGAGGCCGTCCGGGTCGCGGAAGGTCACGCTCCGCATCCGCCCGAAGTCGCTCACCGTGCCGTCGGTCAGCCCGCGCTCGACGAGCCGGCCGACGATCGCGTCGAAGGCCTCCTCGTCCCCCACGCGGAGGCTCAGGTGGATGACTTCACCCCGCACCGGGTGGCGCTGCAGCTCACGGGCGACGGTCAGGATCGCCTTGCCGTCGACCTGGAGGTTGATGAGCGCGTTGAGGCCGGCCTCGGTGTGGAGGGCAGCGTAGAGGTCACGGGCGTCGACCGAGACCGGGGTGACCTGCACCTCGCGGCCGTAGACGACCGCCGGCACCTTGCCTTCACGGCGCA
>JBFHRB010000334.1:0-2523 GCA_041591915.1 Nitriliruptorales bacterium
CATCTGAGCCCACGGCGTCGGCGCTCCGATACCCCCCAAGGAGTGGCCGACGGCGGCGCCCCGGCTGGCATCCCCTCGCGGCCGGGGCGTCGCCACGTCGGTGTCGGCCAAGCCCTCAGGGACCGGTCTCCCACGTTTCGAGGCGCCCCCGTGACGTTCGGGCACATCGCGTGTCAGACGGTGACGACCCGCGTGGGCCCGGCGATGCTGCCGTGCCCCGTCGGGACGTACGCTCCGCGCTGTTCCGGTCCGAAGGGTTCGCGCCCGATGAACGCTCCCCGAGTCCTCGTCGTCGAGGACGACCCTGCCCTCCGTGACGGCATCGCGGCAGCCCTCCGCGACGATCGGTACCAGGTCCACGCGGAGGCCGACGGGACGTCGATCCGCGAGGTCGTGAACGCGTTCCGACCCGACCTGGCGGTCCTCGACGTCCGGTTGCCGGGACCGAGTGGCCTGAGCCTCGCGCGGATGATCCGCGACGCCTCCCCGCTCCCGATCATCTTCCTGACCGCGGCCGACTCGATCGAGGACCGACTGAGCGGCTTCGAGGCGGGTGGCGACGACTACGTCGTGAAACCGTTCGCGATGGCCGAGTTGATGGCCCGGGTCAGGGCGCTCCTGCGCCGATCCGGGGTGCTCGAGTCCGAGGCATGGAGCGTCGACGACGTGGTCGTGGACGAGGCGGCGCGCACCGTCGTCCGGGCCGGGCGCGAGCTGGAGCTGACCCGCACCGAGTTCGACCTGCTGGTGGCCCTCGGGCGACGCAAGGGGCGTGTGGTCACCAAGACCCAGCTGCTCGCGGAGGTCTGGGGCTTCGCGGACTTCGACCCGAACCTCGTCGAGGTCCACGTCAGCGCACTGAGGCGCAAGCTCGAGCAGCACGGGAGCCGTCTGGTGCAGACCGTGCGTGGCGTCGGCTACGTGATCCGAGCGTGAAGACCCCGTCGCTGGGAGCCCGGGTCGTCGTGTCCGGGCTCGCGGTCCTGGTGATCCTGCTCGTGGCCGTCGAGGTCGTGGTCTACCTCGCCCTGCGTGCGAGCCTCGAATCGAGCATCCAGGAGGCGCTCGAGCTGCGCGCCGCCGTCGCACAGCGGACGGCCGCCGCAGTGGCCGGGCCGGCCGAGCTCGCCGATGCGCTGGTCTCGATCGGCATCCCGGCCGAGGTGGTGACCCCCGAAGGTGACGTCGTCGCGTCGTCTCCGGCCGTTCCGCGGAACCGTCCCGGCGAGAGCCTCCCGGTCAGCACGGTGCTCGAGCCCCGCGAGTCGCTGACCAGGCCGTTGCCCTCGGGCGGCGAGGTCACGGTCTTCGCCTCACGCGCTGGCGTCGACGCGACGCTGGCCAGACTCCTGCTCATCGAGGTGCTCGCCACGATCGCTGGCCTGGCTGCGGCCGTGGTGCTGTTGCGACGGGCGACACGGGTCGCGCTGGGCCCGCTCGACGAGGTGGTCGAGCACGCGTCGAGCACGGCCGCCGGCAACCACGGTCGACGACTCGAGCCCACCGACCCGACCACCGAACTGGGCCGCCTCGCCGTCGCGTACGACGACATGCTCGACCAGCTCGAGGCAGCGCTTGCGGAGGCCAGGGAGTCCGAGGAACACAGTCGCCGGTTCCTGGCGGACGCCGCGCACCAGCTCCGAACGCCCCTGGCGACGGTCCGCGCGTCGGTCGAGCTGCTGCTGGTGGAGCCGGACCTGCTTGCCCGTGAGCGGAACATGGCGCACCTCGTGCGTGAGACCGGACGGGCCGTGCGGCTGCTCAACTCGCTACTCCTGCTGGCTCGACTCGACCAGGGCCGGCTGCCGGTCGTCGTCGGCTCCGTGGACCTGGCGGACGTCTGCCGCGCCGAGGCCGAGCGAGGTGCGGCCCTCGCGCCGCACCTCGAGGTCACCTTCGTGGACCTCCGACGAGACCCCGAGCACCTATCGGTCGTCACGGACGACCTGCGTGAGGCGATCGGGAACCTCGTCGACAACGCCCGGCGACACGCGGCCAGCGAGATCCGTATCGAGCTACAGGGCGGAGACGGAGACCAGACCGTGCGCGTGACGGACGACGGCCCCGGGGTACCGATCGAGATCCGCGACGTGATCTTCGACCGCTTCGCGTCCCCCGACGGACGGGGCGGCTCGGGGCTGGGGCTCCCGATCGCCCGAGCCATCGCGGAGGCCCACGAAGGCGGCCTGGACTACGTGGCGGGCGAGGGGTTCGTCCTCAGACTCCGATCGGGTCAGCGGCAGCCCGCAGGCGACGCGCCGCGAGCGTGAGCCCGCGAACGTCGCCCTCGGTGAAGGCGCGATCGGCGCCCGCCGAAAGCGCGACGGGGCGCCACGCGTCGATCGCGACGATCGCGAAGACCGTCGAACGGGGCGCGACGACCCTCACCGCGTCGAGCAGGCGGACGCCGAGCGCACCAGCCTGGGCGAGGTTCGCGACGACCAGCTGGGGCTGCAGGTGTGCGGCCTGCTCGACGACGTCGATCCCTCGGTGCGTCACGGCACCGATGACGTAGCCCTCGTC
>JBFHRB010000335.1:0-2466 GCA_041591915.1 Nitriliruptorales bacterium
GCCCCACCTCACGCGCCGCCGCCGGTCGCGCCACGCCCCGCACGCTGTTCACGCTGCTGATGGCGATCCTGATGATCGCGAGCCTCAGCGGCGCCGCGGTCTTCGCCGAGTCGGCCCGGTCCGCCTCGGACCGTGCTGCCTCACGCGCCGACGCCCGGACGAGCGAGGCCGACGCGACCGCGGGGACGGGGGCGCGCGACGCCCGCGGCGCCGAGGAGGGAGACGAGGACGGGGACGGCGACGACCAGGGCGAGGACGGCGACGTCGGGGTCGAGGCCCCGTTCCTCGTCGGGACCGGCACCGCCTCCACGAACCCCGAGTCGCAGGTCTGCGTCGGCGGCTACGGCTCGTTCTGCACGCGCCCGAGCCAGGGCATCCGCGACGACCTCACGGCTCGCGCCCTGGCCATCACCTCCGCGGAGACCGGCGAGACGTTCGTGCTCGTCACCGGCTCCGCCGTGGGACTGTTCGCCGCGTACAAGCCGGAGCTCGGCGAGCACGGGATCTACGACGTCCGCCAACGCATCGCTGGTCACACCGGCGTTCCGGCCGACCACGTCGTCATCTCGAGCGACCACAGCCACGCGACCCCCGACACGATCGGCATCTGGGGCGGCGTGGACGAGGCGTACATGCGCGTCCTCGCCAACGGCCTGACCCAGGCCGCCGTCGAGGCCGTCGCCACCCAGGTCCCGGCGCACCTCAGCGTTGCTGCCTTCGACACCCGCGACGTCAACCCGAACTACTTCCTCGACTCGTCCTACGACCGCGGGCCGACCGACGACGACGCGATGGACAACGAGTTCCGCGTCCTCTACGCCGACAGCCCCAGCGGCGCCCGGCTCGCCACCTTCACCAACTACGCCCCGCACGCCACCGTCTGTGGCGACTGCGACGACCGGATGACGGGCGACTGGCCCGAGTGGGCCTCCCTCGAGGCCGAGTCGATGTTCGGCGGCGCCGGGATCGCGACCGTCGCGGCGCTCGGGGCCACCGACTTCAACAAGACCGGCAGCAGCGACGAGGAGCGCGCCGCCGCGGGCATCGCGCGTCTCCGCGACCTGCTCGCCCACGCCGAGACGGTCCGCGTGCCCGTCACCGGCACCGACGTCGCCGTCGACACCGTCTTCATCAACGAGCAGATCGCCGCGCCGGTGCTGATGGCCAACTACGCCGACGGCCTCCCGTCGCCCAAGGCGGTCCACCCGGACTTCCCGATGGCCGAGGGCGAGGTGCGCATCGACCGGGCCACGACGGCCCCGTGGCTCACCGGCACGGTGCTCGGCACCTACACCTCCGCCATCCGCGTCGGCGACGTGTTCATGAGCACGTTCCCGGGTGAGGCGTTCCCGCAGCTGCAGGACGCGCTGCGCGACTCGGTCCAGGGCGCGCAGGCCCACTTCCTGATCGGTTCCGCCAACGACTTCCTCGGCTACATGGTCGCCGACGACGAGGCCTACCAGCAGACCCTCGAGGAGGGCCTGCTGTTCCTCGGCGGCTGCCCCGAGGAGGAGCTCTACGACGTCGTCGGCCACGACCACGACGGGGCGTGCCCCGACCACTGGACGCTGATGGTCTCGCCGACCATCGGTCGCCACATCGTCTGCACCGTCCAGGACGCCGCCGAGCGCATCGGCTTCGAGGTCTCCACCCGCGCCGACGACTGCGACCTCCTCACCGCGGCCGACGGCCGCAACGCCCCGCGCGAGCACCAGGGCGAGGACCCGACCCTGCCGGACGGCGGGATGGTCACCCGCGCGGGCGTCGCGAGCGTCGACGCGTCGTGGCACCTCGGCGCCTCGGGTGGGCAGTTCGCCGAGCATCAGGCCCCGCCTGGCTCGTCCGGCACCCCCGGTGAGGAGCTGCTCAGCGGCGAGCCGCCGTCAGGGCCGCCGAGCCAGGACTACGTCGACCCGTTCCTGCACGCCAAGCGCAAGCGTCCCTCGCTCGGCCTGCAGTCACGCAGCCCCGTTCGGGCGCTCGTCGTCGAGGGCGTCTCCGGCGACCGCGTTGCGATCATCGGCAACGACCTCTACCTCCCGCAGGACCTGCTCAACCGCCGCGTCGCGGAGCTGCTGCGCCAGCACGACCTGCTCGTCGAGCTCGGCCAGCGCGAGGGCCACGTCACCGGCATCGGTGAGGACAACCTCGCGATCACGGTCAGCCACAACCACAACTCGCCGTTCTACTCCACCCCGAGCTGGGGGGCCTGGGTGTTCCAGGACGTCATGGACCTGCGCTTCTTCGAGTACATGGCTGAGCGCATGGCGCAGGCCGTCATCGATGCGAGCGCGGACCTCCGCCCCGTCCGCATCGGTGCCGCCACCGTGCCGTTCAACGAGATCCAGGCCCACACGATCGGCCCGAAGATCGCCGACGACGGCACGCCTGCCGGCCAGCCGTTCTCCCACACCACAGGGATGCTGACCCTGGTCCGCCTGGACGACATCTCCGACCCGAGCAACC
>JBFHRB010000336.1:0-2375 GCA_041591915.1 Nitriliruptorales bacterium
CTCGTTGCGACGATTCGCGACCGTGATCGCATGCTCGGCCTCGCGCTGCTCGGTGATGTCGCGGCAGATCCCGCGCATGCGCAGCGGCTTGCCCTGGTCGTCGGTGACGACCTCCCCGAAGGTGTCGAGTATCCGGATCTCGCCGTTCGGACGGACGATGCGCTCCTCCATCTGGTAGGTCCCGCCCGTCTCGTAGGCCTCGAAGTGGGTGGCCTTGACCTTGTCGCGGTCGTCCGGGTGGATGAAGCTGAGGAAGCGGTCGTACGACGCGTTGAACGACTGTGGCTCGGTGCCGTAGATGCGGTACAGCTCGTCGGACCAGACGTTCGTGTCAGCCACGACGTTCCAGTCGTAGGAGCCCATGCGCGCCATCCGCTGGGCCTCCTCGAGGCGCTCGCGCTGCTCGCGCAGGTCGTCCTCCGTCCGCCGCCGCTGGATCGCCGCCGCGAGGAACCCCGCGAGCGTCTCGATGAAGGCCTCGTCCTCCATCGCGACCTCGCGCTCCTCGGTCCACCCGACGACGAGGACGCCGAAGGGCTTGCGGACCCCGCGGATCACCGCGCTGACCCCGCACCGGATCCCGGCCTCACGCAGGATCCCGTCCGTCGCCTCGGACAGCCGGACGGCACCGGGCACGAGCAGTTCAGCCGCACCGGCCACGTCGCGAGGACGGAGCGTGGTGGCGCTCGTCTCGTCGAACCCGGCTCCGGACAGCCGGGCCAGCTCCACCTCGCCCGGCACGAGCCCGAAGACCCCGACCGCTGGTGCGGACAGGAGGTCGGATGCGATCTCGCACGTGCGTCCGAGGACCTCGTCGATGTCCGCACCGCCCAACGCGTGGGTGGTGAGGTCGGCGAGCGCCCGCTGCCGATGCAGCTCTGAACGCAGTTCGCTGGAACCGTTCGGCGACATCTCCACTCCCTCTCCACGTCGTGGACGACGCGTGTTCCGGGGTTCAACCCGTCGGCCCGGCGCCCTCCGAATGCAGGCTTCTCAGCTGTTCACGGAGCAGACGGCGCCGGAGCTTGCCGTTCTCCTCTCGCGGGAGTCGCGCCACGAAAGCGTACGCGGAAGGCCGCTTGTAGTCGGCGAGTCGCGGGACGAGGAAGGCCTCGAGCGCCTCCCGGCTGATCGCCTCGCCCGTGACCTCCAGGACGGCATGCACGACCTCGCCGAGCTCGGGGTCGGGACGCCCGACCACGGCAGCATCGACCACCTCGGGGTGCTCGACCAGGGCCGCCTCGACCTCCGCCGGGTAGATGTTGACCCCGCCGCGGAGGATGAGGTCGGTACGGCGGTCTGCCAGGTAGAGGTAGCCGTCCGGGTCGAGGTACCCCAGATCGCCGACCGTGAAGGCGCCATCGCGCCACATCGCGTCCTCGCGGCCGGCCCCGCCGTGGTACTCGGGCTCGAAACCTGCAGCGGGCACGAGGTGCACGGCACCGACCTCACCGGGCGCACAGGCGCGGCCCGTCTCTGCGTCGTGGACGCGGATGCCGAGCCCCGGGAAGGCACGCCCGACGGAGCCCGGATGCTCGAGCCACTCAGCGGGCGAGATCACGGTGCCCATCCCTTCCGAGGCGCCGTAGTACTCCCAGATGGCGTCGTCGGGGAACCACTCGATCATGGCACGCTTGACCGCCGGTGGACACGGCGCCGCACCGTGGATGATCCTGCGGACGCTCGACAGATCAGCGGACTCGCGCACCGGGTCCGGGAGGCCGAGCAGGCGGACGAAGTTCGCCGGAACCATGTGCGAATTCGTCACGCGGTGGCGTTCGATGAGCGCGAGGCAGGCCGCCGCATCGAACCGCTCCATGACCACGACGGTCGCGCCCTCCACGAGGTGCATCTGGGCGTAGGCGCCAGGTGCCGTGTGATAGGCCGGTCCGGTGAGGAGGTGGACGTCGTCCCGGCCGAAGCCCCAGAACTGCAGGTACGGCTGGGGTGGCGCCTCCGTGAGTGGCGGCGCCGGGGGACGCACGATCCCCTTCGGGCGCCCTGTCGTTCCCGACGTGTAGTTCATCCAGATGACGGGCGTCCCGAGGAAGTCATCGCGCACGGGCTCGGCCGGGGCGTCAGCGGCAGACGAGAGCAGCGCACCGGCGTCGAGCAGGCAACGCGACCCGCTGTCCTCGATGATGTGGGCGACCTCGGCCGGGGCGCCCCGTGGACTGATGGGCACGACCTGTGCCCCGAGTCGCGCAGCGCCGTTCCATGCGGCGAAGACATCCACACCGTTGGGGAGCTGCACGGCAACGCGGTCACCCGGGCCGACACCCCGCTCGGCAAGGACGTGCGAGACGGCGTTCGCCCGGGCATCGAGGTCGGCATAGGTCGTGATGCCGTCGGCGGTGACCAGTGCTGCCCGCGCC
>JBFHRB010000337.1:0-2302 GCA_041591915.1 Nitriliruptorales bacterium
CTCGGCGCGGGTCCCGGGGTCCGGCCGCATACCGGGACCGGCGACCACCACGTCCGACCGGCCCGCATGCTCGTCGATCGTGTCGCTCGACACGATCGCCGTCATCGCTGCGGGCACGAGCGTGGCGACCTCGGGCCTCGCGGACTCGGTGGTCAGCGTGGTGACGAGCCCTCCGCCGGCGGCCAGCGCCCCGGCGGTGCACAGGGCAGCGGCACCGGCCATCCCCTCCGATCCGGCCACCACGGCGATGACCCCACGGTCGCGTTTGTCGGCGTGCGGCTCGAGCGGTGCCGGGACCGCGCCGGTCGCCGTCAGAACCCTCCAGCCGGTGTCCGGGGCGGCGTAGCGGGGGCCGAGGCTGCCCAGGACCACCCGGCCCGCGTGCTGGCGTCCAGGGTGCAGCAGGAGCCCACGCTTCCAGCCGCCGAAGGTGACCGTCAGGTCGGCACGCACCGATCCCGCCGGTGCCGCGCCCGTGTCGGCGTCGACGCCGCTCGGCACATCGCAGGCGACCACGGGGAGCCCCGCCTCGTGGGCGGCGAGCAGGGCCCGGCAGGCCTCGGCGACCTCGCCGCGCGGTGGGCCACTGACGCCGGTCCCGAGCAGGCAGTCCACGGCGATGTCAGCCCAACCCAGGGCGAGGTCGAGCTCCTCGAGCGTCGAGGTCCGGCCGCCCGATGCACGCCAGCGTGCGCGGTTCTGCGACGCCTCATCTCGCAGTTCGACGTCGAGCGGGGGCACGGAGACCACCCACGGCTGCGCCCCGTACCGCCTCAGCCGCCTGGCCACGGCCCAACCGTCCCCTCCGTTGTTGCCCTTGCCGACGACGATGGCGACGCGCAGGCCGTACCCGTGGCCCGCCAGGTCGACGACGCCACGGGCGAGGTGGCCCGCTGCGCGTTCCATCAGGCCGGCCCAGGTTTCGCCCGCGTCGACGGCCGCGCGATCCCCGCGACGGGCCGCCTCGGCGTCGAGCAGGGACAGCGCCCCGGGCCGTGAGCCCGGCGCTGGCGCGACGACGACGTCCACGCTGCCCTCCCGGCTCAGGCCGCCGTCACCGGCGGCGGTGGGGACCTGCTTACTCGACCGTGACCGTCTTGGCGAGGTTGCGCGGCTGGTCGACGTCCGCGCCTCGCGCCATGGCGACGTGGTAGGCGAAGAGCTGCAGTGGCACGACCGCGAGGATCGGTGCGGCCAGCTCGTGTGAGGCCTCCGGCAACGTCACGATGTGATCGGCGTGCTCCTTGAGGTCGGCCGTCGACCCATCGGTGCCGATCGCGAGCACCGCGGCACCGCGCGCCTTCACCTCCTGGATGTTGCTGACCATCTTCGAGAAGACGTGGCCCGCCGGGGCGAGCGCGATCACGAGCGACCCGTCCTCGATCAGGGCGATGGGCCCGTGCTTCATCTCGCCGGCGGGGAACGCCTCGGCGTGGAGGTAGCTGATCTCCTTGAGCTTCAGTGCGCCCTCGTAGGCGATCGGCAGGCCGGTGTGGCGGCCGATGAACATCGTGTAGTGCACGTCCCGATAGCGCTCGGCGAGGTCGCGGACCTGCTCGTCCACCTCGAGGACCTGCTTCAAGAGGTCCGGGATCGCCATCAGGCGCTGGAAGATGTCGGTCGCCTCCGACGGGAACATCTTGCGGCGCACCTGCGCGAGGTACAGCGCGGTGACGAGGCAACCGACGATCTGCGTCGTGAACGCCTTCGTCGAGGCGACGGCCACCTCGGGGCCGGCGTGGGTGTAGAAGACGGCGTCCGCCTCGCGGGCGAGCGTCGAGCCGACGACGTTGACGATCGAGAGCACCGGCGCGCGCTGGTCACGGGCGTGCGCGGCCGCGGCGATCGTGTCGGCGGTCTCGCCGGACTGCGAGATCGCGATCACCAGCGTGTGCGGATCGAGGATGGGGTCGCGATAACGGAACTCGCTCGCGACCTCGACCTCGACGGGGATGCCGGCCCAGTGCTCGATCGCGAGCTTGGCGACCATGCCGGCGTGCAGCGAGGTCCCGCAGGCCACGACGAACACCTTGTCGACGCGCCCGAGCTCGTGCTCGTCGATGCGGAGCTCGTCGATGTGGAGCTCGCCGTCGCGCAGCCGGTCCCGGAGCGTTTCCCGGACCGCCTCCGGCTGCTCGTGGATCTCCTTGAGCATGAACGTGTCGTAGCCCTGCTTCTCCGCGGCGGAGAGGTCCCAGGTCACCTCGTAGGCGTGGGGCTCGACGGCCCTGCCGTCGAGGTCGACGACCTCGTACCCGTCCGGGGTGATGCTCGCGAGCTGGTTCTCGAGCAGGGCCGCGAC
>JBFHRB010000338.1:0-2246 GCA_041591915.1 Nitriliruptorales bacterium
CTGGCCGCCGAACTGGGCCATCGCCGACAACCTCGTCGAGCCCTACCTCGAGACGATCCAGACCGCGATCGTCGGCTCGGTCCTCGGGTGCCTGCTCGCGATCCCCATCGCCTTCCTGGCGTCGTCGGCGACCTCGCCGACCCGGGCGACCCTGGCCGTCGACCGGCTCGTGATGAACGTGCTCCGCACGATGCCCGACCTGTTCTGGGCGATGATCTTCACCGTCGCCGTCGGCTTCAACGCCTTCGCCGGCGCCATCGCGCTGACGGTCTTCTCGATGGTCATCATGGCCAAGCTTTTCAGCGAGACCATCGACAACATCGACCCCGGCCCCTACGAGGCAGCCCGGGCGACGGGGGCGAACTGGTTCCTGGCGGTCAAGACCTCGGTCTTCCCCCAGGTGTTGCCCGACTACGTGGCCTACGCCCTTTACATCTTCGAGCTGCTGATCCGTGCGGCCGTCGTGCTCGGCCTCGTCGGCGCCGGCGGTGTCGGTGAGCCGCTCGACCGCTACCGCCAGTTCTTCCAGTACGGCAACGTGATGGTGATCGTGCTCGTGACCCTCGCCATCGTGATGGTGCTCGAGCAGGTCTCGGCCGTGGCACGGAAGCGACTCGTCTGATGGGTGCCACGACGACCCCCGTGAAGACGACGCCCGACGGCCGCCCCGTCGAGCCCCGTTCGCACCAGCTGTACCGATGGGGCCTCACGCTCGCGATACTCGTCCCGTTCCTGTGGTCCGCGTGGGGGCTCGAGTTCTCGCCCGCCAGGCTGCTGAGCGCGCCCGGTCAGATCTGGGCCATCCTGCGTGAGATGGTGCCGCCCGAGGCCGCGCGCATCGGCGAGGTCATGGCGGCGATCGTCGAGTCCCTCTACATCGCATGGGTCGGCACCCTCATCGCCGCCGCCTTCTCGTTCGTCCTCGCGTTCCTGGCCGCCCGCAACCTGACCTCGAGCTGGGTCGGGGCGCCGACGCGGTTCCTGCTCAGCGCGATCCGCGCCTTCCCGGAGCTGCTGCTGGCGATCCTGTTCATCCCGATGGTCGGTCTGGGGCCGTTCGTCGGCGTGCTCGCCGTCGGCATCCACTCGATCGGCACGCTCGGCAAGCTGTCGACCGAGGTGATCGAGGGCATCGACGACGGCCCGGTCGAGTCGATCCGCGCGACCGGTGGCGGTGCCATCGCCCGGCTCCGCTACGGCGTCGCGCCCCAGGTCCTGCCGACGATCGTGGCCTACTGGCTCTACCGGTTCGAGATCAACATCCGCGCGTCGGCCATCCTCGGCCTCGTCGGCGCCGGTGGGGTGGGCGCCAAGCTCAGCGGCTTCCTCAAGTTCCGGGACTTCCCGGCCGCCGGGACCGTCCTGATCGCGACGATCCTGACGGTGCTCGTCATCGACGCCGTGTCCGGCCGGATCCGCCGCCGCATCATCACGGGGGAGGCGCAGGGGCCCCCGTGGCGACGGCACGGCGGCCCCGCGCCCGGCGAGCTGGCGGCCGAGGGCATCGTCTAGCGGCGCCGTCGTCCACCCGTCCAGCGCGCAGGCGCAGCGAGCCCGCCCCCGCTGGGCCAAACTGTCCGTCGACCTTCCCCCTCCGAGGCACCACGCATGTCCGACTTCCTGAGGTACACGCGCGAGGAACGCGAGGCCCGCGAGGCCGAGCTCCTCGCACCGGCCGCGACCCTCGCGTCGAAGTCCAGGGGTCGCGCGATCGAGGAGCCAGAGGACCCCTACCGGACCTGCTTCGAGCGTGACCGTGACCGCATCACGCACGCCAAGGCCTTCCGGCGGCTCAAGCACAAGACCCAGGTGTTCATCAACCCCGACGGCGACCACTACGTCACCCGACTCACGCACACGCTGCAGGTCGCCCAGGTCGGACGAGCGATCGCTCGCGCCCTCGGCCTCAACGAGTCACTCACCGAGGCGATGTGCCTTGCCCACGACATCGGCCACTCGCCGTTCGGGCACACGGGCGAGGATGCGCTGACGCCGTTCGTCGAGAAGACGAGTCCGTACGGGGAGTGGCTCCACTCGGTCCAGTCACTGCGGATCCTCAAGAAGCTCGAGCCCCTCAACCTCACGTACGAGGTGCTCGACGGCATCCGTGCGCACTCCTGGAAGATCGACCCGCCGCCGGAGACGCCGGAGGGCTGGGTCCTGCGCTACGCGGACCGGATCGCCTACCTCGCGCATGACGCGTCCGACGCCATGCGGGCGGGCGTCCTGCGTCTCGACGACGTCCC
>JBFHRB010000339.1:0-2239 GCA_041591915.1 Nitriliruptorales bacterium
GGGTGAGGCCTGAGCGGGCAGCCCTAGGTCGCGCCCGCGACTGAGGCCTCGCGCCCGCGTCGGAGAGCGGACGAGGGGGTGATGGCCGGGCCGAGCCAACGGCGCAGGAAGGCCCGCAGCTGCGGGCCGGTCCGCGGCTCACCCGAGGGCGCGATCGGGGTGACCGCCAGCGACTGGATGAGTCGCAGCTGGTACTCGACCAGCTCGTCCAGCTCGGCGTCGTCGTAGCCCAGCTGCTCCCAGTCGATGTGCGTGCGGCGCAGGAGTGATCGGCCGAAGTCCATCGCGACCTCCGACACGATGCCGCGCGTGAACGCGTCGCCGGTCCGCAGGAGGAGGCCGAGGTAGGTCTCGTCAGGGATGGCCTCGATCGTGAACGCGAGGCCCTCCACCGTTGCGGTCGCCGGGTCGTCGAAGCGGGACATGTGCTCGACGACGCGGCCGATGAACTCGTCGGCCGTGAGTTGCGCGAGGGCCGAGAAGAGCTCGTCGGTGCTGGCGTAGTAGCGGTAGACGGTCTGCCGCGTCACGCCGACCTCGGCGGCGACGTCGGAGAGGCTCGCCTCGAGGGGGCCCTGCCGGTCGACGCATCGCATGGCCGCGGCCAGGATGCGGCGCCGTGCCTCGCCCTCGTCACGTGGCGGGTCGCCCGCCCAGCCGTGTCGGCGCATCTCTTCCTCCGTCGGCCACCGCCGGCCGCGCGTCCGTGTGCGCGCTCCGGGCGGGGGCCCTGCCCCGGTGACCATACACGGGAGCCTGCCGTGTATGGTCAGGCTCAGAGGGGGCTCCGCGTCCGGGGCCTGACGAGGGGAAGTGACCGTGACCGACCTCCAGATCCGCAAGATCCCGTTCGACTTCGACGGCGACGACGTGCCGTTCGTGTGGAACCCGGAGAACCCCGAGTTCGCGATCATGTGCAACGCCGTCGGCGTGCTCGCCATCGCGTTCGAGAAGTTCGTGGTCGCGAGCCTCAAGAAGGCGATGCCGCTGATCACGGACCCGGAGGTGCTCGAGGAGGCCGAGGCCTTCATGCGCCAGGAGGGCCAGCACGCGCGCATGCACCGGCGCCACATCGCGGCGCTCATCCGCCGCTACCCGCGCGTGCAGGAGACCGTCGACGAGGCCGTCGCGGCGTTCGACGAGCTGCTCGAGACCAAGCCGATCGAGTTCAACCTCGCGTACACGGCCGACCTCGAGGCGACCTTCACCCCGATCTTCAAGCTCTTCCTCGACCACCACGAGGTGCTCTACGAGCCCGGCGACGACCGCGTCGCGTCGCTGTTCATGTGGCACTTCGTCGAGGAGGTCGAGCACCGCAGCTCGGCGCTGATCATCTTCCGCCACATCGTCGACGACGAGAAGTACCGCTTCCGCAACCTCCCCGAGATCTTCTCCCACGCCGTGGGCACCTACGGGCGGATCGTTGCGAGCTTCGCCGAGACCGTGCCGCAGGAGGACCACGTCATCGACGTGACCCGCGCGCTGCCGTCGCGGATGTACCGCCGCGAGATCGCGGTCCGACTCCCGTTCCTGGGCAAGCGCGTGCGGGAGGGTGGCTACGGCACGGCGTTCGAGTGCGCGACCGGTGGCGAGCTGCTGCGCATGGCGATCGGGCTGGTCAAGTCGCAGGTGCCGGGGCACGACCCGACGCACCAGCCGCTCCCCGAGTTCGCCGACGAGTGGCTCGGCGCGTACGACGAGGGCCGTGACGTCGCGCACTGGTACGCCTCGGGCGTGCGCGAGACGGCGGGGGTCGCCTGATGCCGGGTCCCTGCTCACCGGACTTCGAGCGCCTCGCGGCGGAGATGGGCGACTTCGGCTGCGACACGGCCAACGCCGTCCTCAACCTGCACAACCCGTTCGGGCTCGACCACTTCACGATGCCAGTGCTCGAGTGGGCGATCTTCGCCGGGGCCGTCCTGTCGCTCATCCACGCCGTGCGGCGCCGCCGGCAGGGTGACCCGACGGTGCTCGCGCTCTGGATCGCGGCGATCGCGTACCTCGTGATCGTCGAGCCGCCGCTCTACTTCCCCGACAAGTTCGGGCTGATGGAGCAGACCGGCCTCATCTTCGTGCACAACCAGTTCACGGTGCAGTTCCTGTGGGACCGGCTGCCGCTCTACATCATCAGCATCTACCCGGTGATGGCCGTGCTCGCGTACGAGCTCGTCCGCATCGTCGGGGTGTTCGAGCGTCGCGGGCCGTTCGTGTCGGCCCTGACCGTTGGCTTCGTCTACCA
>JBFHRB010000340.1:0-2190 GCA_041591915.1 Nitriliruptorales bacterium
CCCGGTGGCGGGAGGGATGCTCGAGACCGCCGAGAACCTGCGCGCCGAGTACGGCATCTCCCGCGAGGACCAGGACCGCCTCGCCGACGCCTCGCACCACCGGGCTGCCGCGGCGCAGCAGGACGGAAGGTTCGCCGAGGAGATCGTCGCGGTCGAGGTGACCGACCGGAAGGGCAACACGCAGGTCCACGACACCGACGAGCACGTCCGTCCCGACTCCACCCTCGAGAAGCTCGCGACCCTGCGTCCGGTCAGACTCAGGATCGACCCGGACGCAACCGTGACCGCCGGCAACGCCTCGGGCCAGAACGACGGCGCGTCGGCCTGCCTCGTCGCCTCGGTCGAGACGGCCGAGGCGCTCGGGCTGCGCCCGCTCGCGCGGCTGGTCTCGTGGGGCCTCGGCGCGGTCGAGCCCGCGCGCATGGGCATCGGCCCCGTGCCTGCCACCGAGGCGGCGCTGGGTCGGGCGGGGCTCGAGCTCGGCGACCTCGACCTCATCGAGCTCAACGAGGCGTTCGCCGCCCAGGCGCTGGCGGTCCTGGCCGAGTGGGGCATCTCGATGGACGACGAGCGCCTGAACCCGCTCGGCTCGGGGATCTCGCTCGGGCACCCGGTCGGCGCGACGGGCTGCCGGATCCTGACGACGATGCTGCGCGAGCTCGACCGCCGCGAGGGGCGCTACGCGCTGGAGACGATGTGCATCGGCGGGGGCCAGGGCCTCGCCGCGGTGTTCGAGCGGGTGGCGTAGGGCTAGGGGAACGAGACGCGCCGACCCGCCCGCAGCTCCTCGAGCGGGTAGAGCGTGTCGCGCCAGACCACGCCCCGGCGCCTGGTCGCCAGGATGCCGGCCCGGAGCAGCGCGGGGCCCATGGCGACGATCGCCAGCGGCGTCAGGAGTCCGTGCAGGAGCGGTCGCTGGAACCGCAGGGCCGCGAGCAGCTGGAAGGCGACGAGCGCAAGGCCGGCCGCGGCGACGACGGGCCACAGCGTCCACCGCGTCTGGACGAGTGCGAGCACCGGCCCGAGCAGGAGCACCACGGTGAGCGTCAGGAAGAACGCGATCGCACGGGACAGGCGATAGCCCGCGAGGGCACCGAAGCCGTTCTTCTCGACCCCGCGTAGTGCATCGAGGAAGCGTGCGTACCACTGGACCTCGAGCCCTTCGTCGGCGACGAGGAACCCACGTCGCGCCCCGGCCCGACGCATGACCTCGCCGAGCGCGACGTCATCCAGCGCGTCGAGGCGGAACCACTCGAACCCCTCGCTCGTGGCGAAGACCTCACGACGGACGAGGTTGAACGCCCCGAAGCCGAACGCCGGGCCGTCGGTCGGATGCGTGATGCGGCGGCTGCCGCGACCGCGGGCGGCGTACCCATCGGTGAACGCCGCGGTCCAGGCCCCGATCAGCGGACCGCGCGCGACGAAACGCGGGATCATGGTCAGGTGCTCGAGGCGCTCGTCGAGCACGATCGCCATGGCGTCGCGCAGGATGTGAGGGCCGAGGTGCACGTCCGCATCGGTGAAGACCACGTAGTCGGCCGTGGTCGCCTCGAAGCCCTGCCGCAAGGCATGCGTCTTGCCGAGCCAACCGTCGGGCAGCGCGTCGACGTGCAAAGGCGTCAGTCGGGCGTCCTCGCCTGCGATGCGGTCGATGATCTCGCCCGTGCCGTCCACCGACCGGTCGTCCACCGCGACGACCTCGAGGTCGGGGTAGTCCGTGGCGAGGACGGACCGCAGGGCCGGCTCGATCGTGCTCGCCTCGTCGCGCGCCGCGAAGACGACCGCGACCGAGGGCCAGTCCTCGGGGGTGGGTGCGCGACGCCGCGACAGCACCGGTACGCGCGCCGTCACCCATGCGCCGTTGACGTTCATGCCGAGCCATGCCAGCGCGCCCAGCGCGCCGATGATCGCCATCGTCAGCTGCATCGGAGCCCCCCGCTCCCGCCTGCGAGTGTCCCAGAGGGCGGGCGGCGTGTCTCGCCGCGCGGCTACCGGGCCCCGAGCAACGTCCGCAGCATCGCGACGCACCGCTCTCGCGCCGGGGCGTGGCTCGCCTGACAGTCGGCGTCCTGCAGCCACAGCACGAAGGTGCCGTCGATGACGGTCCGCATCTCCTCGGCGGCGCGCCCGGCGTCCTCGACGTCGAGCACGCCGTGCTCCACGCCCATCGCGATCACCTCGCGGTACAGC
>JBFHRB010000341.1:0-2149 GCA_041591915.1 Nitriliruptorales bacterium
CCCCCCGACGACCACGGGCTTGCCCTGCAGCGACGGGTCATCACGCTGCTCGACGCTCGCGAAGAAGGCGTCCATGTCGGCGTGCAGGATCGGCTCGGCGACCTCGCTGCGATGCTTCGCCGCGCTCACGACGGCCTCCCGATCACGACACGCCGGCCGAACATCCGTTCGGTCCGAGCGTACCCCTCCGCGGGCCCCGCCCCTACTCCCCCGTGAACTCCGGGTCGCGCTTCTCGAGGAAGGCCGTCACGGCCTCCTTGAAGTCATGCCCCGTGAGGTTGAGCAGCTGCACGGCACGCTCGTTGGCCTGCGCCTCGTCGCGCGAGACCGCGAAGTTGTCCCGCACCAGCTTCGGCAGGCGGCGCACTGCGGCCGGCCCCTTCGCCAGCCTGGCGACGTAGTCGAAGGCCTCGTCGGTCGACGTCGCCTCGAGCTCGCAGACACCGAGGTCGAGCGCCTCCTTGCCGCTGATCCTGCGCGCCGTGATGGCGAGCTCGAGCGCCCGTCCCGCACCGACCAGCCTGGCGAGGCGCTGGGTCCCGCCGAGGTCGGGCACGATCCCCCACCGCGTCTCGAGCACGGAGATGACGGCGTCCGGGTGCGTCATGCGCAGGTGGCAGGCGAGCGCGAGCTGGATGCCGCCCCCGAAGCAGTAGCCCTCGATGTAGGCGACGACGGGCTTGGCGATGTCCTCGAACGCGTTGAACGAATCCTGGAGCCGGACGATGAACTCCTCGGAGATCCCACCGCCCGCCGACTGCTCGGCGAACACGGACAGGTCGATGCCGCTCGAGAAGTTGCCGCCAGCACCGTGGACCAGCACGGCCCCGCACGCCGGGTCCGCCGCCGCCTCGCGTGCCCGCTCACCGAGCTGGTCGAAGACCGCGGTGCTCATCGCGTTCTTCTTGTCAGGACGGTCGATCGTGATGACACCGACCTTGTCGGTCACCTCGTAGCGGACGACGGTGTCGGACACTTCGCACCTTCCCTGACGGACAGCGGTGCCGACGAGGCTACTGGCTACCGTGCCCACGACCGCCAGCCGACCCCGAGGATCCCACCGTGGCCGACCGCCTCGACGCCACCCCGGACCACGTCGCCGTTGCCGTGCCCGACTTCGATGTCGCGCACCGTCGCTGGAACGACGAGCTCGGCGGCCGGACCTGCTCGTGGTTCCACGCCAAGGGCTACTTCCGCTCGCGGCAGTACCGCTTCAGCGGTGGCGCGAAGCTCGAGCTGATCCAGCCCTCGGAGACCGCGCCCGACCCCGACGCGAACTTCGTCCGACGTTTCCTCGGCAAGCACGGCAGCCGCGTCCACCACCTGACGCTCAAGGTCGCGGACGTCCGCGAGGCCGCATCGATCGTCGAGGCGCAGGGCTTCGACGTCATCGACATCGACACCTCGAACGACTACTGGCACGAGGGCTTCCTGCGTCCGTCCCAGGTCGGCGGCCTGATCGTGCAGATCGCCTGGGCCCGCCACAGCGACGAGGAGTGGGCCGCGCGCCACGACGTCGACATCGAGCCGCCGCCCGCCGACGGGGCGAGGCTCCTCGGGCCCGTCCTCCGCCACCCCGACCTCGACGAGGCGCACCGTCTCTGGACCCTGCTGGGGGCCGAGGTCACCCGGGCGGATGGCGGCCTCGACGTCGCCTGGCCCGGCGCTCCGCTCGGCGTGCGCATCGAGGCAGGCGACCCCGGCCCGGTCGGGCTGAGGTTCGCGGGTGCGGCGCCGCTCCCCCAGGACCCCGAGCTCGGCGCTGCCGTCCTCGCGACGCCGTAGGGATCCCGGACTACACCCCGCCCAGGTCCAGCGCCTCCAGCAGTGTGTGCGCGACCGGCACCCCGGCCTCGCGGAGCTCCTCGACCGGGTGCGACCCGCCGTCGTAGAGCACACACGTCGCGCCGAGGTAATTGGCGGCGTGCGCGTCGTCGAGCGCGTCGCCCACGATGAGGATCTCCGACGGTGCGTCGTGGAGCTGCTCGGCCACCTTCAGCGCATGGACCTCGAGGTGGGTCGCCTTGCGGCCACCACCCTCGCCGCGCAGGCCGTCGATCCGGCAGAAGTAGTCGGCCACCCCGAGCCGCTCGACGAGCGGCATCAGGTGCTCGTGGCGGTACATCGAGAGCAACGACTGGGTCTTGCC
>JBFHRB010000342.1:0-1998 GCA_041591915.1 Nitriliruptorales bacterium
GGAACGCCACGCCTACGAGTGCGGCCGCGGCGAGCCCGACGAGGAGGAACAGGGTCACCGTGCCTCCTCGATCGCGTGCTCGAACAGGGTGACGTACTGGTCGACGACGCGCGACAGCGTGAACCGGTGCTGGACGTTCGCGAGTCCCGCCTCGGCCAGTGCCGCCCGACGCGGCGGGTCCTCGAGCAGCCGAACGATGGTGGTCGCCAGCGCGCCCGCGTCGCCCACGTCCGTGAGGGCGCCGGCCCGGCCCTCGGCGCAGACCCACGGCACGGCGCCGCTGTCGCGGCCAGCGACCACGGGCGTGCCGCGCGCCATCGCCTCGACGAGCGTCATCCCGAAGGACTCCTCGCGCGACGGATGGACCAGCAGGTCGGCGGCCGCGAGCCGCTCCATGGCGTCGGCGTGTGGCAGGCGGCCGGCGAACTCCACCCGCGCGCCGAGGCCCCGGTCGCGCGCCCAGGCCTCGGCCGCCTCACCTGCGCCGTACGGGGTGCCGATCAGGACGAGCGACGCGCCGGGGACGCGCCGGCCGACCTCGGCGAAGGCCTCGAGCAGCGTGGCCACGTTCTTGCGACGGTCCCAGCCGTTGTTGATCGAGACGATCACCGGTTCGTCCGTCTCGGACGGGCGCGGGGCATCGTTGACGACGTGTGCGTCGTCGAGGGCGTTCGGGACGAGTGTGACCTCGCCACGGGCCCAGCGGCCCACGCGGTCGCGCAGGTAGGGCGAGGTCGCCGTCACGTGGGAGGCCCGTCGGAGCGCCGCGCGGCTCATCCCCAGGCGCACGACCCGGTAGGGATGGGGCTGCAGCCGGAGGATCGTCGGTGCCCAGTCCCGGGCCGTGACGATCGTCGGTGTGCCGCTGGCGAGTGCGCCCAGCGCGAACTCGTACGTCCAGTGGGCGTGGATGACGTCCGCGCGCGAGGCCCTCGCCGCGTCCACGATCGCCCCGCGCTCCGCCGCGAAGGCGTCACGGGCACGGCGAGCAGGTCGGTACGTTCCGATGTGCACGGTGAGCCCCGGGCCGCGCAGAACGATCGGGTCGACCACCGGGTCGGCCAACGTGAGCAGGGAGACCTGATGCCCCGCGCGGAGGTACGCAGCGGAGAGCTGGGTCACGGGCGTGCCGCCGGCGGGGGACGACAGACCGGCGGGGACGGGGTCGTCGAGCAGCGGGGCGAGCGCCTCGAGACGGGCCGGTCCGGCGACCGCGATGTGGAGGGCGGTCACCGAGTCACGACGTCCGACGGCGGCGGCATGGGCTCCAGGGCTGCTCGGAGGTCCAAGCGTAGGCCCCGGCCCGGGCTGCGCCGTGGCAGGTGACGGTTGGCGCAGCGTCCCGCTCAAGCCATCGGCCCCGACCGCATTGCGCTGGCTCGGCGACGACGCGGCCGCCCTCGGCATCTACCGACCCAACCGTCGGCTCGCTGAGCTCGCCGGCCACGTGGTGCGACCGCTCGTCCGCTCCGGACGCCTGCCGAGCGCCGACGCGCCCCCGTTCGACGCACGCGCCCTCGCGTCAGCCTTCGACCTGCCGACCGCGGGCATCGCGGCGCAGCCGTCGTCGGGTGCCGGGCGATGGATCGTCGGGTTCGCCGGCGGTGGCCGCCTCGTGGCCGTCGTCAAGCTCGGTCCGTCAGGCGACCCGGAGCCGGCGCGAGAGGCGGCCTGGCTGGAGCGGGTCGTCGGGGCTGGCGGCCCGCTGCAGGTGCCGGAGGTCATCCATCACGGTGGTTGGGAGGGGCACGAGGTGCTCGTGATGAACGCCCTGCCGCCGGATGTCCGCCCGGCGCAGGACGTGGAGCTCGCGCTCCGCGCGTGCATGGCCCTGCACGATCTCGGCGCGGTCGTCCACGGCGACCTCGCACCCTGGAACCTGCTGGCGCGTGGCGACGGGACGCTCTACCTCCTCGACTGGGAGAGCGCAGAGCCCGTGGACCGTCCCCTCCACGACCTCGCCCACTTCGTCATCCGCGTGGGAGCGGGGCTCCGCCA
>JBFHRB010000343.1:0-1993 GCA_041591915.1 Nitriliruptorales bacterium
GGTGGGAGCGGCGGTCGTCGTCCTCGTCGCGACGATCTTCCCCTGGCAGCGGCTCGGCAGCGAGTTCATGCCCGAGCTGCACGAGGGGTCGATCCTCTTCATGCCGACCACGGTACCGGGCGTCTCGATCGCCCAGGCGCGCGAGATCATGCGCTACCAGGACTCGGTGCTCGCCTCGTTTCCCGAGGTCGAGAGGGTTCTGGGGAAGACAGGCCGGGCCGCGACGGCCACCGACCCGGCGCCGCTTGACATGTTCGAGACGACGATCACGCTGAAGCCGACCCGCGAGTGGCGGCCGGGGATGAGCTACGACCGGCTGATCCGCGAGATGGACCGCGCGGTCGCCCTGCCCGGCGTCACCAACGCCTGGACGATGCCGATCAAGGGGCGGATCGACATGCTGGCCACAGGCGTCCGGACGGCGGTCGGCGTCAAGGTCTTCGGTCCGGACCTCGACACGCTCCAGGCGCTGGGCGAGCGGGTCGAGACGATCATGCGCGGCGTGCCCGGCACCCGGAGCGCATTCGCAGAGCGCGGCGTCTCCGGGTTCTACGTCGACATCGAGGTCGACCGCCGCGAGGCGGCGCGGTACGGCCTCAACGTGGGCGACATCCACGACGCGATCATGGCCACGGTCGGCGGGATGAGCGCCACGCTGACCGTCGAGGGACGCGAGCGCTACGAGGTCAACGTCCGCTACCCGCGCGAGCTGCGCGACGATGTGGACAAGCTTCGCGAGGTCCTGATCCCGGCGATGGACGGCACCCAGATCCCACTCGGCCAGGTCGCGTCCGTCGAGACGGTGCAGGGTCCGATGGCCGTCAAGACCGAGAACGCGTTCCCCGTCTCCACGGTCTTCGTGGACATCGAGGGGGTGGATGTCGGCAGCTACGTAGAAGAGGCGCGGCGCACGGTGGAGGGTCAGCTGTCGCTTCCAACGGGCTACTCGCTCGTGTGGAGCGGCCAGTACGAGTTCATGCAGCGGGTGAAGGAGCGGCTCCGGGTCGTCGTGCCGGTCACGCTCGGGATCATCTTCCTCCTCCTGTACCTCAACTTCCGGGGGATCACCGAGTCGCTGATCGTCATGCTCGCGCTTCCCTTCTCGCTCGTGGGGGGCATCTGGTTCCTTTGGCTGCTCGGCTACAACACGAGCGTGGCGGTGTGGGTCGGCTTCATCGCGCTGGCCGGGGTCGCCGCCGAGACGGGGGTCGTGATGCTCATCTATCTGGACGAGGCGTTCCACCGGCGGAGCCTCGAGGGACGCATGCGCACCCCCGTAGACGTCGTCGACGCCGTGCGGGAGGGCGCTCTCGAGCGGCTGCGGCCCGTCTTGATGACCGTCACGGCGATCATCGCGGGGCTGATGCCGATCCTGTGGAGCACCGGCACGGGGGCTGACGTCATGAAGCGGATCGCCTCGCCGATGGTGGGTGGGATGCTGACCGCCACCGTGCTCACGCTCGTCGTGATTCCGGCGATCTACCTCCTGTGGCGGCAGTGGCAGGTCCGCCGCCGCCCGGAGGCGCCCGTGCGCGAGGTGCGCGCTGGCCCCGCCCCGGTAACGGTCGACTAGCGACGCGGAGGGATACGACCTCGTGACGCGAGGTCCGGCCCCGACGCTCGGGCTGCGCGCCAACTGGGGCCAATTCTGGCTCCTCGTCGCGGTGAACGCGTTCGTCGGCGCCATGGTGGGGCTCGAACGAGCGATCGTTCCGTTGATCGCGGAGGAGGAGTTCGGGCTCGTCTCGAAGGCGGCCGCCCTTTCCTTCATCGGGTCGTTCGGGCTGGTGAAGGCGCTCGCCAACCTGCTGGCCGGTCAGCTCTCGGACCGCTTCGGGCGCAAGCCGATCCTGGTCGCGGGATGGCTGGCCGGAATCCCGGTGCCGCTGATGGTGATGTTCGCGCCGAGCTGGTCGTGGATCGTCGCGGCCAACGTCCTCCTCGGCGTGAACCAGGGTTTGGCCTGGTCGACCACCGTGATCATGAAGGTGGA
>JBFHRB010000344.1:0-1777 GCA_041591915.1 Nitriliruptorales bacterium
AGCGCCCGGTCGGCGGCGGCACGCACCTGCTCCTCGCTCAGGCCCTCGAACGCGCCCGCCTCGGCACGAGCCGCGACGAGCGGGTGGCTCGGGTCAGCGGGGTGCTGGTGGCCGTCGAAGGGGTTGTGCGGCTGGTTCTGCCGCACGAGCCACACCGCCAGCGCCACCAGCGCGATGCCGAGCGCGACCCCGATCACGGCGAGCGTGACGGCGAGCACGCTCACGGCGAGCGGCGCGACGGGCAAGGCGGCCTCGTGGGGAGCGGGTGCCAACCACACTAACCGCGCGGCTGCTCCGAGCCTCGGTGGTCGCGTGCGCGCATCCGCACACTCGCCGAGACGCGGGGGCCCGGCCGGTACGCTTCCGCCCATGCCTGCCGCAGACAACGTCACCGAGCTTCGTCGATCCGTCGCCGTCACGGGCGACCGGGTCCTCGTTGCCATCCCGGACGACGCCGAACGCCGCTCCAAGGGCGGCATCCTCATCCCCGCCACGGCCAAGTCCGTGGACCGCAAGGGCATCTGGGGCGAGGCCATCGGCGTCGGGCCGCACGTGCGCAACGTGAACCAGGGTGACGAGGTGCTGTACCTGCCCGAGGATGCGATCGAGGTCGACATCCAGGGCGACAGCTACCTCATCATCCGCGAGCGCGACGTCCACGCCATCGCGTCGACCCGCCGCGACGGAGCCACCGGCCTCTACCTCTGACGGCAGCCGGACAACACCACCGTCGACGCGCCGTCGACGCTGCTCGAGGGGAGCCCCGACGTGGCCATGACCACCCGCCGCAAGCTCGCGATCGCCAGCTGGCGTCCGCCCCGTGAGGGCAACATCTACGGGAAGCTGACGCTGGACGCCGGCCCCGCGATCTCCTACATCGACCACCTCCGCGAGGAGACCGGCGAGAAGGTCACGGTGACCCACCTCGTCGGCAAGGCCGTCGCCCAGGCGCTGGCCGAGGAGCCGACGCTCAACGGCCGGATCGTCCTCGGTCGCTACGAGCCGCACGAGAAGGTCGGCATCACCTACCTCGTGGCCATGGAGGACGGCTCCGACCTCGCCAGGGCGAAGGTCGACGATGCCGACCGCAAGACCCTGGCCGAGACCGCACGCGAGCTGCGCGAGCGGGCCGAGAAGCTGCGTCGCGGCGGCGACGAGGACTGGGAGAAGTCGAAGGGCATCATCAAGGCCCTGCCGACGTGGCTGCTGCGCCCCGTGCTGTGGCTGACGGGCTGGCTGACCAGCTCGCTCGGCGTGCAGGCGAAGAGCCTCGGGCTCGAGCCCTACCCGTTCGGCAGCTGCATCGTCACGAGCGTCGGGATGTTCGGTCTCGACGAGGCGTTCGTGCCACCGACGCCATTCGCGCGCGTACCGGTCTACGTCCTCATCGGCGCCATCAAGGACCGGGCCGAGGTCGTCGACGGCGAGATCGTCGTGCAGAAGCAGCTGACCATCACCGCGACCGTCGACCACCGCTTCATCGACGGGTTCCAGGGTGGGGTCCTCGCCCGGGCCTTCCGGCGCGGGTTCGAGCGCCCGTGGACGCTGGACGGCCTCGAGGAGGCTCCGGACGGGTTGAGCTGGCCGCAGGGCAACGGTTCGGCTCCGAAGGCCCCGGCGAAGGCCGTCGCCAAGACGCGACCGGCGCACGTTCCGAAGCTCCCAACCATCCCCTCCGTGAATGGCGAGTTCGGCGTGGGTCAGGGTGCCCCAGGCGCTATCGGAAAGATCAAAAATGTCCACGTCAGCAAGGCGAGCCGCCTCCCCGGCCCCCACC
>JBFHRB010000345.1:0-1722 GCA_041591915.1 Nitriliruptorales bacterium
CATCCGGTGGACGCCGGCCGGGCGGCCCTCGGCGTGGTCCGTCGTCGGAGGAGCGCGGGGCCGGAGGTGGTCGGGGCCGGCCACTTCGCGCTCATGGCCATGACCGAGCCCGCCTCGAATCCCGACGCCCGCGTGACGCTCGGGACGGCGAAGGACGCGCACGGTCGTCCTGTGGCGCGACTGCGCTGGGCCCGGCTCCCCGAGGACGAGCGGACCGTCGCCCGCACCCAGGAGCTGCTGGGCGACGAGCTCGAGCGCCTCGGCGTCGGCCGTGTCGTCGCGAGGTACGGCTCGGGCGGGCCCGAGCTGTGGGGCGGCGGCTTCCACCACCTGGGAACGACCCGGATGGCGGCCTCGCCCGCCGACGGCGTCGTCGATGCCGACGCCCGCGTCTTCGGGACCGATGCGGTCTTCGTCGCGGGTGGGGCGACGTTCCCGTCCGTAGGCTTCGCGAACCCGACGCTCGCGGTGGTGGCGCAGTCGCTGCGCCTCGCCGACCACCTCGCGTCGATCCTCGGAACGGGAGTGGGAGCGTGAGGGTCCTCGTCACTGGCCACCAGGGCTACATCGGCGCGGTGCTGCTGCCCTTGCTCGCGCAGGCCGGGCACGAGGCGGTCGGGCTCGACACCGGGCTGTTCGCGGGGCGCGTGCACGGGCCCGCACCGGCCGAGGTGCCGACGATCGCGTGCGACCTGCGTGACGTGGAGCGCGACGCGCTGGAGGGTGTCGAGGCCATCGTCCACCTCGCCGCACTGAGCAACGACCCGATGGGCGACCTCGCGCCGGAGCACACCCACGACATCAACCACCACGCCTCGACCAGGCTCGCGCGGCTGGCGAAGGAGGCCGGTGTGGGACGGTTCCTCTACTCGTCCTCGTGCTCGGTCTACGGCGCGGCCGACGTGAGCGTGCCCGTGGACGAGACCGCCCCGCTGCACCCGGTCTCGGTGTACGCCGAGTCGAAGATCGCGGTCGAGGGCGATCTGGCGGCGCTCGCCGACGACGACTTCTCGCCGACGTACCTCCGCAACGCGACGGCGTACGGCTGGTCGCCGCGTCTGCGCACCGACCTCGTGCTGAACGACTTCGTGGCGACCGGCGTCTCCACGGGCGAGATCGTGGTCATGAGCGACGGCACGCCATGGCGACCACTCGTGCACTGCGAGGACATCGCGCGGGCGTTCGTCGCGATGCTCGAGGCGCCGCGCGAGGCCGTTCACGGCGAGGCCTTCAACATCGGCGTGGCCGAGGACAACGTGCGGATCGGCGAGCTCGCCGAGCTCGTGGCCGAGGTGGTGGGCGCAGAGCCACGCATCACGGCCGAGTCCGGGGGGGACCCGCGCTCCTACCGCGTCTCGTTCGACAAGGTCCGCGAGCGCGTGCCCGGCTTCGTGCCCGCGTGGCGGGTGCGCACGGGGGCGGAGCAGCTGCGGGACGCGATCGCGGAGCACGGTCTGACCGAGCAGCAGCGGACGCACGACTTCCGGCGCCTGTCGGTGCTGCGCGAGCGGCAGGACGCCGGCGAGCTCGACGCCACGCTGCGGCCGGTGCGGTAGGGCGTTCGGTCGCTGCGCTGCGGGTGTCGGGGTGCGCGCGTTGTGGACGAGGCGGTTGACGGTGTCGCGGGTCGAACGTATGTTCGGGTCTGTCAGCTCGGGGGCGGGCCGACACCGGGAAGTGAACGTTGCGCCTGCTCCGCGATGCCGTTGAGGACCTGATCGG
>JBFHRB010000346.1:0-1721 GCA_041591915.1 Nitriliruptorales bacterium
AGGCGCAGGTGCCGCACGCGCCCGCCGAGTGCGCGGTCCAGCTCGCTGACGTCGGACTCACGCTCCTGCCAGCCCGCGGTCACGGCCGCGACGGGACCGTGCTCGTCGAGGTCGGCCATCGTGCGGTCGATGGTCGGGGTGGGCCGCTGGGGCCCGTGGAGGATCACGCGCACGGCAGCCTCACGACGCGTGGACCTGGACGAGCTCCCCGACCTCGTTCAGCATGTGGCGCAGGTGGTCGTAGTCCGGGTGGCGCATCCGCACCCAGGCGTTGGCCATGTACCCCGCCTCGACGCCCTGCGTCGGCGTGCCCGGGTCGGGGAAGTGCGCGTCGATGACCCACTCGCCGTGGCGGCGCTGGGCCTCGTCGACCCCGCTGTAGCCGGAGATGGTCCCGTCGTGGTCCGGGCGGAGCGCGATGATCCCGGCCGAGTAGCGCCGCGACGGCCGGTCCGGCACCGAGCCGTGCACGATCGCGTGGGCCCACTGGCGGTAGAGGTCGAACTCGTTCGCGGCCGAGTACAGGTCCCACGCCCCGACGCCCGGGGGCCGGCAGCCGATCTCGGAGAACTTCAGGCCCTTTGGCCCGAAGAACCACTCCATGTGCGTCGCCGAGGTGTCGATGTCGAGCGCCTCGATGACCCGGCGCCCCATCTCGCGCACCTCGGTGTAGTCGGGCGCCGAGTCGATGCGGTTGGTCGTGATGAACTGCGGCGAGATCCAGCGCGTCCGCATCGCCTCGAGCACGTTGGGGAAGTAGTGCGTGGCGAAGTCCAGCTCGACCCGGCCGTTGACCGTGACGGTGTCGTAGAAGCCCTCGTGGCCCTCGACGAACTCCTCGATCGCGATCGAGGGTGCACCGAAGGACCGCAGCGCCTGGTCGAGGTCCTCGCGGCTGTCCACCCGGATCGTGCCGGAGGCGCCGGCGCCCGCGCGGGGCTTGAGGATCAGCGGGTAGCCCTCCCGCTCCGCGAACGCGTACGCCTCCTCCGCGGTGTCCACGGCCGCGGACGCCGCGGTCGGGACGCCGGCCTGGCGCAGCGCCTCCTTCATCGAGGGCTTGTCGCGGCACAGCCAGGTCGTGCGGACCGAGGTGCCGGGGATGGTGCAGTTCTCGCGCACCTGCGCGGCCGCGAGGGTGTGGGACTCGATCGTGGCCTCGAGCCGGTCGACCCAGACCTTGCCCTGCAGCCACTTGACCGTCTGGGTCATGCCGTCGACGTCGGTGACGTTGGGGACCTGGTGGTAGTGGCTCATCCACGACTTGAGCTCGCCGTCGAGCCCGTCGGGGTGCGACTCGCCCACGCCGATGACGTTGGCCCCGACCGACGCCAGGGCGCGTACGAACTCGCGCTGGTTGCGCGGGAAGTTCGGCTCGACGAAGACGACGTTCACGGCTGCACGAGGCTCGGGGTTCGCGGTGCTGGAACGGTACCGACCGACCCCCTCGGCTGCGCCGGGACGCTCGCCGGACGCTCGCGCGATTCCCGGGGTCGCGGCGGACGCGCCAGCCCTAGGGTGTCCACATGACCCTGCACGCGTTCGTCGCGCCCTACGCCATGGAAGCCACGCTGCGGTTCGTGGACTCCGCCGCACGCCTGCCCGGGGTCGAGCTGGTGCTGGTGACCCAGCAGGCGGAGCAGGACCTCCCGGCATCGACACGCGCGGCCCTCGCGGGCCACTGGCAGGTCGGCAACGCCCTGGACCCCGACGAGCTCGAG